>CAJULT010000007.1:0-39149 GCA_910587225.1 uncultured Christensenellaceae bacterium
ATAAATGATAGTTTTCGATTTGTAGATTTGCCGGGGTATGGCTATGCAAAAGTTGGGCGCAGTCACCTCAATGTTTGGGCTGGGCTTATGGGGGAATATTTAGTTGGCAGCGAAAGCCTGAACTGCGTATTTGTTCTTCTTGACATTAGGCACCAGCCGAGCGAGCTTGACAAGCATATGATAGAGTTTTTGGTTTATAACAAGCTTCCATTTTTGATACTTGCTACCAAAGCGGACAAGCTTTCTCGCTCTGCGCAGAACAAACAAAAGGCTGTTATTGCTGCGGCATTAGGCGTTCGAAGTGAGCTGATTATTTTGACAAGTAGCGAGACGGGGCTAGGACGTGAAAAAGTGCTTGACATAATTGAAGGAAAACTTGGCTAATGAGAATTGAAGATTTTGGATATAACGGCGAGGGCGTAGCACGAAAGGATGGCAAAGTTTGCTTTGTGCCATACTCTTTAGTTGGGGAAGAGGTTGAAGTAGAAGAAGTTAAAACAACCTCATCGTATATAAAGTGTAGATTAGAAAAGATAGTAGAGCCTTCAAAAGATAGGCAAAGTCCGCCATGTCCCTATTTTGCAAAATGTGGTGGTTGTGATTTTCAACATATAAGTTATGAAAAAGAACTCGACCTTAAAAAGCAAATATTAGCCCGCCATTTTGCAAAGCTTGGAGTAGAAAAAGAAATTGAAGTCATAGCATCACCGCGCGAATACGGTTATAGAAATAAGATAAAATTATTTTACTCGGATTACGGCTTGTCGCTTTGTTGTGCGGGGAGTAATAAACTTATTCCTATAAAAAGATGTCTTTTAATAGATGACGAAATGAACGAGGTGCTTTCAAAAGTAGACAACTTTTTGAGGTTAACTCACCTTAGACCTGTGAATGTTATAATAAAACGTGCGGGCGAAAAAATACTTTTATGGTTTATCTTCCCGCGACCGCAAGAAGTTAACTTTGACGGACTTGCGCTTTTACTCGGTCGAAACTGCTATATATACAAATCAGTAGCGGGCAAAGAGATAGAGTGTTGCCATGGGCAGCTTGAACCGCAACTAGAAGAAAGTGGACTTCTTTGCGCGCAAAAGGTGGAAGCGTTTAGGCAGGTTAATGACCTAGTAGCAAGCAAACTTTATGATAAAGCAATTAAATGTATAAGCGGTGAAAAGGTTATAAACGCATACAGCGGGAGCGGCTTTTTAAGTGGATTACTTGTTCGCGCTGGCAAAGAAGTGATAGCGATTGAGTTAGGGACAGCAGAGCATAGAGCGGCCGAGAAACTAAAAGAGGACAACAACCTCTCCGCTCTTACAAATGTACATGGTGATTGCGCTGAGGCGCTGCCGCTACTTAGTGATTATGATGCAATAATTGTAGATCCGCCGCGCGCGGGTTGTGATGAGCGTGTTTGCGAAGCTATAAAGCAAAGCAGGGCAAAAGAGCTTATCTATATTTCCTGCAATCCCGCAACGCTTATTCGTGACCTATCTAGGCTTGACACATTTAAAGTGGATGATATAACCTTATTTGATATGTTTCCGCGTACTGCAAATTTCGAAACGCTAGTTAAATTAACGCGAAAGTAGATAAAAAAGTTTGGAAATAAATAAAAATAAGTGTTATACTTAATTTAAGGAGAATGGCTTTGGACTATAACGATTTTATCCCTAGAAAAGAAGGGTACTCTAAATTCTTGGAAGAACGAAAAAAGCTGAACGACGCACTTGATCGCAGTCGCTCTGAATTTTTGCGACTTTTTGATGAGGTGGTGAAAAAAGCAAGTGAGGGCGACCCTATTATGCAGGACCTTGCTGCATATTACTATCGCAGTGGTGCGGAGCGTGCGCTTGATGAGGACTACCGCAAATATATGCATTATGAAATTCTTTCAGCAGCACAAGGGAACGAGTTTGCAATCGAAAAGCTTCAATTTTTCCTTGGTTATGCTTATGACCAGTTTGTAGATCACGCTGAGTTTGGAAAGATAAAATACTACAATAACATAGATGAATATAACTATATTTACATTATAGGGCAGGCGATTTGCGAGCAGCTTGTAGAAAAGCTTGGGTTAGACGCGGCAGCCATTTCAAAGACTAGGGATGTTTATGATCCGTTCAAGCCTGAATATTTCAGAGATTTACGAAGAGCGGTTGATCAAAGCGTGCCGATTGTTATTGATAAGATGAAACAACCGAAATAAAAAAAGGGACTTAGGATATAAGTCCCTTTATTTTGTAAATTTCGCTGGTTAAATATAATCTTTGGTGTACAAGTTTGGAGATTTGATTAGAAAAAGGAGATTGATCGCCCAGAGTAATTAGCTTAGAGATAAGCAAACTTTCCAGGCTTAGCATGTTAAGAAAGCATCGGGTCTTATCACCAGAAATGGGATAGGTGGGAAGATCACTTATAGAGGGATAAAGTGAAAGGAATGCATTTATTTGACGCTGGGTAAGCTCGTAAAGTCTGCCGGTATCTAAGAAACCGGATAGATAAAGAAGGCTGCTTTTAATTTTGCAAAAAAGCGTTGCCACTTCGTTTATGAGAACTTCATTTTCATTTCCGTCGAACTGAATGAAAATAAAGCCCCTATCTTTTAAACTTTGCGAGTAAGCCTTTGCCATGGTAGCATAGCCTTCCATGGACATAAGCTTTTCGTCGTTATATTCCATTTACTTTTTAGCCCTCTATTACTTGTATATGAAGCGGGCTAAACTTGTGCAACAAAAAAGACCGAAATTTTATCGGTCTTTTCTTTAAAATCTATCAAAAGGATTTCTTGGTTTAAGAACCTTTTTGTTACGCTCTGCAATGTCGTAGTAGATTGCATTCTTGTCCAAGCTCTTTGAAAGTGCAGTTGGAGCAGTGGCAGGATCTTTCTCCATAAATTTGCATTGGAAGAAAGGTGTCATCTCTTCTTTCAAAATTTCTTTTCGGAAGATCTTGGCAACTACTGTCCATTGAGGAAGGGTGCGAAGTTCAGCTTTGTCAATAAGTGGACGACGGGTACGTTGAGTGGAGGTGTTTGTGCTTTCGCTCTTCTTTCCGTCCTGTTCAGATTTAGACTTGGACTCTTCGTCATGGAATACTGTTATCTCACCGCAGGCTTCACTAAACGCTTGAATAGTACTTGGATCTTCTGAGCCGAGGAACACTTCGGTTTGGAAGTTACCCTTAATATTCTGAGCTTCATCTTGCCCGTATTTAATGTCAAGTTGTTTGTAGGATTGAAGAACGATTTCAAAGAACATTCCACGTGAACGCGATACTGTAACCATTGTTCCAAAGTTAGGGATAGGTGGCATGTTACCAAATTCGTCAAGGATGAAGAATACTTTACGTTTTAGCGTTCCTGTTTTGCCAGTTTTTGGATTTATTGTGTTGTTAGCAAGGTCAACAAGTACCTTGTAAAGTTGAGCCACGCAGAGAACTCCAAGCGGGTGGCGTTCTGTTTTGTGGTCTGGGATTCGGATGAAGAATGCGGTTGGTTTGTCTACAATCTTTTTAAAGTCAACGTTGTCACTGCCTGTTCCGCAGGTCATATATTGGATACCTTCATCACCAAGCATTTGTCCAAGCCCTGAACCGAGTGTTGCAAGGAAGGACTTTTGCGTTGTTGGGCTAGTGCCGCAGACTGCTGACATAAGGTCATGTACGCTGCTGTTTACTGGGTCACGTCCTTCACCATAGCGGGTTAGCGTTTGAAGCAAGCCATCTCCACCGCCGCTATCACGATACATTGCGATTTTATAAAGGTTGAAGAAGTTAAACTTGTCAAGCGTCATTCCAAGTTCTGGATTTCGGCTATCTTCAAGCATAGCTTGCATAATACCTGAAACAAGGTCTTGACAGCCTTGAGCCCATGACGGGTCTTTTTCAGATTTATTAATAGGAATAAGTGAAATTGCAATATTTCTTAGGTCTGCTTTGGCTTCGGTTTCAAGTTGCATTTTTCTTGCTTCAAGCTCTTTCTTTAAAATTTCATTGTTCGGAAATGCCTTGCCCTCAAAGCCATACCAAGTATCGCCGTATTCAGCGCCACCGAGTTCATCAGCTGAGAAAGTTTTGTAACCCATATCCCTAGGAGTGCAGTTTGAAAACTTTTTAACTTCTCTTGCCAAATTGCCTGCTCTTTCATAGGTCTTATAGGCGATCTCCATTGGGTTCCATCTTGTAGAAGAGTATGGATCTTCAAGGTTCAGTACAACTATTTCATAGCCCTCTTTTTTAAGAATGTTTGCGTTGTCCGCATAAAGCTCGCCCTTCGGGTCTGTCATAACAAGGGTTGGCTTTTCGCCCGAGTGAGCGAGAATTCGCACGGTAGGGTTTGCAAATATTTGGGTTTTACCAGTACCAGTTGTACCAATAACAAGGGTATGGCTTTCGTTTTTCATGTTGATTTCATATTTGCCACCAACAATCTTGTTCCTAAATACGAAACCTGTTTTTTGCATGCTTGGCAAATGATCCCATGTGGTATAAAGAAGGTCAGGGTCAGTTTTAAGTTTGTCCATGCTGATAAATTTGGAGTCGTGTTGGATTTCAAATTTGTCGCCAGATGCTGTTTTACCTTCATTTTTGACATTTTCCTTTTTGGCTTTTGAAGATAAACCTAAAATAACTCCTCCGAGAAATCCGACTGCCGCAAAAATTAGTGTCATGCTACCAGTAAGCGCTGCGACAATATCTTTTGCTTCACTAGTGAAATAGGTTACTGCAAAGCCGGCTGCGTAACCAACAATAGTAAGAAGCAAAGCATAAATAATGGTCTTTTTTAATTTGCTCATATTTGTACCTCTTAGCATTAGGTTACCATTTTTGACATAAAAAATCAAACAAAATATCGAAATTAAGCCTTAAAACACAAAATTACTTTACTTTTAAGGATTGAAAAGATATAATAAAACTTGTCTAGTGGCGGTTTACTCAAAATAGAACTGACAATTAAATAAACTATGCTCTCGTGGCGAGCATGGATAGCACAATGGCCTTCGGAACCTGCTCGCCGTTACAAAAGACAAACGCTATCGACTTTTTCAAAGTCTTATTCGCTCTTGCTTTTGTCGGCTCCGCTCCCCAAAAATGAACAAGTCATTTTTAGGGCTCCCCATGAACAAATGGTTCCTCAGACCCAAATTAACAACTAAATAAACTATGCTCTCGTGGTGTAATGGATAGCACAATGGTCTTCGGAACCATTTGTTCGGGTTCGAATCCTGACGGGAGCACCAAATATACTAACTAAAAAGTCTTTTTTATTGTGTGAGGACAAAAATGTCAGAAATAAAAGTGTTAACGTTAAATATAGGTAATCCTTCATTAGAAAGGGCACATAAGCAAGTTAAATGGCTTGAACAACGCGATGAAGATATTTTTGTTTTAACTGAAACAAAAAATAGCGAAGGTTGTCATTTTATTGAGGATTATTTTAAAAATTACGGATATGATTTGTTCTCACTTAACGCATCAAGACAATATTATGTTTACTTCCCACAATCGACCACCAACGACTTGGGCGTAATGATAGTGAGCAAAATACCTTTTGTAAAAACTTATTCAATTTTTAATATGGAAGACAAATATTATTCTAGATTTGCGGGCTGCGAAATAGTCTACGAATCGCAAAATATAAATATAATTGGGTTATATGTTCCGTCAAGAGATTCAAGTATAGAAAAAATATCTCGAAAGAAAGATTTTTGTATTGAAGTTGCGAATTATTTAAAAAATACCTCTCAAAATAATCGCATAGTTTGTGGGGATTTCAATATCTTGAGTAAAGATCATATCCCTCATTATTCAACTTTTCTAAATTGGGAATATCGATTTTATGATCTTTTTATTGAGTTAGGTTATGTAGATGCTTTCTCTTACTGCAATAAAAATATTAATGATTATAGTTGGGTTGGTAGAACTAACGATGGTTATAGATATGATTATTTTTTTGCATCAAATTCTTTAAATATAAAACAATGCAACTTTGTTCACGAAACAAGAACAACAAATAGAATTACAGATCATTCGGCCATCTTTTTGTCTTTAGAAATATAATAAAATGCCTAATAATTTAAAATCTTTGATTTCGCAAAATCAAAACAGTGTCGCGAAATCAAAGTTTGATTTATTTTTAATTTATTTTGATTATTTTTGATTTTTTATCAAAAAAATTGCCGGCGCAAAATATCTACGATATAACGCATCCTCGCTCACTTATGATTTTGTGCAAGCACAATCAAAGTTCGGCTCGTCGCGTTATCAAAACAAAAAAATCAAAAAAAGACTTTGTGGTTTGTTGACGCAACTATATTGTACAAGAAGTATTTTTGTACAATATGCGTTTTGTGTTGTATTTTTAGCGCAAATGTTGTATTATGATTCATAATAAAGAGAGGGTAGTGAGATCGCTGAATTTTGCGGTTTGCATGACAAGGGGGATAAATATGTCAAAGGTGGTTTCTGATTACTTAACAAATGTACTGAGTCCTCAATTAAGAAAATTTGAGGTTCCTGAGCAATATTTGCAATACCTTTGTGAAGTTGTAGAAAAACAGATGATTTCCGCTCTGCAACTTTGGAATGATGAGGAATATAAGAATGTTTTTATGCTTTTAGTTTCTGAGGAAGCTCCGTTTTATCAACCGGACGCCTCCACTGAAACAAAATCTTTTGTGGTGCTAACACTTAGAAATAGCCCATTTAAATCTTTACAGAGCGAAGCGTTTTTAAAAACCGGACTAAAAAAAGAACTGTCTAGTTCACAAGTAATCAAATTGACGAGTTCTGCCGTTCAATTTTTTAAAGATTATAATTTAGGTACATTAGAAGATAGACCGATTGATTTGAAAGATAACATTTATTTTAATCTGTCAAACAAATACCCTATTGCTTGGAATGCTTTAAAAGCCTTGGCAAACTCAAAGGATAATATTTGTGCATATCCTCGATATACGAAAGTGGACGAAAAAAACTTTTCTAATGATTTGTTTAAAAAAATAATTCCTTCTGAATCTTTTACCATTTCAATAATAGATGGTTATAGCGAGAATATTGAACAAGGGCTAGCACAGCAGATAAAAAATGCCTTAGATCAACACTCTTGTTTTTACACTGATTGCTTCAAAATGGCATCCCGAAATCCGGAGGTGCTTCTTAGCATATTGGAAATATTATTGGCAAATTCTGTTCCTTTTGTTACTGCCAACTATTATTTAACCAATGGACATGTTGAAAGAAGAAAAAATATTTTAAAAGCAGCTCATTCCATTGCAGAAATGAAAAAACATTTATCGAATGTCAATGGAATTTCGCAGACACATAGAAAGGTTTTAAATGATTTAAATGAACATATAAACAGAAAGTGATGAAAGTACACAATTTTTTAGTTTCGAGGGTTGCTTTGGCGGGAAGGGAGCTTCCGTGTGAGTAATTAAAAATTTAAACATAAAAAAAGAGAGGTTTGCCTCTCTTTTTGTTTATTTTTTATCTGACTTCTTTTTAGGGTCTTTAATTGTTTCGGTTATGCTTGCGAGAAGTCCAGACACATTTTGAATTTCGCTTGGAACTATAATCTTTGTAGCCTCGCCCTCAGCAAGTTTTTTGAGTGCTTCAAAACCTTGCATTGTTACATAGGCTGCACTTGGGTTTGCCTTATTGATAAGATTGATAGCTTCACTTTCACCTTTTGCGGTTGCGATGAGTGCCTCTCTTTCTGCTTCTGCTGCCAAGATTTTCGCTTGTTTATCTGCCTCAGCTTGCAAGATTTTTGCCTGCTTTTCACCTTCGGCAACTAAAATGCTTGATTTCTTTTCACCCTCTGCACGAAGAATTTGTTCGCGGCGTTCACGCTCTGCACGCATTTGTTTTTCCATGGCTTCTTGAATATCTTTTGGTGGAAGAATATTTTTAAGTTCCACACGGTTGATTTTAATTCCCCATGGGTCAGTCGCTTCATCAAGAATAACTCTCATCTTTGTGTTTACAGTGTCGCGAGAGGTGAGGGTTTCATCAAGTTCAAGTTCGCCGACGATATTACGAAGGGTGGTTGCGGTCAAGTTTTCAATAGCTTTAATAGGTGAGTCAACTCCGTATGAAAACAATTTCGCATCTGTTATTTGAAAATATACTACTGTGTCAATTTGCATTGTAACGTTATCTTTTGTAATAACTGGTTGTGGTTTAAAGTCCGCAACGATTTCTTTAAGTGAGATAGGTTTACTTGTGCGGTCGAAGAAAGGTATAACAAGGTGAATACCTGTTTCAAGCGTTTTACAATATTTACCAAGTCTTTCAACAACGACAGCGTTAGCCTGTCTAACTATCCTTATTGAGCATGCAAAAGCTACTACAATAAGTGCTCCTAAAACTATTAATACAATTCCCCATGCTGGCATAATAATTAATCCTCCTTTTGTGCCTGTTTTACAACAAGTTTGTTTCCGTTGACTTTTACGACCTCAACGAACTGGTCCTTTTCAATTTGTTTTCCGTTTTCCTCGGTTGCACTCCAAACCACGCCGTTTATTTTTACTGAACCCGGATTTTCTTTATCGCAAGGTGACAGCAGTCTGTACTGCTTGCCTATAATTGCGTCTAGGTTAGTCTTTTCATTCGCGTTTCTAAGAAGATACTTTTTCGCAAGTGGCCGTAGTGCAAAGATAAACACAACCGTGAGAACTACAAATATGCTGACTTGAATTGCCCAGTGGATACCGTTTATCGCTGAAAGAATAAATGGTATGACCGCGCCGGCAGTGAACCAAATTGAAGTCAAGTCCATGGATATAAATTCAATAACCGCGCTGACTACAACTACGCCAAGCCAAACCCAAAACATAAAGTCCATTTTCATCCCTCCTTTTACGCCTTTATTATATGATAAATTGGTGCAAAAAGTCAATGAAATGAGTGATTATAATATGAATAATCTGAAAGGAAAATGACTTAGTTCAAATGCACAATATAGTTTGACTTTATGAAAGATAAAATGATAAAATTGAAATATGAAAAAGTGGCAGATATGTGTTATAGCGATTTTATCGGTACTAGTGGTGATGTTTGCAGTCGGCTTTGCGGTGAGCCTACATTTATTATTGAACCAACCAATTTGTATATCATCTGAGCGACGCGCGCGGGATTTAGCGCATGAGCAACAGTTGACGGACTATATTTCAGTGATTGAAAATTCAAACTCGACTGAAAGTGAAATTGAGCAGGCTAAGGCAGACAAGGCTGCTCTTGAAAAAATCATTGAGAAAGAAGAAGCGTGTGAACAGTTGCTGATTGCGCATGAATTTGATGACTGCTTGGTTATTTTAACCGAAAATGACGCAAAAGTTATCATTGGGACATACAAAGATTTAACCGAAGATAAAACTGCGATAATTTACACAATTATTCAACAGCAATATGGTCTTGAAATTTCAAACATAAAAATTTTGCAGACATTGCCAGAGAGAACTCAGCCGTTGCAGCCTCCAAAAGAGCCTGAAATTGAAGTGAGTTATCCGACAGATGAAGGTAAAAAACTGAGAGATGTCGAGCGTGCGAATCAAATATCAGCCTATGATGAGATTATTTTAAGTTCTGATTCATCTGCCGATGAGGTAGCTAAGGCAAAGGCTGATAAGGAAAATCTTCAAAAAATTATCGATAAAGAAAAGGTGATTGATTCGCTATTAAATGACTGTAAATTTGGGGGTTTTTATGTCAAGATAGAAGAGAGCGGAATCATGGTTTTTGCCTCACGACATATTGGGGTCAATGACAAGGCTCAAATAATGACAATTATATATGAGCAAACGGGGGTAGAAATTGAAAAAATAAATATTGTAGTTGTAACTGAAACAAATAGATAGGAGGGAAATATGGATTTAGTAATTTTAGCTGCTGGCATGGGTAGCCGTTTTGGTGGACTTAAACAGCTTACACCTATTGATGAGAATGGAAACTTTATTATTGACTACTCAATTTACGATGCGATACGATGCGGCTTTGATCGTATCGTGTTTATCGTTAAAGAGGAAACATACGAAACTTTTAGAGAAACGGTTGGCAAGCGCATTGAAGACAAAATCAAAGTTGAGTATGCTTTCCAAAGCAATGATAATTTCCCTAAGGCATATCCTTTCCCTGACGGAAGAGTTAAGCCTTTTGGAACGGGGCATGCGCTTTTATGTTGCAAGGGAAAACTTAGCGATAAGTTTGCGGTAATTAATGCGGATGACTTTTATGGTTATGATGCGCTTCGAGTGGTTGCTGATTTCTTAAAAGGCAATGATGAAAAAACAGCTTTTTGTATGGCGGGGTATAGTGCAGTAAACACACTTAGTGAGCATGGAACTGTTAAGCGTGGCGTGTGCGAGGGTGGAAGATTTTTGACCTCGATAACCGAAAGTATAATAAGAAAGGATAATGGCAAAATACTTGCTTGCCCAATTGACGGTGGACAGGAAAGGCAGATAAGCCCAAATCAAGTTGTGTCAATGAGTATATTTGGTTTCAAAAAGGCACTAATTGATTATCTTGATGAGCAGTTTGAACCTTTTATAAAAGCAAATCTTTCGAGGCTTGACAGCTGTGAATATTTACTGCCGACTGAGCTTGGCAATATGGTAGAAAAAGGCAGAGCATCTGTTGAGATACTCAAAACTTCTTCTCAGTGGTATGGCATGACATATAAAGAGGAAAGGGAGATGGTTATCTCTGCAATTAAGGCTTTGCGTGACAACGGACAATATCCTCAAAACTTATGGCAGGAGAGCAAAGTCTAACATACAATGAGATTATGAAAAAGTTTTTAAATTTTTCAAACATATTTTTTGTAATAAGTTTTCTCGTGTGTATGGTGCTTGCAATATGTTATTCAAGTTTTATGACTTGGCTTATTTTTGCAAGCGTGATTTTAGGAATCGCTTCCTCTAAGTTTACAGCTGAGGGGAAATGGATAACTTTTGTTTTTGATATTTTAAGTTACGGCGTTTACATTTATATCTGTCTGATAGAAAGATATTATGGGGAACTGGCGCTGTCTGTTTTTGTAATTATAATTCACCTTATTAGCCTATTTGAGTGGAAAAAGAACGATAAAAATAATCATGTGCTAATTAGAAAACTTGGCGGAAGAGAGGTGAGTTTATCTCTTTTAATTTCGCTAATAGGTCTTGTAATTTATAGTACTATTCTTTTTTACGCAGGCAGCGAGTATCCAATTTTAAATGCATTGTCTTCGGTGTGTTATCTTGTCGGCAATTACTATGCTTTTAGGCGCAGCAGTTTTCAATTTTTTGGTTATATAGGCTATGAAGTGGTATTTGTTTCGCTTTGGATTTTATCAGCCGCAGGTGGAAATCTGGGCAGCTTACTTTTCCTCGTTGGAGGTCTTAGCGAAATGGTCTTTCAAGTATCCGGCATTTTTGAATGGAACAAGGCTGTTAAATATCAAAAAAAGGCATAAAATACCTAAATTTTCTCTCAATTTTCGACATTTTTCTTTTTGACTAACTTACATGTAAAGTGTTAACATGGAGTTTGTTGGAGGAAAAATGACGGATACTATTTACAGAGAAGCACAAAAGGTAATGCCGCTTACCGATTGTGGGGAGATTAAATTTATTAATGATGCGGCTTATGATAAAAGAGTAATAACACCTGAAAGTGAACATGCACGCAAATTGCAGCGAATTGTACACAATGAAAAGAGTGCGATTAGGCGTGTTATTTCACTTTTTTATATTCAGTCACATTATAGCGACAATGAAAGTTACATCGATAAGTTTCAAGATATGTCCGAAGTGCTGCTACATGACTGCATAGAAAAGGGCTATCTTTTTGTAGCTATGGAACTTTTAAAATGCATAAGTTCCTCCGCATTGGATGGCGAGAAGGGTTATCCTAATAAGCAAGAGGTGCTTTCAAAAGGTGTACTTGATGTTTTGGCATGCTACGGAAAGTGCCAAATAATTACTGAGGGAAAAGATTATCGTTCTCGCGTTATAAACGTGATTGTTAAGGTGCGACAAAATTATCTAGGGAAGCTTAACCTTACAACCGAGCAAATGGCGGCGGCTTATGATGGGTGTATGTACGGGGGAAAGGAAAACCTGTGTAAACTTACTCCGCTTGACTTAAAGCTATGCGAAGCAGAGGCGTAAAATTAAGAAGCACATTCGATGCTTCTTTTTTATTTGACAAAATTTTGTTTGGAAAAATAGGTAAAATAGGGTATTATATAATTAAATTTGAGGAGGAATTATGCAGGCTGGAACAATTGCTCTTATTTTGAATATATCATTCGTAGTTATTCTTATCTTAGGCTTTTTGATAGGAATGTGGCGAGGCGCAAAAAAATCTATCGCAAATCTAATATTTTCTTTGGCGGGAGTAGTGGTTGCTTTCTTTTGTTGCGGTATAGTGACCAATGCTATTTTAGGTGTTAAAATTGAAGGTCAGACATTTAATCAATTGATTATTGATTGGATAAATGGTGCCATTGGTGACAACTCTTTTCCAATGACCGTGAACATGCAAGCTTTTATCGCAAAGCTCCCTTATGCGATAATGAATGTAGTTGTCTTTTTATTGATGGCTATTGCGGTTTCCTTTGTGACTTATTTAATTTATCGCATTATCGCTTCTATTTTCCTTAAAAATAAAGATAAGGAAGGTAATGTAAAAAAGAAATATCGCATTACAGGCGGAGTTATAAACGCGGTTAAGACTTTTGTTTTAATGATGTTTGTAATCATGCCATTTGTAAGCCTTATTGACCTTGCTAGCGACCTTACAAACTCGTCTAGCGTTAGTTATGTTGATGCGGCAGTTAGCACAGAAGACAGCGGCAAAGGTCTGCTTGGGCAGCGCATTCCAGATGCGGCAGTTAATGCCATTAACGGAATTGATAGTAGTGCCTTTGGTGTGATTGGAAACATGTTTGGGCTTGATAACCTAATGTTTGACTATCTTTCTGAGTTTGAACTTGAAGGTGAGAAGGTTCATTTTAGAGAAGACATAACAAATATTAACAATGTTTACTCCGCATACCTTCAAATTTCTAATCTTGCAACTGGAAAAACCTATTCAAATATTAATTTCCAAAAGCTAAATAATTCAATTGATAGTATCTTTGATAGCGGGTTATTCAAAGTTGTGCTTGACGAAATGGCAACAGAGCTTATCGTAAATTATCAAGATTATACTCTAATTAATATTGAGAACTTTGGAGAATTTAAAGATGTGTTCTTAAATGTTCGCGATTATATGGAAACAAATAAAGTTACTTTTGGCGGATATCTTTCAAATGATATAAAACTCGTGCTTGATGGGGCAAGTGGACTTGCTAAAAGTGGTGCGTTGGATGAAATAACTAACCTTTCTGATATTAATGAAATACTTTTTAAATTGACTAATACCGAAGAAAAGAAGACTGAGCTTAATGCAGCGCTCAATAAAGTGCTTAGCACAAATGTAGTAAAAGATAGCCTTAATACAGTTTTAGAACTTGTAGCAAAACAAATAGTTGAAAATCCTGAACTTGTTGCAAATGGTCGTGACCCAGAGTACAATAGTGAAGCTTTGGCAACCTCTCTTACAAATGTGATTTCTTACTATGCTGGCGTTGCGAACGAAGTTGACATTACAAAACTTTTAAAAGACCCGATGATTCTTATTGAAAAACCTGCCGCGGCACAGCCTTCTGAGCAGACACAAGAGCCAAAGCTTATCAATATAACAACCGTACTTTCAAATCTTGGAAAGCTTATTGATGAGATGCTTTCAATAGACGAGTTTGTTGGCAGTG
Source organism: uncultured Christensenellaceae bacterium (assembly GCA_910587225.1). Classification (GTDB taxonomy): domain Bacteria; phylum Bacillota; class Clostridia; order Christensenellales; family UBA1242; genus Caccovivens. Next base: position 13,805 of record CAJULT010000007.1, read on the forward strand.
ACGGCAACAACATATTAAAACCTCTTTTAGATGATAGTGGCTTTGTAATCCCTGCTGAAAGTGAAGTGATTTATGCGGCAGATGGAAGCAGCGTTACAATTAAATCATATAGCGCACTTTGTGACTTTATTGCTCCATCACTCACAGCTTTACGTGATGCTGATGTTTATGAGGATATATCAGCTAATAATATGACGCAAGCACTTGAAAAACTTGCCAATGCAGAAAAAGCAGAAGAGGGGGCAGTTGCTAAAATACTATTACCTTTGGTACAAGTAGAGCCTACTAAATCGGCCATAACAACTAAACTTGCAGACAATGATTTGATTAAGTTTAGCACACTTACTACAAATGAAGATTGGAAGAATGATTTGACTAATGTTGCAACTCTCTTAACCGCGCTTAATAAAGGCGAGATTGGAACTGAGAAACAAACTTATCTTGAAATCGTTCTTGGTGGCGGCAACTTTGACACCGTACTTGATAATCTTGCCAGTGGTGAAATTTCACAAATTTTAAAACCTATGCTTTACGCTAAGTCAACTACAACGCTAAGAGATAGTCTGTTTACTAAGTTTGTAGAAAATGTGAATAAACTTGTGACTAACAAAATTGCACCTATAACATTAGCTGATAGTCAGTTTGCAGGCGAAAAAGATCAAGCAGATTCAGTTTGCGCAGTATTTGAAGCATTTATGGCTTTCTATAAAGACGACATTACTGACATTAAAGATATGGACGCAACTAAACTTGGTAATTTCCTTAACGCTCTTAAAGGCAATGCTAAATTTGATAATGCTGTGTTTGGCGATGCGTTCAATTCAATAGCAAATGAGGTTAACACTAAACTTGCACTTGGACTTGCCGAAAATCAATTTGCAACAACAGATTGGGTGGAAGTTATAACTGAGAAAAAGGCTGAAATTGGAGCATAAGATGCAATTTAAACATATACCAGTTTTACTTAACGAGGTGCTAGAAGGACTTGATATAAAGCCCTCTGGCACCTATGTTGATTGTACGATAGGCGGCGGCGGACACTCTTTGGAAATACTTAAAAGACTGAAAGGTGGCTTTTTGTATGGTTTTGACCGAGACCAAAATGCGTTAGACGCAAGCAGTGAACGTTTTAAAGCTTTTGACAACAAAATGCTTATCAAGGACAATTATAAAAATGCAGCATCTCGACTGCGTGATTTAGGAGTGAGCGGCGTTGATGGAATTTTACTGGATTTAGGAATTTCATCTCCCCAGATTGACCAAGCGGAAAGGGGGTTTAGCATTCTTCACGATGGCCCGCTTGATATGCGAATGGACCAAACTCAAATCCTTACTGCCAAAGAGGTGGTAAACGAATATTCTGCCGAAAGCCTAGTAAAAATCTTGTATGAATACGGAGAAGAACCAAACGCAAGGCAGATAGTCAATAAAATCATAAGTGCAAGAAAAATTAAACCTATTGAAACCACATTTGAGCTTAAAGAAATAATTGAAAGCGCATTTCCTAAAAAAATTATGTTTAAGAGAGGAAATGTAAGTCAACAAACTTTTCAAGCTATCAGAATAGAAGTTAATGGTGAGCTTGATGGGCTTGGAGAGTGTTTTAAAGACTTGGTGGGGCTTTTAAAGCCGGGTGGAAGAATTGCAATAATTTCCTTTCATAGTCTTGAAGATAGAATAGTGAAGACTACTCTAAAAGACCTTGCCACCGATTGTATCTGTCCGCCTAAAACACCGGTGTGTATCTGTGGACATAGGGCAAGTGTGAAGCTAGTTAATCGAAAACCGATTGTTGCCTCAGAGGAAGAACTCGCTTTAAACAACCGAAGTCGAAGCGCTAAACTAAGGGTAGCGGAAAGGTTATAGTAATACTACTTTTAAGGGGTGAATAGAATATATGGAGAAACAAACTTTGTTTGCGGAGCGCAAGTTAAAGCCGAAAGAGGTTGAAACAAAGCCGCAGGAAGCGAGTACAGCGAAGAACGAAATTGTTACTGAAATTCAGCCAAAGCATATTGAAGTAAATGCTTTTTCGTCTACTGCGTTTAAAGAGCCTGAGGTGCAAGAGACCGAAATCCAAGAGCAAACAAAAGAGTCTTCTCAAATTATTGAAAAACCCAACTATGATTTTATTGAGTCTTTGAGCGCAGAGGAAGAGGCTAAGGTGTACAAGCTTGAAAAGGAGAAAGCAAAACCTCAGCCAAAGAAAAGGTTAAAAAAGCTTCGCACAGCGCTGTTTAGCCTAGTGATTGCAGTATGTTCAATATGGGGCATTTACAATGTGGCGACTATTACCACACTTAATAATTCGATAGCTTCACTTACTGCAACGTACGAACTTAACCTTGCAAACTACCTTTTTAAACTTGGCACACTTGACGCGGCAAGCAATTATAACGACCTTTTTGAAACCTACCCAGTGGAACAGGTTCCGCCTGCCCAGGTTGCAAAAAGCTCGAATTGGTTTGACCGAATTTGTAATTTCATAGCGGGGATATTTGGAGGCTGATTTGCTTACACCTTATTCCCTTCATTCTTTTAGAAAAAGGATATCAGCATGCATTATGGTGATATCCTTTCTTTTTTGCGCGCTTGGCGTGCGCCTTTTTGTAATTCAAATTATAAATGGAGAAAGCTTGCAAGCTAAAGCCACAGACCAGTGGACGCGTGACCTTGCGATAGTAGCGCCGCGCGGTGAAATCTATGATGCGACGGGGGCTTCACTTGCTGTAAGTTATACAACTTACAATGTATTTGTCCGTTCGCGTGAGGTGGAAGATGCCGCCGCTACCGCAAAAATTCTTGCTGACGCATTAGATTTGACTTTTTCCAAAGTGTATGACAAGGTGCGAAACAAAAGCGTCAGCGAAAACCTTATAAAGTTGCAGGTGGAAGGTGAGGTTGCTGAAAAGATATACCGCTGTAATATCAAAGGAGTGTACCTTGCAGAAAATGTGGCTAGATACTATCCTTATGGAAACCTTGCAAGTCAGGTGCTAGGCTTTACCAGTATCGACAATGAGGGGCAAAGTGGTGTCGAAGCCTATTTTAATAAATATCTTTTAGGTGAGGACGGGTGCAGTTTTGTTCAAGCTGACCTGCAAGGTAAGGAGATTGGCGGTTCGCTGCGATACTATGTCGGGGCAACAAGCGGAGATTCTCTCACTCTTACGCTAAACTCAAAAATTCAACTTATAGTAGAACAGACGCTAGAAAAAATCATGATTGAACAGAAAGCAAAAGCCGTTTCTGCCCTTATGGTGAAGCCAAAAACGGGAGAGATTGTTGCCCTTTCTTCTAAACCAAGCTTTGATCTTAACGAAGTGCCAAGAGATGATCTAACCGCTCTTTTTGAGCAGTCAAAAGTTAAGCCTGTGACTGATGTATACGAGCCGGGGTCAACCTTTAAAATTCTAACGGTGGCAGCTGCGCTTGAAGAAGGACTTACAAACTTTGAAGACAGATTTTATTGTCCGGGATTTAGAATTATTGACGGTGTGAGGATTAAGTGCTGGCGTTCTATCGGGCATGGAAGCCAAAACTTGATTGAAGCCTTCCAAAACTCCTGCAACTGCTGTTTCATGGATCTCGCGCTTAGGCTTGGTGTAGACAAATTTTATAGTTATATGGAAAAGTTCGGGCTTGGCAAGACAACAGGAGTGACTATAACAGGGGAAAGTAAAGGCATTTTAATGGCTAAGAAGCTTGTTAAAAATGTGGATTTGGCGAGAATGGGCTTCGGGCATGCGGTAGCTGTCACTCCAATACAACTTTTAAGTGCGGTTTCAAGTATAACAAATGGCGGCAGCCTCTTTACGCCATATATAGTTTCACAAATTTGTGATTGCGAGGGGAAAGTAGTTTCTCAGACGCAGCCTGTTAAAAAAGCGAATGTTCTATCACCGTCGACCTCTCAAATGGTAAATACCTTACTTGAAAAGGCGACTAACAAGCTTGAACCTTACACCTTTGTTGAGGGCTATAATGTGGGCGGCAAGACGGGAACGGCGCAAAAATATAAGGAAACCGGTGGAATAGACCAAGGAAAATATATTTCGAGTTTTATAGGTTCATACCCAGCTAGCGACCCCGAATATCTACTTTTATTGCTGGTAGATGAGCCAGGTGCTGGCGCATATTATGGTAGCGTGGTGGCAGCGCCTTATGGAAAGGAAATTTATAGCGGGCTATTTGAATACTTAGGCGCGAAGAAAGAAAGTGAAGAGACGGAAATTGAATATGTAACAATGCCTGATCTAGTTGGCAAGAGTATGTCAGAAGCGGTCGAGATTTTGAAAACTTTAAAACTTTTCTATGAGCTTGACGGCTCAGGCGAGTATATCAAAGAGCAACTTCCGCCGCAAGGCACAAAAGTGGAAGAGGGAACGACAATCTTGTTAATTACCTGATTTTGTTTGTAAAATCCTTAAAAATTGATTAAAATATAGGTATGACTACAATAATTATCATAGTTTTGTGCGTGTCGTTAGGACTTCTTATCTGCTTAGGGCTTGCAATTGCAAACTTTGCAGGTGAAAATTTCTATGATAAATATATGGCTCTTGATAAAGAAGATAGTAAGTCAGAATTGACTTCGCTTGGATTTTTCCAAATGATAAACAAGATTTACTTTAATGAAAAGTTGCGACTTGGCGGAGGTGTGAAAGAGGGCGGTGACGCATACGCAAAAGGTATACTGTTTTTGTCAGAACGGACAATGACCTCTTCTTCCCTCGCGTCGCTAGCAATTGTCGCACATGAACTTGGGCATGCTAAACAAGACCAAGATTCAAATAAACTCAAAAAGATAAATACTCTTCGCCGAGCAGGACGAGTTGTTGGCTATTTACTATTCCCGTTCGCGATTGCCGCAGTACTTCTGCTTGTATTTGGGCAAGCCGTTTTAGGTTATGCTTTTGCCGGAGGTGCGCTGCTAATATTTTTACTAGCCATAATAATTAAAGCGGCGTCTATTAGCATTGAAAAAGAGGCATCTAAAAACGCTATTGTATTTTTAAAGGAGGCGCTGGCAGAAGACGAGATTAAAAAATGCAAGCAGTTTCTAGATGATGCAAAACTGACCTATTGGGCAGACATGTTTAGAGCAATACTTGGCTGGACAATGCTTACAAGAAAAGGAAAACTTTTTAGATAGGGAGGCTGTATGGATTATATAGGTTACATTTGCGCAGGGGCGCTGTTAATCGTAGCAATTATTGTCGCACTTGTTGCACAGATAAAGGTTGAAAGTACCTATTCAACTTATAGTAAGGTCGCAGGAAAGTCAGGGCTAACAGGTGCGCAGCTTGCTCAAAAAATTACTGAAGCAGCAGGAGTGGATGTTGCAATTAACAAAATAAACGGAAAGCTTACCGACCATTACGATCCAACGAATAAAGTCTTAAATTTGTCAGCTTCAAACTATGACGGCACGTCAGTTGCAGCGCTTGGCGTAGTGGCTCACGAATGCGGGCACTGTTTGCAGGATGCGAAAGGGTATAGTCTTTTTAAAGTACGTCAAGGAGTAGTAAAAACCACCAACTTTTTATCTAAACTTTTGATGCCGCTTTTGATTGTTGGGCTTATTCTTGACCTAATGTATATTGGCGGTGTGACAGGCATGGTATTTATCTGGGTTGCGGTTGGGTTTTATGCGCTATCAGTGCTAGCCAATCTCGCCACGCTTCCAGTTGAACTTGATGCGTCAAATAGAGCGCTGAAAATGCTGAAAGGTTTTGAAGTGATGGACAGCGTTGAATTAAAACAGACAAAACAGGTGCTTTCTGCTGCAGCACTTACCTACCTTGCAGCACTACTAGTTTCGCTTGGCTATTTCTTAAGATTTCTATTTCTCGCCTTGTCACTTTCAAAAGATAGATAAAAAACACGCAATTTTGCGTGTTTTTTTACTTATTACAATTAAAATTTAATTTTTTCGTTGATGTAGTTCGCAACCTCGTCTATCTTAATGCGGATTTGGTTCATGCTGTCGCGCTCGCGAAGAGTTACCATGCCGTCTTCAAGAGTGTCAAAGTCAACGGTTAGGCAGAATGGCGTACCGATTTCGTCTTGGCGGCGATAGCGTTTGCCGATTGAGCCTGCCTCGTCATAACTGCACATAAATTCTTTTGCGAGAGCAGAGTAAATTTCGGTAGCTTTTTCGCTCAAATTCTTTTGAAGTGGAAGAATAGCAAGTTTGTAAGGTGCGATTGCTGGATGCAGGTGCATTACAACGCGGGTATCGCCTCCTTCCAAAGTTTCTTCGTCATAAGCTTCGCAAAGTGCGGCAAGTGTAAGTCTGCCAACACCTATCGAGTATTCAACAACGGTTGGGAGATATTTTTCGTTTGTTACAGGATCGGTGTAGAGCATGCTTTTACCACTAAATTCTTGGTGACGACTTAAATCCCAAGTTGAGCGGTGGTGAACGCCGTTAAGCTCTTCCCAGCCGACTGGGAATTTGTATTGTATGTCGCAGGCTGCTTTTGCATAGAAGGCAAGTTTTTCATGGTCGTGGAAACGAAGTTTGTCTGCCTTTAAGCCGATATCTTCTGCAAATTGCCATGCGCGCTTTTTAGTTTCTTCATAAATGCGGAGTGCGTCCTCATCTTTGCAGAAGGTTTGAAGTTCCATTTGTTCAAACTCGATAGTTCTGAAAAGGAAGTTTCCCGGTGTGATTTCATTTCTAAAAGACTTTCCTATTTGTGCGATTGCAAACGGAACTTTTGCGCGGGCGGTGCGTTGAACATTTAAAAAGTTCACATATTCGCCTTGACAGGTTTCAGGACGGAGGTAAACCACATCCTTTTCGCCTTCTACTGTGCCGCGTGACGTTTCAAACATAAGCTTGAATTGTCTGATAGGTGTCCAGTTGAAATTGCCGCAGTGAGGGCATTTGATTTTATTTTCTGCTATGTATGCTTCCATTTGCTCGGTTGTCATGCCTTCAGCTTCCGTTTCGCCGTGAGAGTGTTCTTCAATGAGGTTGTCTGCGCGAAAACGCTGTTTGCAGGACTTGCAATCCATTTTAGGATCGCTAAACCCTTGCGCATGCCCGCTGGCTTCCCAAGTTCTTGGATTCATCAGTATTGACGCGTCAACGCCGTAAGCATTTGGGCTTTCCTGAACGAAGCGTTTCCACCATGCCTTTTTAATATTGTTTTCAAGCTCAACACCTACTGGACCAAAGTCCCATGTATTTGCAAATCCGCCATAAATTTCACTGCCCGGAAATACAAATCCGCGTGTTTTGCAAAGAGTTACGATTTTGTCTAAGTTTTTAAGTTCCATATTCTTTCTCCTTTTATTTGGGGTAAAATAAAGCGCCCCTCCGCTTTAATGCCAAGGGGCGACCATTTTGACCGCTGTTCCACCCAAGTTCGCGGAAAAAATCCGCCTTCATTTAGCCAGTTACGCCGACCTCGCGTTAAACTCGGGAGTTGCCAATTCCGTCATCATTTATGGTCATATTATATGAAATATATTTCTTTTTGTCAATAATTTCGCACTCGAAACAAAAAATAGTTTCTATGTTTGACAATTCGTGACAAGATTTGCTATTCTAAAAGTCGAGGTAAAAATGATAACCAAAATACTTTATTCTCTTAATGATAACCAAAATATTAAGCTTGATTTTGAAGAGGTTGATATTAATGGCGCGGATGATATTAAAAGCGTCTTAGAAGATGTATCTGACGGGCGGCTTTTAATTGCGGAAAAGGTGACGCCTGTTCGTGCAAGATTAGCACGCGAAGGTGAGTATATTGATACTAGACCGAGAGTGCGCGTTGACGGAAAAGTTTATACATTTATGGAAACCAAACAGCGAGTTGAAAAATGTGAAGAAGAGTGTGACTCCATGATAGTTTGGGATGCAAATGATGAGCAGTATCTTATTGATGGGGAGAAGTTTTCTAAAAAGTATAAAAAACTGCAAGGAAATTTGTATATGCCGATTAGGAAACCTAAAAAGTTTGTGCTTCTTACCAAAAATATTTGTTTCAGAGCGGCATGGGGCGAAACCATGTTTGCGCCGAAAGGATGTTATTTATGCGTGGAATATATAAATTCAAAAGATGTTTATTCAAAAACCAATGTGGCGTTTGAGTCAACTTATGCTATTGTAAAGGAAGAAGAAACTTTAAACAATTTATAAAAAAGAGGCGGTTGCCTCTTTTTTAATTTTACTTAGAATATTTTTCTACATATTCTTCATAAGTGCCAGTAAAGTCAATGTAGTGATCTTCATCCACAATTTCAATTATGCGATTTGCTACAGTTTCGATAATCTCTTGGTCATGCGTTGTAAACAGCAGCACGCCCTTATAATTTATCATGCCTTTATTGATTGCAGTTATGCTTTCAAGGTCGAGGTGGTTGGTTGGCTCGTCGAGGATTATTAGGTTGCCCTGCTCTAACATCATTTTTGCAAGCATGCAGCGTACCTTTTCTCCTCCTGAAAGAACATTTGCCGGTTTCATATTCTCTTCACCTGTGAATAGCATGCGCCCAAGCCAAGAGCGAATGTAAGTTTCATTTTGATCTTTTGAGTATTGTCTAAGCCAATCAACTATCGGCATAGTTGCGCCCTCAAAGTAAGCGCGATTATCTTGTGGAAGGTTGGTGATTTTAATAGTCTTTCCAACATGAACGGTTCCACTATCTGCCTCTTCCTGTCCCATTAAAATATTGAAAAGAGTGGTGGTAATTTGGCTATTTTTTGCAAAAAACGCAACTTTTTGCCCCTTTTCAATGTTAAAATTGAGATTTTTGAACATTCCTTTCTTTGTAAGGTTTTCAACTTTTATTACTTCTTTACCAATTTCTTGCTCAAATTCAAAGTTGATGTATGGGTATTTTCGTGAAGATGGTTTCAAGTCTTCAATGGTAAGACGTTCAAGCTCTTTCTTTCTGCTGGTTGCCTGTTTTGACTTTGATGCATTGGCAGCAAAGCGGGCGATGAAGTCTTTAAGTTCCTTAGCGCGCTGCTCCGCCTTTTTGTTTTGGTCCTTTTGTTGACGCAGAAGTAGTTGACTGCTTTCGTACCAGAAATCATAGTTCCCGATAAACATATTAATTTGTCCATAATCCACGTCGCAGATATGAGTACAAACTTTATTTAAAAAGTGACGGTTGTGGGACACGATAATAACAATGTTTTCAAAATCATATAAGAAGTTTTCAAGCCAGCGGGTTGTTTTGAAGTCAAGGTTGTTTGTTGGCTCATCCAGTACCAAAATGTCAGGATTTCCAAAGAGTGCTTGAGCAAGCAAAACTTTAACCTTAATTTTAGCATCTATGGTTGACATAGGTTGGTCGTAAAGCTCTTCGCCTATACCCAAACTTTGAAGAAGGCTCTTTGCGTCAGACTCAGCTTCCCAGCCGCCAAGTTCAGCAAACTCAGTTTCAAGTTCTCCCGCACGTATTCCGTCAGCCTCACTGAAATCTTCCTTCATATAAAGGGCGTCTTTTTCCTTTTGAATATCCATAAGGTGCTTATGCCCAAGAAGAACGGTATTTAAAACAGTTTCGCTGTCATAAGCGTTTTGGTTTTGCGCAAGTACGCTCATTCGCTCGCCGGGTGAAATGAAAATATCACCGGTGTTAGGTTCAAGTTCGCCAGTTAAAATTTTTAAAAATGTAGATTTTCCTGCGCCATTTGCGCCAATTATGCCGTAGCAGTTGCCTTTGGTAAATTTGAGGTTAACATCTTTATAAAGTACTCGTCCACCGAAAGCAAGTGAAATATTATTAGCTTGTATCATTTTTTTCTCCTTTTTGAATTATAAAGTATAAAATAAAGTTTGTCAACGCTTTAAAAAATAAAAAATAAATAATTAATTAAAAATTCAATAAAAACCAAAAAAACCTAAAAAAATCATTAAAAAATTGATTTTTAAATTATTTTTAGAAAATATTTTATCGCTAGAAAAATAAAGGGAAATAAATTTTAGATTATTTTAATTTTTGCTAAATAATTTATTTAATAATATTTATACTAATCTTAAAACAACAGCCAAGTTTTATTTGCTTTTTTTTGACAAAATATTTATAATATTTTTATCTAAGAGGCCTAGGCCGATTTTAGAAATTTGACCACAAGGAGTACAGTGATGAAAAAGTGGGCAGTTTGGAAAACCATTGTTTGCGTCATAAGCGCGATTCTGTTTGTTTCGGGCGCAACAGTTTTGGGTGTATATTTAGGAAGAGGAGGGTTTGGTAACGACGCAGTGCGTCCGAAAGACCTCGCCTTTGTTTTGAATGAAGAGTATGACCCAGAAAAGGGACTTGAAGTCACTGACGACTTTTCTCTTACCATAACTACCACAACAAGCGATGCTAATGTTAAACAGGTTCAGCTTATGTTTGGCGGAAATGTTATCACAAGAGAAAATAAAACTGAGGGAACTATTACCGATGACGTTATCACTGTACCAAAATTTGTAAACATAGGCACTCCTTTCACAGTCAAATTAAATCGCAGCGAACTCAAACGCGATGGCGTAACAATTTTTGACGGTGACAAGCCTCTTCGCTGGATTGTGGGAGGCATCTCAAATCTTATAGCAAAGAGTGCGAACATAGTTTCGCAGCCTGTAAAGATCGCAGTTGATGTTCCTGTTTATAGCTTGAACGCAAAACTTCCTGACGGGGCAAGCAAGGTTACAGTTGGGGAACTGTTCAGTATGGAGCCTGACTTCTTCCCAGCTGCCAGCAGATATGCTTATAGCAACAAGAGCGTTGAAAAGAAAGTTTACTACAGCGTGGATGAGGCTGCAAAGATAACTGCAAACTTTGTAAACGATCAAATGGTGTTCTCGGCAGACAGACAAAGTGATACTAACAAAATTTACGCTTATGCCTTCAAATCTGCAAAAACACAAAACGAAAAAATTAGCGAATATATTTCTCAGGGGCTGGAAGGTGAGGTTCTTTACTCCACAGTGAGAGATTATCTTGCGGCAAGCGGAAAGGCGGACGCTGTAAACAATGAAAGTGAGCCTGCTAATGTCCTTATCACTGAAGTGACAATCACTGATTTTACGATTGCACCAAGTTACAGTGCTGGGCAAGCCGCTTTGACCATGAATGCAGACGAAGACTTTGTGCTTCACGCAGGCACAACAGGTGCAAAGGATAACTATCTTGGAGCAACTATCGGTTCTCCAAATCCCGACACAGCCCTTGAAATGCTTAAAAACGTAGTTGTAAGCTTTGAGGTTTTCCAAAACGGACAATGGGTAGATGCAGGTAATGTATTGTCAGTTAAGGGTGACGTGGATGGAAGAACAGTAGTTTATGGTGGAAAAACCTATTATTTTGCTGATACTAACAGGGCAGATCCTAGATATTCAAGTTGGACACTTAACACTTCTGACGCTTATCAATTTAGAATGTCAGTTGCGCTTGCGGTTAAGACTGACGATGGCTATTCACTTTATCCTATTGATGAAGCTGCAGCAACCACTTATGAAGTGCTAATTAATAGCAAAAAGAATTATGTTGCTCCTACTTGGCAGGTGTCAGGAGATATTGAGATTCCTTTAAGATATAACGAAACAGGAACAACTGATACTCTTTTCAATGTTGACGGAATGGCTAGCGCTGGCAATGCCAAAATTACATACTTTGCTTGGTTTAAAGAAGGGATAGAGGTCGAAAAAATTCTTATTTTAGATCGCTTCTATGCGCCAAAACAGTACGCTGTGGATGGCGGGAAAACTTTGTACCCACTTAAAGACAATAAAAACTTAGGCGTACGCGGCGAGGGAGCGTTTGACCTGTACTGCGCAATTGTAAATGCCAATAGTGACGGAAGTCCTGTTATCAATGATGGAGTGCTGGAAGTTATCAACTGGGGAGAAGGCTTTAGACATGTAAAAGTTATAAAAACTCTTAGTCCTAGTTCTATCGGTGGGTTAACAATTGATGGTGAAAATGAGTGGGAAAAAAACGAACATTATGTCATTGCAGGTTCAGACGAGAAAATAATTGCCCGTTTTAATGTGGAAGAGGGTTCGGTTGGAATTCTAGAAGATCAAATCAAGGCGGGAAAAATTTCTCTTAAAATTTATAGCGGCACTACAGATGTGACTAATAATTTTGAATTTACCTCTACAATTGAAGATGGCAACCTTGTTTACGCTATTACATCAAAAAATGTTCCTTATGATAATGATACGCAAATTACCGCACTTGAAGTTGCCGACTCTTCTTCAAATAACACTTGGAAAAGAGGGGTTACCGCAGGGAAACTTTGCGTTTATACTCCAAAGGCGGAGCACATTGAGTTTGTAAGCGGAGATAATGCAGGAGGAGCTGGCGGTGCTAACATTCGCTTTATCGATGAAGATGAGGATGGTGTATATGACGATGTAATAACTATCACTCAAACGTTAGGAGATAAAGGGTTTAGTGTTAAAATTGACTATATAGACGGCAATGGCACTGCTCAATCTAAGGAAATGCGAATTGAGGAATTTTTACAGTTGTTTTCTGTACAAATTACCGATCAGCATGGCGTAACAGAAGAAAGCAAACATCGCTTAACATGGTCATACGAAACCGATTCTCAGGTAATTGCAATTTCAACTGACAAGCAGAGTTTCTCTCTTGTTACTAGTAAAGGAACAATTGAAAATCAACATCTTTGGGCAACAAGCGGCGAACAAGTAACCGCAAAACTTAATTTCACAATTACATCTACGGGAGTGACCCATATTAGCGTGGCAGGGGACAATGGCTCTGCTTCAGATAATAATAAAAAAGAAGCACTAGTTTCAAAAGTTTACTCAGTAACTCACACAGGAGCAGAAAATAAACCAATTGCATTAAACGACCTTGTAAATCTTTATGTAAAAGATGCTACAGCAGACGTATATAAAAAGTTTACTAATTTCTACTTTACCTTCAAGCAAGACCTTGACGATGATGACCTTGTTAACCTTTTTGGCGAAAATGGGATGTTCGAAGTGTATTATTGGGATACAGATAAAAAGGAGGAAGAAATTCTTTCTATGGGCAGCGATGCCTCTAGCATACGCGATGCTTTAAGTGGAAAGCAAATTACTAAGCTTACGGTAAAGAATGCCTTTGCACAATCTAAAAACTTGAATTTCCTTATATCCGATGCAACTGGTGCGGTAAGAATTGACTTTACACTTTCTATTGCTGCGGCCAAAACGCTTACTGGTGCTCTTCCAATTGTTGGTGTTTCTGACGATAAGGAAGGAAAAGTTTACGCAGCAAACAATACCACTTTTACAGTGGGGAAGGTTGGCAATACTGATTTGTGGGAGTATGTTAAAAACAATTATTTAGCAGATAATAAGTCATATTACATCGTTCAGGAGCTATTAGATGCTTGCACGTTAACACCAATCAAGGGTGGAACAGCTGATAATGTACCCGCAAATGCGGTTGGCAAGTTAACTGAAAATGGTTTCCATTTCTATGATTTCTGGGACGTGGAAAGCAAGAACTTCCATTTCACAATGTATTTGGATGGAGTTGAAAATCCTTATGCGCTTAACTATCCAGTAACTTTCAAAGTGACAAGAAACTTAATGCTTTTAGAGAAAGAAGCGGATGAAGAAGGGAATGTTATCTATGACATTAATAATATTCAATACAACATTTTAAGGGATAATTCTCTAGCTAACGACAAGATTTATAAACTTGTAAGAATTGCAGGGAAGCAAGAAATAACTGGCTTGACTGTTAAACTTGAAAGCACTGATTTGAAGAACAAACAGTACTTGGAAGGTGAAGGCGATTTGCAATTAAGCACCAAAAATATACCATTCTTTGAATATGGGCAAACAAGAATTGCACAACAATTTAAATTGAAACTTCTTGTTAAAGAAGCTGTTGATGAATATGATACTAATGAATATATAGATTTTGCAAACCTAGTTGTATACCTTGTAGCACCTCAATATGAAACTATTGCAAAGAGCCTTGAACAAGGTCCTACGTCATTAGAAGAAAACAAAGAGGGAACACATTCAGTTGTTCAAAGTGTAGGTGGCGTTGAATATTTACTTGTTTCATCAGACACATGGCATACAAAGAACAGTATTTCAGAAGAAAATGCTTCAGCAGACATTCAGTTTGTTCAGACAGTAAGCCATGACAATGTGACATATACAATGGTGGGACGAGGAAGCAATGGTCAACCTCCAACAATCAAGTTTAGCAGTTATTCTGACCCACTTTATGGGCTTGGCAACAAAGGCGTTTACCTCATTGCTAAGATTCATAAAGGCGTTGATGTGTACATGATTCTTCCAACTATAGTATCAAGTGCAGGGTTTGAATTTATTGAGTACTATGACGCTAACAGCAAACTAAAAGACACAAGCACACTTGAAAACGCACTTAAAAATCCTATAACCTATAAAGGTCAATCGGATGAGAACGGAAATCAAAAAATCGGCGTTGAAGCGTACGCTGAAGAAATTGGTTATCGTTATGTAACAGCTGGTGAAATAATTGATATTGTTTTTGTACGTGAGCTTCCTAAAAATGCTGTCGGGACTAAGACAACTAGAGAAGGGAAGATAGAAGGCGGCTTTGTAGGCGTGACTGGCGGCTCGTTCATGGTGAGTGTTGAGGCGGGCGCAGGCTCAAAGAGTGCATTGTATCATAGTGTAGGCTGGCAAGATGAGAATAAATCAACTTATCAACTTACTCTCAATCATTTGGCTGAAAGTGAAGGCGAATGCTACCTTGTTGTTTCAATGAGCGTGGGAATTTCACAGCCTCGTATGCTATATTATCTACTCAAAGTTGAACCAAGTGCGGAGGTTAACAAAACCTATGAGTTTGACGGCGAGAGCGAATATATCACTTGCAAAGACGGGGAAAGCTTAACTATAGAACTAAACAAAGCATTTGATACTGGTACTACTAATGATGGACAAACTAGATTTGACTATGAACTTATCGGCGAAATTAAAGACAAGAACTTAGATTACACTTACGAGCTTGTAAGCATAACTGACGAAAATGGAATAGCTTTATCAGAGGGCAGCTGCGAAGTTTCATTTACCAAAAATGAGAAGAAAAACGAAGATGGTAGCGTTACTGTACAAGAATTGTTAAATATATCTTCTCACACAAATGATACTATAAAAATTAATATCGTTCGTAAGTACGACGGTGGAAAGAAGAATACGCTTGAAATTGTGGGCGGAGATACAAGTTATACCTTTACTGTAAATGCACGCGAATCTTATGCAATCGAGTATGGTAAAGTTGAAGGGTTGGAAACAAGTAAAATAAACCCTAACGATGCAACTTGGACTCTATCTAGTGGAGCAACGAGTGCACCTCTTCCAATTACACTTTATCAGGTGGTTGGCGGCTCTCAATTGGGTACGCCTGAAGGAACATTAAAGTTTAACGCAAAAGATGAAGGAAATGTCATAGCAATCACTGACGGCAAAAAAGCAATCACACTTGAAAACGGCACACTTTCACTTACATTAAATAGTTATATATCTAAAGACTCAGTTGTTATTGTATATCTATATACTGACCATGGTCTTGTGGGCACTTTAACTATCAATGTAAGCGCAACCGCGACTATGGAGCAAAAGGTAACTGACATTACTGCAAGCTCTGAGTTTGATATTAAAGACCTTGTAACAATTAAACGTGACGACGAGGAAGTTGAAAACTACGACATAACAGATGTGACTTTTAAAGATGATAAAGGAAACGAAATTTCTATTCCGAACTTTATGACAAGTCAAGGGAATGGAGTTTACGATGTATATTCAATCGTAAATGATGTAAAACTTACAATGACCGTAACTATTAAGTTCAATGAAACTGAGACATTTACTTTTGACCTTCCTATTACAATCAAAGCTAATATTCATAAGGTTGACGGCGGCACAGTTGGACAGTATGAAGACGGCACAGGTGCTGAAACTGTACGAGGCGAGAATGTAACTGCTGGACAAACAACTAAGGGTGAAGCATTGTTTGATATTGGCAATAAAGGCTATCACATTGCAAAATACTCTTGGGTTGGGACTGATGCAATTGAAGAAGGCACACGCGAAGATAGCCCAGTCATTACAACAAGGGATGTAGACAAAGAGGGCGCTGATGAAACAGTACTTATTAAGGTTGAGTTGTTTATAGCAAGCAATACAGAAGAACCTTATCAGACATTCTATGTTTACTATGCTTTCCATATTGAGTGCAATACTAGGGTTACAATCAATTATCCAAATCCAACAGGGGCGGCTGAGGAAGACATTGAACCTATTGAATACTTGCAAATAAATAGCGATAGAAAGGTTGTATTTACAAGTGCAAAAGACTTCTTAACGGGTAAGGCTGTATTTGCAGACGGCGCGCGTTTGGTTGTCGCAAATGCCAATGATACAACTGCTACTGCAAGTGAACAAGACTTTGCTGGTAAAACAGTTATTGTTACTATTGCTGAAATTAGTGAGCTTACAATCACTCATACAGGCGGCATACTTAATACAACTGACGGAAGCAATGTAATTTATAGAACTGCTGACGAAGCGAAAAAAATAGCCGAAATTAATCGCCAAAACTTGACCTTTACACTTAACAGGGGTGCTGTAGAGGGAAGTGTAACTTTCCTTATAACTGCTGGCGGTTTTACTGAGAGATACACAATAGTAGTTAAAGAGGACGTCTTTGCGATGAACGCAGTTGCGGTTAATCCAAATGCGAACGGCGAAGATGTATACTATATTGATAAGCTTAGTGAGGACGTTAACATATTCGCAGATGGGCGCATCCTTGAATTTACACTTAAAGAAACAGGCATTAGCTCATACATAAACGGAACATTCTACCTGTTTGAAAATGACAAACTTCAACAGCAAATGAAGGAAAATTTAAGCACTGGTAAGGAAGAATGGACAGGTAAGTATATCTTTGCAACTAAAACAAATGACGAAGGTAAAACAGTTCCAAAATATACCGACGAGGCTTCATTCTTTAATTTCACCTTATCTGAACAGGATATGGGCGCAACTAAATATTATGACCTTGGTACAACAGAATATAAAGATAAAGACTGGGGTGTATATGTAAAGAGCGATAAGGATGCCGATGGCAATACCGTTTGGAGCAAAGTTGAAAATATCTTCAATGGTAAGCCTAGTCTTACCAGCCGTATAAAAATGACTTACAACGGCAAGGCTGTTAACTATGATAAGTTTGTTGCAAACGTTGGATTTAAAAGTAATTTAACTCCATATACTGAAGCTGTCACAATAGATGGAGAGAAATTTATCAAGGTGATTAAAGGACAATCACTGGTAGAAACCGAAAGTGGTATTGAAAGTATTGTTGAATATGGTCTTGTAAAAGTAAGTGAAATAGGTGGAGATACTTATTTATATAATCTTGATGGAACTAAGGTTATGAAAGATGGTGAAGAAGTGCTTTACTTAGAAGCTATTCCTCGGCTTCTTGATGCGAGGGTTTATACCTTTGAACTCACTCCGGACAACTATGAAGATATAACTGTGGTTGTGAATGGTTTTAGTTTTAGCTGTCGAAATGGTCAAACCAATGGTATTAATATCAACTTTGACGACCTTGCTTACTCATACAAAGGTGAACTTGATATTGAAGTGGTTTACACCGCAAAAGAGGGCGGAGAAAAGACTATTCTTGCAAACCAGAGAATTGACTCTGTGATTGATGCACATAAAGTGCGTCACCCAAGTACAGGAAAGGTTCTTGACCCGAGCGAACTTCGAAATGGCAACACCAAACTTATACTTGAGATGTTGGAAGACCCATGGGCGGATGCAAATCTTGATCTGAAAGAAATTCTAGGTGATACAAATTATAGTAATATTCAAACAACAAACTACTTGAAAGCTAAAGTAAACGGAAATGGTGCGCAATACTTAAGTTATTCTCCAGTTCTACAAGACAAAGATGGTAAGGCTCCTACAAGTACTAGCGGTGCGGCTACTCAAGATGCAGACCTTAGCAATTCAGACACAACATATTATAATGTTGACTGGCGTATAGCTGGACTTGGTGCTGAGAATGCAGGAAATTATGTACTATTTAAGTTGACATATACAGTTACAGTTAATGGTCAGAATTTTAACAAGGTGGAATATCTTCTTTACAAAGTAATGCCAGATTATGTAATTGATTATGCAAGTACAACCGCACCTGATAATGATGGGAAAACTGATACCGAAGGGAACTTCGAATATGACGTTTATTCAAATAGAACTTCTACATTTGAAGTTACAGCAAATCAGGAAGGCAATTACGGAACTATTCAACTCGCTGGTAAATTTACAAATGATGATGGTGAAGACATTTCTAACAACAATGCAGTCAAGGTATACCATGGGGAAGGGACAACGGATGTTGCAGCGACAGAATTTACTTATACCTTAACAGTTGATGACGTTGCTACTCAAAATAGTACAACCTATAATAATTTTTCGAATGTAAATCAAAAATTATTGCAAAGCGATAAAGCATTGAATGGGTGGGCTGTATTCACAGTTGTTGAAGATAGTAGTATATTTAAGTCGAACCCTACGTTATCAGTGGAAAGCGACAAATCTACAATAACCTATACGTTAACGCCGGGCATAAGCCAATACGGTTGGTATTGTATAACTTTAGAGAATAGTGATTCTGAGTATCAGTTCTGGATGGAGGTTCAAAATGGATATTCCATTGAAGCACAAATACATTCAATTGAAGGGGATTTAAGTGATTATCATTATAATAGTTGCAAGTATTTATCTCCTGTTTGGGAATATGATGCTGCCAACAACACAACAAATCTTGCTCTTAACGGTATTGCAAAAGCTCAATTTGGTTCTCAAGAGTATAGGCTAAGAGCTGTGGACAAGTATGGTTATGAGTTCTACCTGCACTTTACTTTAAAAGCGAAGGCAACTCCTGCGGCATTTAATGCAACTTCTCTCACTATAAATGAAGGTGATTACTTCGATATTGGTGCAGTTTATGAAGTGTTAACCATAAAAGAAGTTGGAGACAAAGATCCAACTACCGGCGATACACCTATAGACATTGAGTCAAATAAAGGACAAATTGGAAGTGGAGCACCTGGCTATCAACTTATCAACATAGCAAACCTTGAAGCTTGGGGATTTGATAAGAATTACATGATTGAAGACACTGCGACAAACAAAGGTCCATATTTAGCAGTTTATGGTACAAATTATAAATTACAGACAGGCTATCAATTCGCAGACGGCTCACACGATGCAAATGAGACTGCAGATAAGCAGGAAGATAAAGAGTATAAACCTGGTGACGTTGACTACCTTAAGAGACCTAACTTTGCTGATGTGACAGTTAGTTCAATAAAGTTCTTCTATGAAAAACAAGAGGTTGGGCATGTTGACTTGACTGATAATGCGCAAACTACTGGTAGTGGTGAAGATATAAAATGGGGAGACTGGAGAGATAAAAACTTATCTACTACTGACCAGAGCATGAACTTTGTAGGTGATAATGCAGGATTGTACAGAGGGGCTGAAAAGAACTACCGAATGCCAGAGCTTGATAGCGATAAGTACAAGACGAGTTCTAGACTTGATAATGTGACTATGGTTATTGGGCTTACATACAAATCAGATAATGTAACAGAAACTTGCGAAGTGAAATTAAACATTTCTGTCAATAGAAAGACAAAATTTAGTGACAGAGAGAACAATGTTGTTCGTGACGGAGTTGCGTTTAAGGTTGCTGATAAGATTAGTGCAAGCCAAGCAGGCACAGAGATAACAACAATTACTTATCTTGCAGATACTTTGGAAGTAACTTTGGATAAAACTGGCAATGGTAGTGTTGCTGACCTTACATTATCTGCTACAATAACTCGAGAAGGTGAAGCAAAAGAATATACTGCAAGACTCACTACTTCAAACGGACTTGGTTATGCTACTACGGCTTACTATTCACTTTCAGAGGCGCTTGGAGTAACCTTGCATGAGGGTGACCAGGTAACTATTAAAGGAATAAGTGAGGACATAGTTGTAAGATACAATGGACAACCTTTACGTGGCGAAGGTGATGACTTACAATATACGATTAGAATAAATGAACTTAATAATAATGGAATGGATACAATAAACTTTGTAGACAACTATCAACTTAAAGAAGCGCAATATATAACTAAATATTATCTTGCGCAGGTTGAAGGCAAGACTTATCAAGTAGCACAGCCTTACATTGTGACAGGAAGATACACAGCTTTCAATTCTAACGTTGTCAGCGGAGCAAGAGATGTTAAACTTGAAGAAAAAACAGATGGCATATATACAATAGACTTCAACGCTTGGTCAGATGGTTCATCTTTTGAAACACTTAAACGAAATGTAAATCAGAGACTTGTAACTGATGAGATTATCTTTACTAATGCGAAGCTTAGCAGCAATACATTTACATTTAACCTTCCTGACGACATATCTGTAGATAAGAAGGCAAAAGTATCTTATAGAATTAATGGTGGTAAAGAACAGACACAAGAGTACCCTAATAGTAATAACGAGCCACTTTCAATCTCGCTTCAAGAGAAAGATACTATTGTATTTACTCAGATGACAAATATTGATAGTATTACGTGTGGAGGAGTAACTATTGTCAAAGACAAAACTTATGTTTATGGCGACTTTGACACAACTGGTCTTACCTTTAGCATAAGTGGCGATACTGCATCTGGTGCGGCTACAATTGATGCAGTTACGGGAGTTGTAACAACAAACGCAGGCTTTGACATTAAGCAATATATTGCAGTTTCAATCACTCAACAAGTTTCGGGTATTGCAGGTACTAGATTTGCTAGAAACTGTACAGATGACAACAAGTATGAAGATAAAACACATTCTTGGAACAATCTTGGCGAAGTTATGTTTATGATAAAACTAGACACTTCTACAACTCCAGCTGCATGAGGTGACGGATGGACTGGGTTTGGATTTTAGCAACAGTTGTTGCGGGAGTAAACTTTCTTTTGCTTCTGAGTATGGTCTTTCTTGAAAAAAGAAGTCCACAAAACATTGCTGCATGGATGATGGTGCTTACCTTTCTGCCGATTATAGGATTTATACTTTATGTTATCTTTGGCAGTGGTCTAAGCATCCGCACCCGCAGAATGATTAAAAACAAAGCACTTCATGAATATGACATTGTAAGCAGTATTGACGGCATTTCCAAATTAGAGCAGGCGAAGGTTACTGATGTTAGACCTGAGGATAGGGAGCTTATAGCGTTATGTTACAGTAGTGGAGCGGTTCCGCTCCCTGGTAACAGCGTTCAGATTTTCAACTGGGGAAAGGACAAGCTTAGAATGCTGAAACGTGACCTCAAAAATGCCAAAGTATCAATAAACATTGAGTACTATATATTTGCAAAAGATAAGACTGGCAAAGAAATAATGGAAATCTTATGCAAAAAGGCGAGAGAGGGGGTTAAGGTTAAGCTAATCTATGACTCGGTAGGCTCTCGAAAAGCGCCCCGCAGATTTTTCAAACAGCTTGAAAAAGCAGGAGGCAAGGTTGGAGAGTTCTTTCCGCCTTTCGCGCATATAAGGGCTATAAACCTTAAAGTCAACTATCGCAACCACCGCAAGATAGTGGTTATTGATGGGCAGATTGGTTACACGGGAGGTATTAACATTCGTGATGACCATATGGGGCTTGACAAAAAGTTATCGCCATGGCGAGATACATCAGTGCGCATTGAAGGGAGTGGGGCGTATGCTCTTCAAAACATATTCCTAGATGACTGGCGTTATTGCAAGAATGACAACACTCCTAATGGTCAATATCTAATGGACGGCTCGTTTCCGCCTCCTTCCATTTGTGGCGACACAATGGTTCAGGTGGTTTCTTCTGGGCCTGACAGGCCAGTACAACAAATCAAAGAGGTTTTTGTAAAAATGATCGCGAGCGCAAAAGAAAGGGTATATATTCAAACACCATACTTTGTGCCGGATGAAGTTTTTATGAGTGCTATTCGTATCGCAGTTAAAAGCGGAGTGGACGTAAGGATTATGGTACCTGCTTTGCCAGACAAAAAGTCGGTATGGCTTGTAACGCTTTCTTATCTTAAAGAAGTGCAGGAGATGGGAGCAAAAGTTTATCTTTACAATGGCTTTCTCCATAGCAAGGCAATGCTAGTAGATGGCAACAAACTTGCAATAGGGACCTGTAATATGGACAACCGCTCTTTTGCTTTGAATTTTGAAAATACGGCGATTATGTTTAGTGAAAACTTGAACGCACAATATCTTCAAGCGTTTAGGAACGATTGTCGAAAGTCGTATGAAGTGGGCGCGAGTTATTTTAAGCGCAAGCGTTGGATAACAAAGATGCTTCAAGCAATCTTCCGCTTACTTTCACCTTTATTTTAAAAAAGAGGCTTTTATAGCTTCTTTTTTATTGTGATTTGATCTATTGAACTTTTGTAGTACTATTTGCAAAAAAAATGCAAAAGCTATGGTTTTTATTTTTACAATTAGGCGTTTTGTTATATAATAGGCATGGAACTTTTGAAATTCAGAGGAAGAAATGAAAGAAGCAGCAGAGAAAAAAGCAATTAAAGGTTATAAAAACTTAAAACACTATCTTAGTTATTACAAAAAATACAAATGGTTATGTTTCGGATTTTGGGCGCTTCTTATTTGTACAGGAGTAATCAATTTCTTTGCGCCATTGGTGCTTGGAAAGGTTATCTCAAACATGACCACAGAGCAGAATTTTGACTTGGCATTATATTATGCTCTGATTTTTGCAGGCATTGAATTTTTGGATCTTGTGATAAATTATTGTCGTGTGCCATTCTTCAAGAAACTAGAAAATTATGTTAAAAGAGATGTAAAGCTTGAAATTCTCAAAAAAAGTTTTAACATCAATATTGGGGAATATGAAAAACTAGGCAATGGGGCGTTTATTACAAGGCTGACATCTGACCTTGATTCTCTTGCAAATTCGTTTAAAAGAATAAGCGAAACTGTGGTTGACTTTATGTCAAAGATCGGATTTATAGTGTTCGTGTTCATCGTCAACTATTGGCTCGGGCTTTTCTTGGTAGGATTTATTGTTGTTAGATATTTAGTGTACCTAGTTAGAATGCATTACTATGCAAAACTTAAGTCGGGTGTGCTTCGACGTTCAGAAAATATAAACTCTGTGATTGGCGAGTCTATTAGAGGTATTAAGGACATTAAAACCCTTGGACTTAGTGATAATATCATATCTCGTGTTAATGACCTTCAAACAGATTACATAAAAGCTGATAATAAGGAGTGGTATGTCGGTTCTTTCTTATATAACTTAGCAAGTTGCGTGCGAGTTGTATGTAACTTATTATTCATACTCATTTGCATTCACCTCATTAGGCTTGGCAGGTTGGATTTGGCAGTGTTCTATTCTGTGTATGTTTATAAAAATAGCGTTATGGAATTTGCAGTGCGTCTTGGCGAATTGCAAGATTACTTTAAGGAAGTTGAAGTCAATGCCAGCCGTGTGTTTCAACTTTCTGGCGAAGGGTACTATACTCATGATAAATTCGGAGAAGTTGAACCTGCGCAATACAATGGCAACATTGAATTTAAAGATGTTTCCTTTGAATATGTGGAAGGAGAGCCTGTTTTGGATCATGTGAGTTTTAAAATTCAACCCAACACTCACGTTGCTTTTGTTGGCGAAAGTGGTTGTGGGAAAAGTACTGTTGTAAGTTTAATCTGCAAACTATACGAGCCGACGACCGGACAAATTTTATTCGATGATGTTGATTCAAAAGTTTTGGCACAAAATTTTGGCAAAAATGTTACCATGGTTAACCAAAGTCCATATCTCTTTAACTTGACTATAAGAGAAAACATGCAACTTGTTGATACAAATGTGACTGATGAGCAAATTTTTGAGGCTTTGAAGTTTGCCAACGCGTATGACTTTGTTAAAGACTTGCCAGAAGGACTTGATAGTTTTCTTGGTGAAGGCGGAACAAGATTGAGCGGTGGGCAAAAGCAAAGAATATGTATTGCTCGTGCTTTACTTAAAGATTCAAAGATCCTTATTTTTGATGAAGCTACAAGCGCCTTAGATAATATTTCTCAACAATATGTCATGGACTCTATTGAAGGTATAAAAGCTGACAAAACAATCATAACAATAGCTCATAGGCTTTCAACAATTGAAAATTGTGATGTTATCTATTTCTTAGATAATGGAAAAATATCCGATTATGGCACTCATGAACATTTACTTAAACATAACAAAAAATATAGTACGCTTTATAACAAACAAAAGAAAGAAAAAACATCTGAAAAGAAAGTTGATTAAACTTTCTTTTTTATATAAGTAAAATGTTCTTTGGGGTGGAATTTTACTATTATTTTAAATTTTTAGAAAAAATGGGCAAATATATTTACTTTTTTAAAATTATTTGTTATAATAAAACCCGATAACGATAGTTGTCGGGCAAAATGCGCTCTTCGCTCAGCTGGATATCAAACTTGCTACGCAAGTTTGATGCGAACTCGTTTTCTCTGCATACTTGCAAGCAAATGCCCAGAAAACTCGTTCTAATGAGCGTCTACAGACGCAAAATTACTAGGTTTATGAATTACCTTTAAAATTCACCGTATGCGTTGCTAGCTCAGCTGGATAGAGCGTCTGTCTACGGAACAGAAGGTCAGGGGTTCGAATCCCTTGCGACGCACCAATAAACCTAAATCGACCGCTCGACTTAGGTTTTTTTATTTAATTGTTTGTGTTATCGTTGAGTTTTTATGAAAAGATATGTATGTATTTCATTAACTTTATTTGCGGTTTCTGTGACCAATGTTGTCACGTATTTTCTTTTGGGCATTATTATGGGCGATATGCAATACTCTAATATTTTTTCTCTTACATATCCTTTACAATTTGTATGTTCTATTTTGCTATCATATTTTGCTACTGCTTCTAATATTAGGACAAATAGAGAAAAGAAAGAAGGATGCTCTGAAAGTGGAATGTTGCTAGGATTATTATTTGCCATTGTTGTTTTTTCTATAGTTATAATCTTGATTGACGACTATATAGCATTTATGAACATGGATAAAAAGATTTTTCACTTTTTTACCATTATGGCTGTTGGGGAATTGTTTTTTAGTTTTGTTATAAATATGATAAGCGAGAAATTATATTTTCAAAATAAAGACAAACTTGCCAACATGTGCAACTTGTTTTTTATTGTTTTAAATCTTTTAAGTGTTGTAATTACTGCTTTAATTATAAAAAATCAAATGATTATTATGATAGTTAACCTAATTGTGTTAGCTATATAT
>CAJULT010000007.1:39159-55249 GCA_910587225.1 uncultured Christensenellaceae bacterium
CATCGTTTGGCTTTGTTTGAATATTAAAAAATTCAAGTTTAATTTTAATCCCTTAAAAAATTTAAGATATGAATCGTTATTTGTCTTAGGCGACATATTCATGTTTATTATATATTTTGTAGGTTTCAGTCGGGCTTTTGGTTTCGGCGAGCAATATATTCTTGCATTAAATTTAGTAAATCTTATTACAGACCCAGTTTGGGACGCTTTGGGAGCTATACCTAAAATTGCAAAGATAGACATATCGCAATCAAGATTTAATTATAAAAAGGCTTTGAAATATTCTGCTATTATAACAGGGATATATACACTAGTGTGTATAGTATTATTCTTCTCCTTAAGTAAATTGTATGATATTGTTCTGACTATAGGCTTAGTCTATCTGAGTATTCAGTTATTAGACTTCATAGTAAACATTTTTAAAAGCAACTTGCAAATATTTTTACAATTAGAGCACTCTGCTTTAAAGTCGACAATAATCCATGTAGGGTGTAAGTTTTTAAGAACTATTTTATCAGTTGTTATTTTAAGCCCATACAATACAAATATTGCTCAAATCATTTGCGGTGTTTTAGGATTGTCTGCATACTTAATTTTAAGATTTAAGTACTTTAAGTTAAACGAAGAGGGAGTTCTAGTTTCAAAAGTTTTAAAAAAAGACATTTCGCAAAACTTCGACACAGAACAAAATGAATAAAAAGAAGAAAACAGTTATTTTATTTTTATTTTGTTGACATAATTGCCTCTCTGGCTTATAATATTTGCAAGGAGGAGAATTATGGCAACTAAGAAAAAATCATCATCTTCATCAAATAGCGGCAATGTTTGGAGCCTTAACAAAGTTTCTTTTTGGACTATTGTTGGGGTAACACTTCTTTTCGCTGTTAGTTTGGTGCTTTCTGCTTGCGGAATTGACGCTAAAATCGTTGGTTGGCTTCAAGGCGTTGCAACTGCAATTATGATTGTAATAGTATCAATCCTTGCATGGCGCTACATTAGAAACAAGCAAGTTGTTTGGAAAGTGCTTTATGTGATTTGCTTACTTATAGTTTTAGCCGGAATTGTAGTTCCACTTGTAATCTAATTAAGTTAAGCAAAAGCCGAGGTTATACCTCGGTTTTTTTGTTGCCATTTTATCGTTTAATAGGCTTGATGCATATCATATATAATCAGAGGAGAAAAATATGAATATAGCAATCATTGGTGCTACTGGGCTTGTAGGTGGTAAAATCTTACAGGTACTGGAAGAACGTAATATCAGGTTTGACAATTTGTACTTATTTGCAAATAGAAATTTACATAAAAAAATCAAGGTTTTTGACAGGGAGATACCTATCCGTAAATTATGTATGAAAAACATAGAAGGTGGGAGCTTCGATTATGTGTTTTTTGCAAGTGACGCAAGCGTATCCAAAGAGTATGCAAAGGTGTTTATCAAAAAAGGTGCGGTAGTTATAGATAATTCAAATGCTTTTAGAAGAGAGGAGAAAGTTCCGCTTATTGTTCCTTCGGTTAACGGCGATGGCATTGGAAACAGCCGACTTATTGCAAATCCTAACTGTTCGACCATTCAGCTAGTGACAGCATTAAAGCCGCTTCATGACAAATTCAAACTCAAAAGAGTGATTGTTTCCACATATCAAGCAGTTTCGGGGGCGGGAAGAGATGCTTTACTTGACCTAAAGAAAAACACGACAAACAAATTTAGTTACCCGATTGTTAACAATGTGATACCGCATATTGATGATTTTTTACCTAATGGTTACACCAAAGAGGAAGATAAATTAATCTTTGAAAGCAGAAAGATATTATCGCTTCCAAAGCTTAATATTACTGCGACAGCAGTGCGAGTCCCTATAAAAAATGGGCATAGCGAAAGTGTGAATATAGAATTTGAAAGAAAGGCAACTAGGGCGGAAATTGTAAAAGCGATGGAAGAATTTTCGGCTGTCAAGGTTGTTGATGCGCCCGAAAGTCAGGTATACCCAATGCCGCTATATGCCACTGGAAAGGATGACGTGTTTGTTGGTCGAATAAGGAAGGATTATAGTCATTCAAATACCTTTAACTTTTGGGTGGTTGCGGACAATTTAAGGCGAGGCGCGGCGTCTAACGCGGTAGATATATTTGAATGGATAGAGGGGCATAAAAATGAAAAAACTATTTGATGGTGTTTGCAGCGCGCTGATAACTCCTTTCAAAAATGGAAAGGTTGATTACGCGGCGCTTGAAAAGATTATTGAGTATCAGATTGCGGGAGGAGCTAAAGCCATTAGCGTTTTAGGCACTACTGGTGAGCCTTGCACGCTTAGCGAAAAAGAAAAAAAGAGCATTATTAAGTTTTGCGGAAAAGTAATAAACAGAAGAGTTTGCTTTATCGTTGGTAGCGGGTCGAATTGCACTGATGATGCTATTAAACTTTCCTCTTTTGCGGCAGAAAAAGGGGCGGATGGGCTTTTAGTCGTTTCTCCCTATTACAATAAATGCACTCAGCAGGGTGCAATAGAGTATTACAATCAAATTGGTAAAGTTGGTGTTCCAATGATAGTATACAATGTTCCATCAAGGACTGGTTTTAATATTTTGCCGATAACGTTTGCAAAGCTTGCAGAGAACCCTTATGTGTATGGGATTAAGCAGGCAAACCCTGACATCAATCAGCTTTTGGAGCTTTTTAAACTTGCGGGCAGACAAGTAGCTATTTATAGTGGTGAGGACGCGCTTAACTTTATCTTTTATGCGTTAGGTGGGCAGGGATGTATTAGTGTGACTGCAAATGCCTATCCTTCTACCGTAAGTGAAATATATCGACTTGCCTCCAACAAAGAATTTGAAAAAGCGAGAATGCTTCAAGAAAAATTATTTAATATAAACAGACTGCTGTTTAGCGAAGTTAACCCTATACCTATTAAAGAATGCATGCATAAACTTGGTTTTTGCAGAAATGAAGTTAGGTCACCTTTGACAGAGATGAGTGACAGTCGGGCTCTCATAAAAGAGATAAACAAATTTGAAAAGGAGCTAAAATGAAAATAATTTTAGTTGGTGCTGCGGGGCAGATGGGACAGCGGGTAATTGCTGTGGCGGCGGGACAATTTGATATTACAGGGGTTGATAAAAAATTAGATAGTTCAAGCATTGCAAAAGTCAAAGTAAAAGCGGATGTTGTGCTTGATTTTTCTACGACCGAGGCAACGAGCGAAGTTATCAAATATTGCGAAAAGAATAGATTGCCGCTTGTATCTGCTGTTACGGGACATAGTGAGAAGCAGATAAGCGGCTTGCGAAAACTTTCAAAAGTTGTTCCAGTGCTATGGGGCAGCAACTTTTCGGTAGGAATTTATCTGATGCGGGCGGCGGCAAAAATGTTAGCTCAGAAACTTGAAGGCTTTGATATTAATCTAGTTGAAATTCACCATAAGAGAAAAAAAGATGCTCCAAGCGGAACATGCAAAACGCTTTACGAAGATTTGAGAAGTGTAACGGCTAAAAGCGAAATTTCTACTCATAGCCTGCGCGGAGGAAGTGTAGTAGGCACGCATAGCGTGCTGTTCTTGGGTGAGGGTGAAGAGATAGAGGTTAAGCATACTGCTACAAGCCGTGATATTTTTGCAAAAGGTGCTTTAAAAGCTTGCGAGTGGCTTGCTGGCAAAGCGGCAGGCTGGTATACAATGGAAGACTTTATGAAATAAAAAAAAGAGGCGAGGCCTCTATTTTTTAGTTTAACTTTAAAAGTTCAAGCTGCTTATCAAGCGGCGTGTTATCTCCTGCAAGTTCATTATAAATGTTTATACCGTCCCCGCTTTTTCTAGGGATAATATGAAAATGTATGTGATGTACTGTTTGTCCAGCTGCTTTGCCGTTATTGTTTGAAATGTTCACGCCTTCAAAACCGCAGTGATTTACATAGTGATTCGAAATCTTTTTAACCGCACTTATGCAAGTTGACAAAGTTTCCTCATCACACTCAAAGATATTTGCAAAGTGCTTTTTAGGAATTACAACCGTATGCCCAAATGCATCCTGTGCAATATCTAAAAATGCAAGCACTTTGTCATCTTCATAAACTTTATAGCAGGGTATTTCGCCTTTTGCTATTTTGCAAAATATACAATCATTCATTATTATCACCATATTCTTTGATTTTCTTTTCGCATCTTGCGAAGTATTTGTTATAAGATTTCTTACACCAGTTTTTGTGTGATTTTTGTTCATAGTTGTTAGGGTCGTTAAAATTGTAAGGTCCATTTACTTTCCAACTATTAAACCAGCCAATTTTAAAGGCGTCCGTAGGGCAGAAGAAGGAACAGCGCATACACATGATACATTTATCTCCAAATACAAATTTCCCATCTTCAATTTTTATATTATTTGTAGGGCAGCAGCGTATGCAGCGACCACAATTAATGCATTTTTCATTAACTTTATAGTGTTTTCCGTTGACTTTGCCGCCCCAGTGTTCAATTCTCATTAACCAAGCGATGAAACTTCCCATAAATACATACCCAAGTTTTGAATGTTTGCCTGAAAGCATTTCTTCGCAGTCAATTGGTATTAGTTTTTGAGCAGTGTCCCACATGCGATAAGCCATTGCGTTTGAGTGCCTAAAAATCATATTATAGGGCATGCAATAGTGATACTCATTTGTAAAGACAAAGTTCTTCTTTTTAAGAATTTTTCTAAGTTTCAGAGAAGAAAGGTTGTTTAATTTAAGCGGCTCGCCAGATGTATTTAAAATAAAGAAAGGTTTCTTCTCAGCAAGTTTTGGTAGTGCCTTTGCGAAGTTGATTATGATAGGTGGTGCGTTAAAAGCGTGGACAGGGTAGGCAAAGCCGATGCTGTCAAAGCTTGAGAGGTCTTTTTCAAAAGGCTTTGTTTCTACCTTCCATAATTCAATTTCATGACCTTTTACCTTAAATTGTTCTTCATATGCGCGTACTACTTTTTCGGTGTTGCCAGTGCCCGAAAAGTAACAAATTAAAATTCTCATATTTCTATCCTTTATTCAAATCGCTCAATTTTAGAGTTGAAGTTCTCGTCAAAAGAATAAATGTAATTTTCATCCTTTGTATGACTGTCGTACCATATTTGAGCGTAAATTTTATCTTTTTTAGAAAGTCTATCAAAGTCCCAAACATTTTCTTTATAAGTTCTGTTAAGCCAGTGTCCCGCTTTGATAACTGTGTAAGCCTTAGCTGTAAACTTTTCTCCGTCTTGATTTTGCCACAGCAGTTTTTCTTGCATGTTACCATTGTAAGTTTTGCTAATTAGTTTTCCTCCATGCATTTTTGCGACATTTTTAAGATCCTCAATGGTGATTTTACTATCTGGTTTATCTATGTCATAGCCATAATCGATTAGCTTTGCATTTTTAATGTCGCGGAGAGCATTATAGTCAATTTGTTCTCCTTCTGGCGCTCTATTTTCAACTAAAAGGTCAAAATCTTTCCATTTTTTAGAGATTGCTTCAAACTTATCCTTGCCGCCGAAGTATGCCTGCATTTTTCCTTCGTCGTTGTGTTTGTGCCAGTAATATGGACAGTTATAGTTTTTAAGCAGTCTATCAATGGCAAATTTTTTAATCAATTTTTTAGGCACTATTTTGCCAAGTTTATAGTACCAATACTTTTTGCCGATAAGGTTCCAATACTCAGCTGTATCTTGGCTTTGGTAGTGAAACAGGTTATCAAGCACATGGCTATCATAGAACCACATTCCATGGAAATTGCGGGTGGCGTCATAGTTTGGACGAAAGAAGTCTTTCGCTGAGCCGCCAATTATCTTGAAGCCATCGTTAAGGGTGTCAAAACCTGTAATGCGATTTTTGTGACAGCCGATATTATAGCACTTGTGCCAAAAATCCTTTTTCAACTTTTTGTTGATATCGGCTTTTAGTATATTTGCGATAAGCACTCCGCTATCATGTGCGGTTGCCCATTCAAGGGGAGCATTGAAACAGGTGTGGAACATAAGCCCATCGCTCATGTTATCTTTTAGCATGTTAATGTGTAGCATTGCGGTTTGTCTTAAAATCACCCAACAACTTATTTCGCTTTCGAGAACCCTAAATTCGCCCCTGAGTTTTGTAGCCGAGTATATGTCGTAAGGGCTAACAAGTAGTGGATCGCCAACGCGTCCCCAAGGGTGAAGGTGGTTACGATTACCATAGAGTGCCATGGTTGATATATCGATAAATTTAGGCTGTTTTTTCATTCCTTCTATTACGCTGACAATGGTGTCAACGCCAACTTCGTTGCACTCAATTGCTTTTTGTGGGTTTTGATCACTGTGAGGAGGAATGCAGGCTGCAAGGTTGATAACATAGTCGCAATCGCTAATTAGTTTTTCGCAGGCGTCGCGATTTGCAAGGTTGCCTCTAATTATAGTAAGTCTTTGTTTGTCCTTCTTGTGATCTTTTAATAGCTTGTTGCCTCTTTTGTCGTCTTCAAGAACGAGCAAATTAATATGTTCAATCTCTTTAATTTTTAATACTTCTTTTAGGGTTTCTTGCCCCATGTTTCCGGTTGCGCCAGTAATTGCTATTTTCATAAATAAACTCCTTTGTGAAAATCTGAAAATATTTTATCATAAATAAAAAAAGTTTCAAAAGGATTTGTTCAATTTGAAATTATTTGTTTTTAGTAAAAGATTTGCTCATAAAAACAAAAAACAGGCGTTGCCTGTCTAACATTTTGTAATTGTGAACGCTATGTTATTATTTGACTGAGTTATCACAACTTGAAAGCCGGGAAATTGAAATTCGCTCTCCATTTCTTTAAACTCTTCATAACTTCCATATTCTAATATTTGTTCGTTAAGGGTTAATGTGCAATAGCCTTCTTTCTTTGTTTCTACAAAGTCGGTTGCTATCGCTGATGAAAGGGATCCTGCCACACTGTATATATTTTCAATTGCAGCAGTGTAGTCTGCTTCGATGGGATTCTCATTTGGTGGCGTTGGTATAGGCTTCTCACTTTCCTCTTTCTTTTCAGTTATAACTATGCTCGTTTTGTCATTTATTTCTTTTATTGTATAGCTAAATTCTTTTCCAGTAAAGAAATCATCTAAAGAGCTAACGAAACAATCATATTCGACCACCTTGCTAGTATTAAAACTAATTGTGGCATTATCATTCGTAAAGGTATGATTAAAAATGCTGTCCGACTCTACACAATTTGATTCAATCAACATATTTTCGACTTTAAGGACAATTCCTTCAAATTTGTTTTCGGGGGATGAACCTTGGTTTGGAAGACAGCCTGTGCATGCAAATGCTAAACATGTAAGAAAACCCATAATCGCCAATGATAGCTTTTTCATAATTACTCCTTTTTGCGGTAAAAGAGCAACACTTTACTGCGACATAATCAAATCTTTTTCGACATTTTTCATAAAAATGTTAAAATTTTTTAGTAACTCGCTTAATTCGCTATCATTTTGACGGCAAAACAAGTAAATTTTAGCGTTATTTACATTGTTGAAGGCATAAAAAATCGCCAGGGTGCAAATCCCTAGCGGTATGCTTTTATGTACACAAATGTTGATATAGTCAACAGGTTAAAATAAGTTTTCGTCTATTAGCGGAACGATATCAATGGCGGGTTCTTCATAAGGATGAACCTCCCTTATAATTGATATAACTTGTTTCACGCTAGATATGTCACATACAAATTCCAACTTTTCTTCCTGTACAAATTCCAATTTGTTACTAGAACCTATGTATGGGCTCGCATTTTCGTTTGGATTAAAAGTTCCAACACCTCTAACCGAATAAGTACAATAGCTATAATTCCCTATAATGCCTGCACCTGCGGCACAAACTGCATTTCTTACTTCTTCAACATTCTCATAGGGGATGGTAACAAATATTTTAACTCTATTTATTTCAAATTTCATAAATTAACCTCATAGAAATTATATCACATTAATTCTCTATTTGTATCATTTTTTAAATAAAAAATCACTTTTGCAAAAATAGGCAAAAGTGAAAGTAATGTTGGCGGAGCGTTAGTGATACGAACCGAACTATGTATATTATAGTTTAATAAAAAACGCACCAAATAATCTTTGGTACATTAAAAGAAATTTTGGCGGGAAGAGAGGGATTTGAACCCTCGCGCCGGTTTCCCGACCTACAGCCTTAGCAGGGCCGCCTCTTCGACCTCTTGAGTATCTCCCCATTTTTATTTGTCGACATGCTCATTTTATCATATTCATTGCCGTTAAGTCAATGATTTATTTAACTTTTTGTTGAAAAATTTGTCTAGTATATGTTTTTACCTCGGTTGTTATTAAATTATGGGTGAGCGAGATTGCTTTTTTGCTTGAAAATATGATATATATTTGATATAATAATATTATAAGGAGATAATAATGGAAGCAAAAGATGAATTTTTAGAGATTTTTTATGACAATGTAGATCGTGACGGGGCTGACAAGCTTGTAGAGTGGTTAGAGCGAAGCGACTTTTTTACTGCGCCGGCAAGTTCTCGCAGGCATGCGGCTTACTCGGGCGGGCTATGTGAACACAGCCTACATGTCTACAAGCGCTTTTTGAAACTTTTGGAGCTGGAATATGGAAAAGACTGGCAGGAAAAGCTTTCGCTTGAGAGTGCAACCATAATCGCACTTCTGCATGATGTATGCAAAGTGGATTGCTATAAAGAGGATGTTAGGAACGTTAAAGTAGATGGTAGGTGGGAACAAAAACCATACTACCGTTTTGAAGATAGTTTGCCATATGGACATGGCGAAAAATCGGTGTATATAATTTCTAGTTTTATGAAGCTTGACCGTACGGAAGCTATGGCTATCAACTGGCATATGGGAGAATTTGATGCGAGAGTTAAGGGTGGTAGTTATGCTATTGCGGACGCATTTTACAATTATCCAATCTGCCTTTTAATTCATATAGCTGATATAGAAGCAACATATTTTGATGAAACAAGAGATATTTAAAACAAAAATCGAACATTTTTTGAAATTTGCCTATTGACAAGTGATAAAAAGTGGCGTATAATATAGGAAACAATAAGGAGGCGTAATATGGCACATGTAACAATGGGAGCTAAACAAAATGCTGAACAAAATGTTAATAAAAATAAACTTAGCAGAGCGCAGAGCTTAGCTGAAGCTTCAGATATGCTTAAAGTGGATGTTGCTAGTGATGAAACAGAAAACAAGGGTGGATCTGGACAATATAAACCTTGCAGTTGCAAGAGAGCTAAACGTGTTTTTAAAAAGGTTTTGATCTTTGCTGCTGGTTTTGTATTGGCATATGCTATCGCAGGTGGTGCTGCGGAAGTTGACTTTAATAATGCTGCAAATAGTTACAAATCAGCTTATACCGCTGCGGTAACTGGCAAGGATAAAAATTATAGAGCAACTCTTTTTTCAAAGATGAAAGCGTATACTCGTAGCGTTGGTGAGCAACTTGGCGTTATTGAAAATGCACAAGCAAGAGCTGCTTCGACTGCAACCGATGAAGAAGTAGACTTAGGTAATTTTGCAAATTGGCGCGGCGGCTATCAAGCAGCTGGAGTAGTTAGAGAGGCGACTAGCGACCTTAAAAATGCCATAGCTGAAACTGAGGCTATTTATAACAACCCAGCTTATGACGCTGAATTAGAGAATGCAAAAGGTCAATACCAGAGCGCATGGGCTGCTTATAAAACTGCTTATGATGCTTATGTAGAAGCTTTTGGTAACGCTCCTGAAGACCTTTATGTGTTTACAGAGATTACAGACTTCACAAATTATTCTGCTGAAGGAATAAAGGGCGAAGCTAGTGATTTGACTACCGCTACTCAAGTGCTTTACGGCTTGATTGCTGAAAAGGGACAAGATGTAAATGTTGATTATGCAAAATATATGGCTGCATGGGTAAAATTCGATGCTCTTCGTGGCGAATATCAGATTGCTGGTGGAACAAATTATCTTGACATTGTGGAACTTGGCGCAAGTGCATCTCAAGGAGAACTTATTGCAGGAAGACAAACTCTTAAGAACGCAATAGATGATATGCAAAAAGTAATTGATGAAAAATTAGCCGAGCTTTCTAATGAGCGTCAAGCACTGATAGATCAGTACAATGATGTATATGGAAAATGGGCAGAACTTGGACTTGAAGGGGATGTTGAACTTCAAATTATAATTTCTGATAATTCAACCATAACAACTTATATGAACTCTATTGCAGAAATCAAATCAAAGATTGCACAAATGCAGGCAGATTTGAGTTCAGATCAAAACTTGGTAAAGGCTCAAGCTGATTATCAAAAAGCTTGGAAGGCTTACTTACAAGCTCGCGAAGATTATAAAGTTGAATTTGGAAAAGATGTGCCTGGGGTTTATAGATTTGTTGAAGTTCACGATAATGCTACAGTTGAAGTTTACATGGATTACACCGATAAGTGTCAAACTGCAACTAAAAAACTGAACGATATGGTGGCTCAGCATGTGGCAGCAAATCCTACTATTGAAATATCTGGCGTTGGTGAGGCATTCGCAGGACTTTCACGCGAAGATAAGACTTTGATTAGAAACCAAGTACTTGGCGGACCTAGAGATGGTGGGTTCACAGTTGGCTCTACAGTGTATAATCGTCAAGAAGGTTGTGTAATTGCAACATTTAGTTTTGAAGGAACAGAAATCAAAGTTTCAATTGAACTTTCGAGAGAAAATGCAAATGTTGAAAATATAATTGAGGCATTGCAAATGGGACGCTTTACAGTTTCGGTTAGTGAGGCTGAGGCTGAATAATAAAAAGAGAAGGAAACTTCTCTTTTTTATTGTGATACAGAAAATTTATTTTATTTTAAAAATTTAAGCAAAAATTGTTGACAAAAGATTATGATTATGATAATCTAATCACGCTTAAATGTTTTGGGGGATTAGCTCAGTTTGGCTAGAGCGCCTGCCTTGCAAGCAGGAGGTCATCGGTTCGAGCCCGATATTCTCCACCAATAAAAAACTGGTTCAAACTGTTGTGTTTGAACTTTTTTAATAAAGAGAGGTTTCCAATGTCAAAAGTTTTGTTTAATGCACCATTCAATCATCGAAATCTCTTTTTTACTTTTATTTTTTTAAGAATTCCACTTTTTCATATCTACTGGTATGCTGAAACATATAAAGACATCTGCGCATACAACAGGAAAAGTTGTTCGATGATAGCGACATGTTTACTTATCGTTTTTACATTTTTTATATATCTTTTTTATTTGGATTACGCGATTGCCGAAACTATAGATGAAATATATGGCACAAAAATGAGAATATTATGTTTTATCTTGAGATTGTGTTTTGTGGGGATAATACCACTAATCTTACAAGCTAAATTAAATAAAACAACTAAATCACCATACTAATGGCTGTGTTTTTGCTTGCTGTTTATATGATAATATGATATATATAATATATACATTATATTAGGAGGAGAAATGGAGAATAGTGTTTTATATAAAAATGTGAGTGGGATGGGCAGCAAAGAAAGCAAGGCTTTAATGAAGATTGCTATTTGGAACCCTATGCTAATTAGTGCAGTTGCTTTTCCGCTTTCGATTGCTCTTTTAGGCGTTGTTTGGCTTTTAGAAGGAGATCTAACATTTGCGATTATTATGTTTGTTCTTGCAGTCGCATTGGCAATCTTTTGTCCGCTACTATTTATACTAGTGTTTAATCATAACAGCAAAAAGTTAATAGGCGGGAGAAGACTTTTAAATACTTTTGAATTTTATGAGGACCATCTGGCGGTAAAAACAGAGAACATTATAGAAACTGAAAGTATCGTAACTGGGACAAGCAATATCATTTATCAGAACTTATTCAAAGTTGTAGTTAATAAAGAGTATATATTCATTTTTATCAACAAGCAGCAAAGTTTTATCCTTGATCAAAAGGGAATGGTTGAGGGAGATGTGAATGGTCTTTTAGAATTTTTAAAAGGCAAGGTTGCACGTTTTAAAGACAAGCGCAAAAAAGTTTAAAATAATTATAATGAGCAGACCGAAAGGGCTGCTTTTTTATTGGGTTTTAATATTGACTTGAAAGAGTGTTTGTTGTATACTTACCAAAAGAGGAAAGCGATGGAAGATTTGAAATCAAAGGGAATAATAATTCGAGATGGCGTTTTATTAAAGGTTGATGATGATGGCGATAGATACCTTGAAACTCATCCTTCTGCGTTGGAAGGAGTGACATGTATAGGTTATGGTTCATTTTGGGGGCGCAAAGCTTTAACTTCAATAAAATTGCCGGGTAGTGTTCACAAGATAGAGAGCAGGGCTTTTCATGGCTGTAAATCTCTACGCTCTATAGATATACCTAATGGAGTGGAATACATAGAGAGGTATACTTTTTGTGATTGCGAATCTTTGGCTGAAATAAATATTCCTGATAGTGTAATAACTATCGAACAAGGTGCGTTTCAAGGTTGTGGATCTTTAAAAAAGATAAATATACCTGATAGTGTGACATATTTGGGTGAAAGTGTTTTTCAGGGTTGTGTATCTTTAACATTAATGCATATCCCTAATGGAGTAACTACAATAGGGAATGATACCTTTTGCGGCTGCGTATTCTTAAAATCAATAGATATGTCTGATGGTGTAACAAGCATAGGGAAATCGGCTTTCAAAGGTTGCAGAGATTTAACCTCAATAAAATTGCCAAACGGCGTCACGACCATTGCTAGTAACACCTTTTCGAGCTGTCTTTCCTTAACAGATGTAACCTTGCCGAGTACTGTAAACATTATATGGGATCATGCTTTTGATAGTTGTGAATCTTTAACGCAAATGGTATTGCCGGATAGTGTTCGAGTCATAAGTAACCATGTTTTTTCGGGCTGCAAGGCTTTGATTTCAATAAATATTCCGAACGGAGTTAAAAGTATAGGGGATGCTGCTTTTTCGGGCTGCAAAGTTTTAGAAGAGCTCAATATTCCAAAGAGCGTGGAAAGTATAGGAGCGTATGCATTTGGTGGCTGTCAAAAGCTTAAAATTAATTTGGAATATGGTGATGATCAGGTAGTTAAAAATATTGGAGCTGAGTATTGTCAAAGAGTGGAGCGTACGCGTGAATTTTTGGAAGAGCGGGATCGGGTTGGCGGTAAGTTTTTGCCGCATGTGGTTGTAGTTGAAAATTTGCCGAAAGATATGATTGGTGGGTTTTATAAAAACTCTAAGTTATGGGCGCAAGTCCTTGAAGAGTTTGCGGCAAATTGTGGAAAGAGCTCAAAAGACCTTTTATATGACGCAAAAGGTGACTTTTTTAAAGTGTGTCTAGTAAGCGGGCTTTTTACAAGTGAGAACAGGCAAAACGAAAGAGCGTTAAAATTTATCCGTGAAAAAATTATTTCAAATTTTAACGAAGAAACATTGCATGAAAAATTTACTGGACTTGATACTTACGCGCATGGTTTAATCAAAAGTATGCGAATTTTCTTATCGAGAATTTTACTGCGCAGGGATTTATGGCGGATGAGAAAAGCGAGAGAGATTTTACAACAGCAGCATACAATCGTTTTGAAGAGATTGAAAAAGAGCTTTACAATAAAGAAGTTCACACCAATACTGATGCTGACAGGTTAATGCAGGAAGATATAATTTATCTGCTATCAAGTACTAAATATGATAATGTGGAAACCAAACAAGATAGAGATCTTGCGAACTTATGTGGGCGGTTTGGCTACACGCAAAGTCAATTTGACAGGTTGAAAGATTATCTTGCCAAAGGTACAGAAATTGAACGGGAAGGCAGACAAACGATCGTTGGCTTTGAAGATACTTTCTCTGGGACAGACAAGGTTACCTTTGAAGTGCTTAAAAAAGATGATCCGCTTGGGGCTGTGCTGGGGACTATCACAAACTGCTGTCAAGAGATAGATGACAGTGGCGAAAGTTGCATGAAACATGGTATGATAGATGCAAATGGCGGATTTGTAGTATTTAAACAAAACGGACAAATAGTCGGTCAGTCTTGGATATGGTATGACGAGCAAACTCACAAGCTTTGTTTTGACAATGTGGAAGTGCCTCGCTCTCGCAAGAAAGACATATACAAAGAGGGTGCTGACTTTGCGGGCTGTCTTCTTCGTGCAGCCAAAGCAATGGTGGGCGCTATGGCAGAAAAGGGCTATATTGTTGAGTCCGTTACTATGGGCAAAGGTTACAATGATATTCTCGATCTTGTTCGAGATAACTATGTCAGCATTGAAACCTATATCAAGGCAGTTAAAGTGGACAAAGATAATGGATTATTAAAGTCATCGCAGCAGGTTAGGCTGCTTGGAGCTGAAAAATCGCTTTTGGGTAAATCGCCAAGCGGAATTTATACAGACACTAAACAAGGTGAACTTGTGATTTATACAAGTGAAAATGAAGATGAATAAGGGCAGGCAAGCGGCTTGCCTTTATTTTTTCGCTGTTTTTGGGGTGAAATTTATAAAAGTTCGAAAAATTTTTTCTTTATAAATTTGGTTTTTTCAAGACTTTTCAAGGGTTATTTTATGCAAAACCGCGAACACTCGGTGGGGTGTCGCGGTCACCTTGGAAAAAGTCCAAAAAAAAGTTAAAAATTTTTTATTTTTTTTGAAAAAACTGTTGACATGGCCTTTTTGATTGTGTTATTATAGCCATGCTGACACGCAAGAAGGTGCGGATGCACCCGTCAGCATAGATCCTTGACAACTACATAATTTATAATACAACAGAGATGTTGTACGAGAAACAAATATCAATATTACGTAACAAGTAATACGATAATTTGCAAATTTCAATTTACGTCGAGTAAATTAAAATGTCTTATTAAATCTTTAAGATTTTAAGCAAAAATGCTAAGATAATCCAATTCAAAATTTTCTTTAATGAAAATATTTGATTAAGCTACAAAGAGCATATAGGGGATGCCTTGGCACTAGGCGCCGATGAAGGACGTGATAAGCTGCGATAAGCTACGGTGAGATGCAAATAATCTATGACCCGTAGATGTCCGAATGCGGAAACGCACTGCAAGTAACGTTGCAGTATCATAACATGAATACATAATGTTATGAGGGGAACCCGCTGAACTGAAACAACTAAGTAAGCGGAGGAAAAGAAAGTAAAAAAACGATTGTGGGAGTAGTGGCGAGCGAAACTGCAAGAGCCCAAACCGTGGGAAGAAATTCCTGCGGGGTTTAGGACCTCAATGTGATAGGTTCAAATGGTAGGTGAAGACTTCTGGAAAGGAGCGCAAAACAGGGTAATAGTCCCGTAACCGAAACCGTTTGGCCGTCTAGAGGATTCCAGAGTAACACGGGTCACGTGAAACCCCGTGCGAAGATGTGAGGACCATCTCATAAGGCTAAATACGACCTAGTGACCGATAGCGAATAGTACCGTGAGGGAACGGTGAAAAGAACCCCGGGAGGGGAGTGAAAGAGAACCTGAAACTGTATGCTTACAAGCAGAGAAAGGACGACGCGCCATGAGGCGCTAGTTTGATCTCGTACCTTTTGTAGAATGGGCCGGCGAGTTACGATATGTAGCGAGGTTAAGTGCCTTAGGCACGGAGCCGAAGCGAAAGCGAGTCTGAATAGGGCGACCATAGTTGCATACCGTAGACCCGAAACCCGATGACCTAACCATGAGCAGGATGAAGCGGTGGTAACACACCGTGGAGGTCCGAACACACGTCCGTCGAAATGGCCGGTGATGACTTGTGGTTAGAGGTGAAACGCCAATCGAATCGGGATATAGCTGGTTCTCCTCGAAATAGCTTTAGGGCTAGCCTCTGATTAGAGATTGCTGGGGGTAGAGCACTGAATGGACTAGGGGCCTTCGCGGGTTACCGAATCCTATCAAACTTCGAATACCAGTCAATTGTTCTCAGGGAGTCAGACAGTGTGAGATAAGTTTCATTGTCAAAACGGAAACAGCCGAGATCTACAACTAAGGTCCCAAAGTAATGGTTAAGTGGAAAAGGATGTGAGATTGCACAGACAACCAGGATGTTGGCTCAGAAGCAGCCATTCATTAAAAGAGTGCGTAATAGCTCACTGGTCGAGTGATAGTGCGCCGAAGATTCAACGGGGCTAAAACCATACACCGAA
>CAJULT010000008.1 GCA_910587225.1 uncultured Christensenellaceae bacterium
GAGATCCTGTCATGTGACTGGAGTTCAGACGTGTGCTCTTCCGATCTGCTGGAAGTTCTGGGTTGTACTGCTTGCCATTATCATAGGCACAATACTGCTCGGGCCAGTAGTTGCAGAGTTTGGCGGAATTATACTTGGCTGGATCTCAACTTTCATAGGTTGGATCTCAGCTGCGCTCAAATGGCTAGCCGGACTGCTTAACTTCTTCGGCTGGTACGGTTTCGTTTAAAAGGAGGATAAACTATGGCAAAATATAAAAACATAAAAGTTCCAAAATCTTTGATTGTCTGCCTGGCAATCCTTTTTTGTCTTTGCGCCGGCATAGACGGCTGGTATTTCTACGTGTGGAAATATGGATCTGAGAAGCTTGTTTCCAACACATACGAACTTGGATTGCAGACAACCACTAGCGGCGACACTAAATATTTCGTTGAACTTGACTATATGTCAAATGCAAAAAAGAACGGGCTTGAAAAACTAGATATCAAGTTCAACTACATGCTTGATGAAAATCAAGAGGCGTTTTATTCA
The DNA here is from genome assembly GCA_910587225.1 of uncultured Christensenellaceae bacterium. Lineage (GTDB taxonomy): Bacteria > Bacillota > Clostridia > Christensenellales > UBA1242 > Caccovivens. The sequence continues at coordinate 532 of CAJULT010000008.1, forward strand.
CAAGGCTTGCAATACGTTGCTGACAGCGTGGATGACACTCTTGACTTCGAGTACAAAGCTGACGCATCTCAAACAAAAGGTATTTACCTAAACACACTACCCGGCTGGTACTCAGGTGTTGACAATTATGCTTGGTGGGGTTCTTACCGTGTAAATGAAAAAGCAGCAATGTACAACTACTCTTCTGGTGATGATTACAAAACTACGACACTCTCTACAAACCCACTTTCTCTCAAGACAAAATTTAAAATTCAGGTCGGCGATCAACTGTTCCAGATGAAGTTCAGAAATGAAGACACTGAAATATCGCCTGACAACTACCAATACAAAACCGTCGGCGATGTACACTTCTACGTTGTCTATGCCAGAACCGATCACAACTGGTATTACACCTACTACGATTACAGCTATTTTTCAAAGCTTATGTATGAAGTTGCAAAGTCAATCACACCAGGCACTAACAAATCATATGTCTTCGAGTTCGGCGACTTGTTCGACTATTACCTCTACGATGCAGAAACTGGTCAGTACAGCAACACCAGATACGAAAACTGCGACAGTGTAATTCAGGATATGAAATCATATTACTCAATTAAAATTAACGTTTCTGAAAATGGCGCGCAGAAAGCAAGTGACAGTATATTCCACGCTTTGCACGGTAGCACGACCTACAACCTTTTAGGTGACTATTCAAGCGATGACTACTTTGTCGGCAGAACTGTCATCACCACAAAGCTAAACGATTTTGATTTTGTAAACATTGTCGATAAAAGATACGCAATAAAGCTTCGTGACGAGTTTGTGAATTACTACAGTAAATACCCAAAAATTTATCTTGAAGTTGAGATTGACCTAGACAAGCTGCAAGAACTTGATATTGAATTTGTGGGTTTCACTGAAGATAGCAACTTAGACAAATTCAATGTCCTTAAAGCCTACACAATTCAAACTGTAGACGGACAAAAAATTAAAACGGAGGTGAAGCATGATTAGTTTACTATTTGATACAAGCTTCTGGTATGACGTGCTTTTTGTAATTGCTGCTGTCCTAATCATAATCGCCTGCATTAAATGGCCAAATGGCAAATGGTTTTTCGGGACGGTTATTACTCTAGCAATATTAGTTACCACTGGCTACTGCGCAGCGCAGCTAAACTTTTACTACAATGCAAAAGGCGGCATATTTGGAGCAATCACTGGCATTTTTGAAACAAATGTAGTTGAAGTTGACGAAATGACTTTCTCGCTGAAAAACATCGAACTACTTAAAGAGCATGACGATGTCTATTCTGCTAAGGTTCTCAGTAACGAAGTTATGGCATTAGAGGAAGGACAAAAATTTGCAGTCTATGTAAACGGCGAGCCATGCTCAACCACAACCAACGAAAGTGACTATGTGGTGGCTGAGTACACATACAGGTTCATGAACCAAGAATTTAACGAAGTTTGCACTGATACTCTCACACTTAGAATTGCGCTTTACAGTAACTCTACTTACCTCTCAGTTTCAACTTCTGGTGGCGCTGATGCAGTTAAATATTGGAACTACTACTTCAACAAAAACAAGTTTGAAATGAAAATCGAAAAGGCTGCTTACTTGTACGATGATGGGATAAACTTTGGTGATGGTGACATCTCAAATTACTACAAGGTCGCTTCCTACTACCTAGATAATGAACTTTACAAATCTCAAGTCTACATAGTCAACACGCCACTGCAGCTTCTCGAAGAGCCAAGTATAGCTGAAGGAAAAACTTTTATGGGTTGGCTAGACGAAAATGATGCGGAAATCGAGAACGGAACTACCGTTACTCAAAACATGAGCCTATACGGCTACTCTATCAAAGCTTTGGAATTTGAGTTTGATCTAAATGCTAACCAGGCACATATTCTTGGAAAATACACTGGGGCAAATCCAGTCGTGGTGATCCCATCGACCTATTCGCTATTCAAAGGAGTTTCGGTAGTAGGCAACGACATCACAATAACTGAAATTGGTTGGCAAGCATTCAATAATGAAACCATCACAGACGTCACAATTCCAGCTAGCATAGCAGCAATAAACGAAACTGCTTTCAATGGAGCTACTAATCTAAGCCGATTATACGTTCACTCTAAAACAGTTTACAACCTTCTCTCAAGAGAAAATAATCCTGGCGGATTGTTTACAACTGATAACATCAGTTTTTACATAAGCGCAGATATTGACGATGGCAGCAATGCTTATCTAAATGCACAGTACGAAAAAACAACTGCTACTGTCAATGGTTACACATACAACCTGTATACAATTAAAACAAGCATGATCGGGAAATGGGGATATGTTGTTGAAAACTTATACAACCCCCTACAACCTGAATATTACGCAATTGTTATTAAAGAGGACGGTACTGGGATATTTATAAACAGCGATAACACCGAATATGATATTAAGTTCACTACTTTTTCTAAAACAAGCGGCTCGTTTACGTTAAATTCGACTTCTACAAATAGTCTGCCTTGTAGTTATTCTTTTGAATATAGCGAACAGACAGATAGCTTAACATTAGTTGAGAAGTCCATTGGCTCATACACCTACACATGCTACAGAATTAATTCTTAGATCTAAAATGCTTTAGTAGTGGCATTAAAAACTACTTTAATTGGAGGAAATAAAACATGGCAAAAACAAAAACAGGAAAAGTAATAAAAGGAATTGTGCTTAGCGTGCTTGCTGCCGGCTTAATTGGCGGCAGCGTGTATGTCGGCACACACTGGGACGAAACAAAACAAACAATTCATGAGTGGACTGCACCGGCTGTAGATGAAAAAGATAAAACTATAGCTGAACTAGCAACATTACTTCAATCTACCCAAGATGATTTAAAAAGCGCACAAAATGAAATAGATGAGAAAAAAATTAGTATTGCTACATTAACATCCAATCTATCAGAGATCGAAGAAAGGCTTGATGCTGCAAAAGCAGACAATGCAGCAAGTCAAGAAACAATATATCAATTAGAAGAACAGAAAGCATCTATATCGACAGAACTTCAAGTTGCTCAAAATTCTTTGGTGGAAAAAGAGCAGCAATTAACAAAATTGACAATAAAAATAAATGAGCTAGAGGTGGCTCTTGGGAATAAGTTTGTCAATATTGATGTTTCCAACTTAGATATACCAAGTGCGAATTTGTGTGTATTTAACAATGTTATACTTTTAGCCCCTTCAAAAGATGATGGTGGTTTATGGCAATATGACATCGCAGAAAATTCATTATCTCAAATTTATGAAACAGGCAAATGGGAAAAACCTATAAAAGTTGGCAATGGCTGCTTAGTTTCTAGCTTATCCCAATCTGGCATTTTATACTACGATAGCATAACAAAAACAGTTTCCTTAAAATATTCTTTTGGACAAAACTGGACAAATTCAAATTATGTCGCCGTAGTCAAAAATGGTTGTTTTTTATCGTCCGCGGCAACAAAAACTGAAGAAAATGACGGTTTTCTATACTTTGATATAGAAACCAAACAAATTACTAAAGTATATGAAACAAGAGGTTGGAATATGTTTAGTGAAGTTGATGACGGCTGTTTTATAAGTCAATCTGGTGATAACGTGGGTTTGTTATATTTTGATAATAATACAAAACAATGTTCACAAATTTATTCCATTGGAGAAAAATGGCAATTTGCGCAAAAAGTACAAAATGGCTATCTAATAGGGTGCACATATAATGGACAAGGTTTATTGTATGTCGACGTAGAGACCAATACGGTTCAACAAGTTTATGATGCAGGCGCTTACTGGTGCGAGTTTTCTGAAACAGCAAACGGATGTTTTGTTTCATCAAAAAATTCTGGTCAAGGACTTTTATATTTCAATTCTGAAACTCAAACTTGCGTAAAAATTTTAGATGGCTCAGTACATATTTATGCCTCAGCAACATTAAACAAAAATGAATTTATGATTGCCTTAGGCAATCTTGGCGTGCAAATTTATAATTGCGTTGATAATACGCTAACAAAACTAGATTTAAATAATTCAGTAACCTATAATGTTATTCATCCTACTAAACATGGTTTTATTGTTACAAGTACTACTAAGGAAAATCTATATTTAATTAATAAAGAAACAAAAGAAGTTAGCCATATTTTAGGTTCGTCCAGTAACTATGGTTTGGACATTTCTTATTCAGTAAATAGTCTATGTTTTCTAAGCACATCTGCACAAAATAATTATGGAACACTTTACTGTTTTAATGATGAAACATTAGAGTTGAAACGATTAGCACGTGGATATGGCTTTGTATTTGAACAAAGCGCAGGCGGAGTAATTGCAACTAGCGAAAAAGAACAGTATTTTATCAATTTGGAAACCCTTAAAGTTTCTCTAATTGGTTTAATCGTTGAAAGAGTTTAATGGTGAAATATGGAAGATCAAAACATACCACCTTTCGGCATGGATAATAAGTCACCTCAAGGTAGTGGCAAAACATTAGCTGCTTTATTGCTTCAAGCAAAGCAAATCAAGATCCACAAGCCACCCCTTATTGAATGGCTGGCACAACACCGCCCTGCGTTTAAATTCGTTTACGCAGGGCTGGTCACAGCCGCCTTGGCAGTGCCACTTATAATGGCGTTTTCAAATCTTTGGTACATATACCTTTTATTGCTTCCCGTTTTCGTTTGGTTTCTGCTAGCTGTGATCAACTTCTTTAGGTACAGCTACTACATGACTAAATATAGATCCTGGTGTGAAACTGAAGCTGAAAATCCAGTGCATACAGAAATAGATGGTGGCGCGCCTGGAACAGGCAAGTCACTATATCAAAACAATTCTAAGTATCAACAATCAAAAGGCTCATGGTTTCATATTCAGGAAGAGATGTGGTATTTGCTGTCGAAGATTATAAAAGGAAAAACGTTAACGGAACGCGACCTTGAGATATATAACAGCTACAAGTTTTATGTAGAAAATAAAGGCATCCCCTGCATGAGCGGTAATACTCCCGTTTACTCGAAAGAGTATAGACGGTTCTGCTATAAAGCCACGCTCGCGCATCTTAAGCAAGACGAGCCTGTGCCGTATCGAATGTGTACGTTCCTGGATGAACTAGGCGGCTTTATTCCTCAAGAGCTTTATGTAGATAAATGGAAAAATCAAAATAAATCTCTTGAAATAGAGGAAATGGCAAAGTTCTCCAGGCAACATCGAGAATGGCGCTGGTCAGGTGGCGAGCAAAACCCTAATAACGTATATAAAGGCGTGCGCAATGTCGTTGGCGATATAAAGGTTATGAAGGGTTGCTCAAAGATTATGCAACCACGTTTCTTGAATTGGTTGTATACAAAAGTTATGCGTAAGCTTGTTTCCAGGATGAATATCCGTGACTTGTGGTTGATGCCTTTAATGAGGCTAATTAGGAAATATAAAAATCTTTGTGGCTTTTATAAAATCACATATACTTCAAAGAATACCGAAACCGGCGGAAGTCAAGTTGTGGTTGTTCTTAATGAAAGAGAAAAGAAAGTGTTTATTCCAAGAGCAATGCCGATTGATTATTTAACTAGAGTTTTCAGTGTAGCTTATCGTTGTAAAGACGAAGTTTTGAAAATGAAAGTTTTTGAAAAGTTAGAGCTTGATAGAGAAGAAGCTATGGAAATGCTAAGAGCTGAAAATTTTAAAAAGACTTAATTAGACGCTCATTCTTATTTATCCTCGTTTACATACCCACATATATATCCTTTATGGGTGTGTATGTGGGTATGTGAACGAGGGTGTGTGATAGTGAGCGTCTGAAAGAAAATTTTAAAATTCTCAGCATTACATAATCGAGCTTATTATCTAACTCCAACTCAAAAATTTAAAAAACTGACCGCATGAAAAAAGTCTTAAAACTTATAACATGGTCTATATATACCGAGTTAGATAATATAGCAGCAGTTATGAATAAAACCGCATAAGAAAGGCTGAAATTGAGCCAAATTTGGCTTATATAAATCAGCTTGAATAAATATAAAAGTCAAAATAAAAACGCGCGTAAGCGCGTTGGCGCAACAAAAAACACGCGCAACAAACCAGGAGGCAAAATATGCAATCAGTAATGATGTATGACGACTATGAATTGTTTGAAAACGGCACTTGCTTTTCACACAAAACAAAAAAGTGGCTTAAACCCGATCCAAACAATCATGGCTACGAACGAATTCGCTTTTACAAAGATGGCAAACAGCAGCGCGTCTTCACACATATAAAAATCGTTCAGTATTTTGGAGACTGCAAAGGAAACCATCTCCCACCTGATAATGTAACTCTAAGAGAACTTGGCTTATCTATTGATCATCGAGATAGGGACAAGCATAACAATGCACGTGCAAATCTTGAGTTAGTAACCCACAAAGAAAACTGCTACAGAAAGTTTCACGGCATAGACGATGATCTACCATTTTGAGGAGGAAATTATGAAACTATACGAACTAAAGGTTAAATCTAAAAGCAGCACAGCTTACCGTACTGCAATTCGCCACGCGACCAAAACGGACATTGTAAAGGTAGTTCCCGTCTACCTGAAAGATGATTACTGTGTCAAAATACAGCCGCTAAAGGACTGAGGGAGGTGCTAACGAATGTGTAATAACGACAAATGCTTAAAATGCAAGCACCTTGACACAAGCGATATGCCCAATCTGTTCTGCAACCTGTCCTGCGAGCTTGTAAACGATGATGACTTCAGATACTGCCCGCTCGATCCAAAAAGCGTGTCAGAACTCGTCTACAGGCTAGACAAGGAATTAAAAACCGCACAAAGCAAAATAAAGAAGTTGGAAGCAGCTTTTAACGATGCATGTTTGGAAATAGCTTCTTGGCATGATAGTGCTTTGCAAGATGTTAGAAATCGTTTTTATAAGGAGGAAAGTTCATGACATACAAAGAAAAGTTAGAGACAATCAAAGAGCGATTGTATCTCAACAATGCGCAGCTTGCTGTAAAGCTAGACGTAAACCGTGCGCAGATCACAAGGTGGATGGATGGTAATGTTCCCTCTTACCCAAACAGAAAGCGCATAGATAGGCTATATTACGAGGTTTGCACATGAAAAAGAGTAACACATCTTAAAAAACGCACTTAATTTTAATACAAAAATGGCAACAAGCGACCTGAAAAAGGGTCGCTATATTTCGTTGTAAATTGATTTTTACATGGTAAATTGTGGATAACTCTTGTATTTGGACATATTTGTCTTACTAAGTGGACAAAAATGTCCAAGTAAATATTAAAATTAAAAAGATAGATTTATTAATATATATTTCGTGATGGCGCGCGGGTGTGCGTGTGCGCAAAAGTAATATATATAATTAATTATATATAAATATAAAGAGCCTAAAAGATGGTTTTGTTGGAAATAAAAAGGGATTTAAGGTGTTCCCTTATCCCTTTATTTTGACAATTGTGTATAGGAAAAAGTCCCGTTTTACTTCAATTATCTTCCAATGTTCGACTAAATGCGTACTGGTAGCCTCTAGGGGAATCGAACCCCTGATTCAGCCGTGAGAGGGCTGCGTCTTAACCGCTTGACCAAGAGGCCATGACTAGCATCGCTTAACAAGTATAACAAATCTTATTTAAAAAATCAACAAAAAAATGGTTTTTTAATAAAAAAATGATCGGTAAAACGACCATTTTTTTTATTAAGTACAATTCTTACATACTCAAGCTTCAAATAATTCACTTTCCACGCACAGACAAATTAAGTGATAAATTGGAAGGTGCATCTCCTGTATTCTGTACACTATATTGCTTGGTACATTAATCAGTACATCGGCAATTTCTTTAAGTTTTCCACCAGTTTCACCAGTAAGGGCTATTACTTTAATTCCCATTACTTTTGCAAGCTTACAAGCATGAAGTACATTTTTCGAATTTCCACTCGTAGATATTCCAAGGAGAATATCACCTTTAATGCCAAGAGCATTAACAAGCTGAGCAAAAACGTACTTTTCATCACAGTCATTTAAAAATGCAGTGTTATATGCACAAAAAGATGTTAAAGGTATGGCTTTCACACCACACTGCAAATTGTTAGCCATAGTGCTTCCCTCTTCACCATATGCTTCAAACAATTTCTTCTGAAGCGTTTGAGGGACTCTTCGCTTAAGCGCAAAAGATTTCAAAAGTTCACCAGCAATATGTTCACAATCAGCAGCAGAGCCACCATTTCCACAAATCAAAAGTTTGTTTTGCTCTTTCAGTCCCCCCCCCGCGATCAATGAAATTGCCTCCTTGATTTGTGGCTCTAGATATTTAAGTTCACTATTTCTTTCCATAAAATTTTTTATATAATTTAAAGTTATTTCTTTCATTTTTTCTCCCCTTATCCCAAAATTTTATTTACTGCATCAAGTAAAGTTTCTGCCTCCCAGTCTTTTTCATTGGCATCAGATTTAATTTTTATTCCCTTAATGCCTGCATTTTGAGCAGTCATCATATCTCTATCGGTATCGCCAATCAATATACATTTAGATAAATCCAAATTAAAATCTTTCACTGCCTTATTCAGTAGTCCAAGTTTAGGTTTTCTACAATCGCAGTCTATTTTTAAACTTTTTACTTCCCCTTCAAAGCCACTATGTGGATGGTGAGGACAATAATAATATTTATCAATATAGCACCCCTCGTGTCCGAGCAGAGTTTCAATTTTTTTAAACATCAGTTCAACTTCTTCAAAGGAAGCTTCTCCCCTAGATATTACTGGTTGATTTGATACTATGATGGTAAGATAACCGCTTTTGTTAATTTTCTTTATAGCCTCACTTGCGGTTGGACATAGTTCAATATCTTCAACGCTGCGAATAAAGTTTTTATAAATATTTATTGTGCCATCTCTATCTAGAAAAATTGCTTTTTGCTTATTTTTAAGATTTTTTGCTTGAACAAGCCCACTTTTCAAGTCTTTTTCTGTCAATTCAAACCTTTCTTTTGTCCCTATATCCTTTATGTATTCAGGTGAGTTATAGGCATAAACAACATTTAAAGGAATAAATGAATTTACAAAATCATGTTCCATATTGACTTTTTTCAGCTCAGTAAAATATGATAGGGTTTCTGGCTCTATAATTAAAATACCTGCATTTACATTGTTTTTATAGTAAAAATTTCTTTCCGAGTTTTTATCATTAAGCTCCGTCACCCTACCATTTTCATCTTCTATTATTAAGTCACTATCATAGGGATGAATGTTTGGATGAACAAAAAGTGTTATTAGTCCTCCCTTATCTTTGTGATAAGCTAGCATCCGTGAAATATCAATATCAAAAATGACATCTCCCGGACATATAAAAAGACTATCATTTATCTTATTTTTGAGATAATAAAGTGCGCCACCCGAACCGAGAGGTTGGTCTTCTATTATGTATTGTAAATGTACTCCATAACGAGTTCCATCGCCAAAATATTCTATTATCTTTTCGTGCAAATGTCCCACGCTGAGATAAATATCAGAAATACCATTATCTTTAAGATTTTGAATGATATACTCTAAAATCGGTTTTCCACACATCAGCGCCATAGGCTTTGGTATTTCGTTGTGAGTTATATTTGCAAGACGAGTACCCTTGCCGCCTGCGAGAACTAAAGCTTTCATTATTCAATCACCCAACTTTCTACGCCGTTCTTGGCAAATTTTACATTATACACAAGTCCGCCATAAGTCTTCATTGCGTCTATGAGTTTTTGTCTGTTCATAGGATTGACAAACAACATCAAAAAACCACCTCCGCCAGCACCTGAAACTTTAACGGCTTCCGCCCCATTCTTCATTGCAAAGTTGATAGTCTTTTCCAGTTCTACATTTGAAACAATTGAAGAGGTTTTCTTTTTGTTTTCCCACGCATCTCTTAGAATTTGTGCGAACTGTTCAATATTCCCCACAAGAAAGCAATCTTTCATAAAATATGCCGACTGCTTTAACTTATGCATTGCCTCCATAGTTTTCTCATTTTTATTAGCTGCATTTTTTATTTGCTCACTTATAATCATAGCGCTGCTTCTACTTCTGCCACTATAATACAATAAAAGCGAACATTCCATTTCATTAATGATGCCTTTTTCCACTCTCAATGAGTTCACAATGGTACTTCTATCTTGTTTAAATTCCATAAGATTAATACCACCAAAAACAGCACTATATTGATCCTGCTTTCCACCTGCAAGTTTTAAATCTTCCCTCTCAATGCTATATGCAAGTTCCGCTTTTTGATAATCATTTAAACCGAGTCCAAGCCATCTATTGAAGGCTTCAAGAATGGCAACCACCATTGTAGAAGATGTGCCTAAACCCGAACCAACAGGTGCGTCATTTGATGTACTCATGATAAAAGAAAGTGGCTTACCATTGTTATAGTCTTTTACAATTCTATTATAGACCCCTTTGTGTAAGATTAAATTATCATCTACTATGTCAAAATGTGGTACACTTTGAGTATCCAAAACATTGTTATTATCGTAGGCGGTGATTTTAATTCTATTATCGCTAGTCGGAATGATGGAGCAATAAGCATACATCGAAATGGCAGCATTAAACACAGCGCCTCCGTAAACATCACTATAACTTAATAGATCTGTTCCCCCACCTCCGAGGCCAAGTCTTAATGGGGCTCTACTTCTTATCTTCATTATCCAATCTCCTATTAACTACAATCAGTTTACATTCCCCCTTCCACTTTTGTCAAGCGAATGTCAATCAAATTAAAAACAAAAAAAGATAGCACTAAGCTATCTTTTTATTACATTGCAATTGTTGAATCAACTGGGCTTTCTTCTTCATCTTTAACCACAACTGGCATAACTGAACGATATGAACGCACGCCTGTTCCGGCTGGGATAAGTTTACCAATGATAACATTCTCTTTAAGTCCGAGAAGATGATCGACTTTGCCTTTAACTGCTGCGTCAGTAAGCGTTCTTGAAGTCTCTTGGAAGGATGCAGCTGAAAGGAAGGATTCTGTAGCAAGAGAAGCTTTGGTAATACCAAGCAAGATTCTCTTAACAGTAGCAGGAACGCCGCCTTCTTGAAGCACTCTTTCATTCTCTTCGTCACACTTATAAACATCAACCACTTCACCAGGAAGAAGATTTGTATCACCGCTTGACTCAACCTTAACTTTCTTAAGCATTTGTCTTACGATAATTTCAACGTGTTTATCGTTAACTTGAACGTCTTGTCCGCGATAAGTTGAAATAACTTGGTTGAGAAGGTATTCTTGAACGCCTTTCACGCCCTTCATTCTAAGAAGGTCAGCAGGGTTAATTGCACCCACGGTAAGCTGACTACCAGGTTCAACAGTTTCACCCTGTTTTACGTTAAGAATTGCAGGTTTCTTTGCCTCGTATACCACATCTCCTTCACGAGAAGCAACTGTGATATAGAAGTATTTTGCATCTTGTTTTATAGATACCTTTCCAGCAACTTCACTTAAAATACATTCACCTTTTGGCTTTCTTGCCTCGAAGATTTCTTCGACACGAGGAAGACCTTGTGTAATATCAAGTGCAGCCGCAATACCACCGGAGTGGAAGGTACGAAGTGTAAGCTGTGTACCCGGCTCACCAATTGATTGAGCTGCGATAGTACCAACAGCCTCACCGATTGTTACCATGTTCTTACCAGCAAGGTCACGGCCATAACATTTAGCACATACACCATGCTTGCAACGGCAGGTAAGAAGTGAACGGATTTGAACTTTTGTAATTCCCGCTTTTTCAACTTCTTCAGCCTGAGCTTTTGAAATCATAGTATTTGCAGGAACGATTACTTCGCCTGTTGCAGGATTTACAATCTCGTCAACAGCAACACGGCCATAAATTCTTTCACTTAACTTTTCTTGAACTGCCCCGTCAGCAACAAGGTCACTTACCCAAACGCCTTTTACATTTTCACCAGCGTCTGCAAAGCAGTCTTCGGTAGTTACCACAACATCTTGTGAGATATCAACAAGACGACGAGTAAGGTAACCAGAGTCCGCAGTCTTAAGCGCAGTATCGGTAAGACCTTTACGCGCACCACGCGCTGAAAGGAAATATTCGATAGGTGACAAACCTTTTCTAAAGCTTGCTTTAATTGGGTTATCCACGATTTCACCGGAAGCGGTCGCTTTAATACCAATCATTCCGCAGACGTTAGTAAGCTGGTCCTCACTACCACGCGCTTTTGAAGTAACCATAATGCTAAATGGGTTAAACTGGTCGAAAGTGCCAAGAAGTTTAGATTTGATTTGACCACGAGCCTCGTTCCAAATGTCACGGTTGTTTCTAAGTTTTTCGTCAAGAGTGATAAGGCCTCTACGAAGAAGCTTTTCGTTTTCAAGAGCTTTACCCTCTGCCTCTTTAACGATTTCTTCCTTAAATTTAGGCTCTTCAATATCGAAGATATTTACAGTAAGCGCTGCCAAAGTTGAGAATTTATAACCGGTTTCTTTAATGCGGTCAACAAGTTTAGCACATTCGCTAGTACCAAGCACATTATATGCTCTGCCAATAATATCTTTAAGGTCAGCCTTTTTAAGAGCCTTATTAATTTCTGGCTCGCAAATATTCTCTTCCTTAGTTCTATCAACATAGCCAAGGTTTTGTGGAATAGCATCATTGAAGATAAGTCTTCCAATAGAAGTTTTTACAAGTTTAGAGTAAGTCTTGCCATCAACCTTTTTAGTAAGACGGATATTTGCTTCTGCTTGAAGTGCAAGATTGCCAGTTTGATATGCAATCATAGCCTCTTCTTTAGAAGCATAGATATTCCCCTCTCCCTCACTTCCAGGTCTAACCATTGTCATATATGCGCAGCCAAGTACGATATCTTGGTCAGGAGTAACGATTGGGTTACCATCTGAAAGTTTTAAGAGGTTGTTTGAAGCAAGCATAAGTGTTCTTGCCTCAGTTCTTGCATCGATTGAAAGAGGTACGTGTACAGACATCTGGTCACCGTCGAAGTCCGCGTTGAAAGCAGGACATACAGATGGGTGAAGCTTAATTGCACGTCCTTCAACAAGGACAGGCTCAAAAGCTTGAACAGAAAGTCTGTGAAGTGTAGGCGCACGGTTAAGGAAAACTGGGTGGTCTTTAATAACTTCAGCCAAAATATCCCAAACAACAGGTTTTTCCTTATCAATCATGCGCTTTGCAGCTTTGATATTGTGAGATTTGTTAAGTTCTACAAGGCGGTTGATAATAAATGGTTTGAAAAGTTCAAGCGCCATTTCTTTTGGAAGTCCGCATTGATACATTTTAAGTTCAGGTCCAACAACGATAACGCTTCGACCAGAATAGTCAACACGTTTACCAAGAAGGTTTAATCTGAAACGTCCCTGTTTTCCGCCAAGCATAGCGGTAAGTGATTTAAGGTCGCGCTGCTTCGAAGATTGAACAGCCTTTCCCCTCTTACCATTGTCAATAAGGTTATCAACTGACTCTTGAAGCATACGCTTTTCGTTACGGATAATAACGTCAGGAGCGCCAAGCTCAATAAGTTTTTTAAGACGATTATTTCTGTTAATTACGCGTCTATAAAGATCGTTAAGGTCACTAGTTGCATATCTACCACCATCCAGTGGAACCATAGGTCTAAGTTCTGGTGGAAGAACAGGAATAACATCAAGCACCATCCAAGTTGGGTTGTTTCCGCTCTTAATAAAGCTTTCAACAACGTCAAGTTTTTTCATAGCTTTAATGCGTTTTTGTCCCTTCATGTTTGGAAGAGTCTCTTTAAGAGTTTTCGACTCTTTTTCAAGGTCAACTTCGCTAAGAAGGCGCTTAATAGCGTCAGCACCCATACCAGCCTCAAAGCTGTTTGCTCCGAACTTTTCAACCGCTTCACGATATTCTTTATCGGTAATTACCTGTTTGTAAAGGAAATCAGTGTTTTTAGGGTCTAAAACGACATAGCAAACATAATAAACCACCTGTTCAAGTGCTTTAGGAGTCATTTCAAGCAGTGTACCAATCTTAGAAGGCACATTTCTGAAGAACCAAATATGAGTACATGGGGCAGCAAGTTCAATGTGTCCCATTCTCTCACGGCGAACCTTCGCTCTGGTAACTTCTACACCACACTTATCGCAGACTACGCCTTTGTAACGTACTCTCTTATACTTTCCGCAGTGGCATTCCCAGTCCTTTCTAGGTCCGAAAATTTTCTCGCAGAAAAGACCGTCCTTCTCTGGTTTTTGAGTACGGTAATTGATAGTTTCCGGCTTAGTAACTTCACCATGAGACCATTCTCTGATCTTCTCTGGTGAAGCAATGCCGATTCTAATTGAATCAAAGTTGTTTAATTCAAACATAACACTTTTTCCTTTTTAAAATTTGTTACTTGTGCGATTTAATCGCAATTTTGTCAATAAATTTTATAGGGGAAGCGCTTTGCGCGGCTATAAAATTTATTGACCACCTCTCCCCGCCAGAAAATTGTCGGTACGAAATTTTCAAGGGGGCGGAAAGGGGCACGCGGGGGAAACGGATTTTAGCCACTAGCCGTTAGGCGTACTGGCGTTTAAAAATCCTAGTTGCCGCCCGCGAGTTATTCATCAAAATCCCCGAAATCATCAAAGATATCAATGCTATCAAGAGAATCATTCTTTGTACTTTCTTCAAATACTTCTTGAAGCTCTTTATCGCTCTCTTCGCTTGGAGTAAGCACCTCATCAAAGTCAAGAGTGATATCTTTAAGATCGTTTTCTGTATCACTTGCAAGAGTAACTTGATCATGTTCATCCTGTGAAAGTTCTGCAAGTGAGATTTCTTTATTTCCATCGGTAAGAATCTTAATATCAAGACCAAGAGATTGAAGCTCTTTAACGAGTACTTTAAAGGATTCAGGAATTCCCGGTTCTGCAATAGGCAGTCCTTTAATGATAGATTCGTAAGTCTTAACACGTCCGTTAAGGTCATCTGACTTAACAGTAAGCATTTCTTGTAAAATGTGAGATGCACCATAGGCTTCAAGAGCCCAAACTTCCATTTCACCAAATCTTTGTCCACCGAACAGAGATTTACCACCAAGAGGCTGTTGAGTGATAAGAGCATAAGGTCCAATTGAACGAGCATGGATCTTAGAATCAACCATGTGTTCAAGTTTAAGCATGTATTTCATACCGATAGTTGAAAGGTTTTCAAATGGTTCGCCAGTTCTTCCATCGTAAAGTTGAACTTTTCCGTCTGGACGGAAGTTGTTTTCAACAAGAAGGTCACGCACTTGGTCAGCAGTAGCGCCATCAAATGCAGGAGTTGCAACCTTCCAGCCAAGACTGTTGGCAACAAGACCAAGGTGAACTTCAAGCACCTGCCCGATATTCATACGAGACGGAATACCAAGTGGGCTGAGTACAATATCAAGCGCACGTCCGTTTGCAAGGTAAGGCATATCAGCTTCTGGGAGAACCAAAGATACGCAGCCCTTGTTTCCGTGACGACCAGCCATCTTATCGCCGACAGAGATTTTTCTCTTTTGAGCAACTGTGACTTTAACCATCATAGTTACACCAGGTTCAAGGTCGTCCTTATTTTTCTTAGAGAATACTTGAACGTCAACTACGACACCACCCTTTCCGTGTTGAACTCGAAGAGAGGTATCTCTAACTTCACGCGCTTTATCACCAAAGATAGCACGAAGAAGTCTTTCTTCAGGAGTAAGTTCAGTTTCTCCCTTAGGAGTAACTTTACCTACAAGGATGTCATTTGGATGCACTTCTGCACCAATTCTTATAATTCCGTTTTCGTCAAGGTCTTTAAGCGCTTCTTCACCAAGGTTTGGAATATCACGAGTAATCTGCTCATCACCAAGCTTAGTAGTGCGGCACTTAATTTCCTGATCATAAAGAGTGATAGATGTATAAACATCATCTTTTACAAGGCGCTCATTGATAAGAATAGCGTCTTCGTAGTTTTGTCCTTCCCAGTTAAGATAACCGATAAGAACGTTGCGTCCAACGGCAAGTTCGCCATTGTCGGTCGAATACCCATCAGTAAGCACATCGCCCGCTTTAACATTTTCACCCTTCTTTACGCAAGGTTTTTGGTTATAGCAAACGTCATCGTTTGCCTTAGCGAATTTGGTTAGATTGTATATATCTTCTCCGCCATCTGGGCATTTAACGCGAATTTCATCAGCGCTTACATAGCTTACAACGCCATCATGCTTTGCAAGATGAACGCATCCGCTATCCCTAGCTGCCTTAGCTTCCATACCAGTACCAACGATTGGAGATTCTGGTCTAAGAAGTGGAACTGCCTGACGCTGCATGTTCGCACCCATGAGGGCACGGTTTGTTTCGTCGCTGTTTACAAATGGAATAAGAGAAGTTGCAGCCGAGATACATTGACGTGGAGATACGTCCATATAGTCAACTTGACTTGCAGGAACTTCGGTAACTGTTGAACCATGTCTGCAAGTTACACGCTTGTTTACAAAGTGTCCTTCACTATCAAGAGGTTCAATAGCCTGAGCGATAAAGCTCTCATTTTCAATATCAGCCATTTTATAAACAATCTTCTTAGTTACAACACCCTTTTCCTTGTCAACAACTCTGTAAGGTGTTTCAAGGAAGCCATACTCGTTAATACGAGCATAAGCAGCAAGTGTGTTCAAAAGACCAATTGACTGACCTTCTGGTGTTTCGATAGCACATATACGACCATAGTGTGTATAGTGAATATCGCGAATTTCTGGATCTGCGCGCTCTTTCTTGATACCGCCAGGTCCAACCGCAGAAACACGACGTTTCTGTGTAATACCAGAAAGTGGGTTTTTCTGATCCATGATTTGAGAAAGCTGTGATTGTGAGAAGAAATCTCTAAGGGCTTTGTTCACTGCTTTCGGATTCATAATTTGAGATGGAGTAACCTCGACAAATTCACGACCTTGCAAGGTTTCTTTAACATTTATAGAAAGTCTTGTCACACCGTCACGGAATGCTTTGCAAGTAAGTTCACCAACAGTAGCAACGCGTTTGTTTGAAAGGTGTTCAATTCTATCGATAGTACCAATATCTTCAAGCACGTCAAGATAGCAAGAAATAGTTGCCAAAATGTCGTCCATTGTAAGAGTGGTAATGATAAGATCTTTAGCACTTGCTTTAATTGCTTCAAGACGCTTTTCTTTGGTCTTGTTTTCCTTCATAATCTGTTGAAGTTTTGGATAGTAAACGTCTTCTTTAATTCCAAGTTCTTCCTGTTTGCAAGGAATAACAGCGCTAAGAGTAACGCGGTTGTTACCACGCATAAGGTGTTTCTTGTTTGGAAGTTGAACCCAAACTTCGTTGATACCAGCGTTTTGAACAGTGTTTGCACTTTCTCTTGTGAACTCTTCCCCTGCTTTAACGAGAAGTTCACCATCAGCAATGATATCTTCCGCACTAACAAGACCCGGTAGACGTTCACGAAGTGCAAGACGTTTGTTAAACTTATAACGGCCTACAAGTGAAAGGTTGTAGTATGCGTCTGTGAAGAAAGAAACGTTAAGCCAGTTTCTAGTAGTTTCAGCTGATGCAACATCGGCTGGACGAGTTTTTCTAGAAAACTCAATTAAAGCTTCCTCTTGTGTAACCTGAGTTTCACGCTCAACTACATTTTTAATATAACGGTTGTTTCCGAAAACTTTTAAAATTTCTTCGTTTGTAAAACCAAAACATTTAAGGAAAAGTCCAAGGCTTAATTTGCTCTTTCTTTCAAGAACAATTTTAAGCATTTCGTTTGCACCCTGAACAACTTCAATCCAGTTACCATGTACAGGAATCATTTGTGCTTTAAGTGTTGCATTGTTTTCTTTTTCTCTTCCAAGGTATACACTTGGTGCACGAACAATTTGGTTGATAACAACTCTTTCAATTCCATTGTAGATAAAAGAGCCCTGCTCAGTCATCATAGGTACGTCACCAATGAAAACTTCCTGCTCAACAGCTTGTCCAGTTTCCTCTACAACAAAGCGAGCCTTCACTTTGAGTGGCGCACTGTAAGTTGCACCGCGACGCTTGCATTCTTTAATAGAATATTTAGGCTCACCAAAAGGTAAAATCTCAGTGATGTAAAGTTTTGCTTTACCACTATAATCAGTGAGTGGGAAAAATTCATCAAAAACGCTTTTGATGCCTTTTGTTAAGAAATCCTGATAAGAGTTTCTTTGAATTTCAAGAAGATTAGGAACTTCAACCAGTTCCTCGCAGCGAGCAAAGCTATATCTCTCTGCCTTGCCATTTTTGATTTTTTTCACATTAACGGTCATTGCCTTCTCCTTACAATTTAGGTGATGGAAAAATAAACTAGAAAAGAGGACATCATAGCCCAAAAGGCCACAATAGTCCCCTAATTTTTAGTTATTTAATAATAAATTTTCTCAATTTTCCCACAAGCGCCCATTATTAACTTCAACTATTATATCAAATAGGCATATACTTGTCAACTATTTTTTGAAATTTTACACAAAAAAGATGAGATTTATACCTGCAAATCCCAGTAAATCAATACTAAAATACCATACTCCGCCAAAATTTGCAAATAAATTAACAAGAAATACAAAAAAAAGAAGGGATAAACCCTTCTTTTTTATCTAAGCCAAGTAAAGTCATCTTCCATTTTAAGCACTGAGAAGCCGTCCGTTCCGATTGTCCACTTTTCAGTGTTTGTTGGAATTGTTTGGAAAGCCAAACCCTGATTTAATTGTTTTGCTTCAACAAAAATACCTTTCAAAACATCTTTCTTTAATTGCTCCGAAGTAGCGCCCAGCCAAATGCGACTACCATATCCAAGGTCATTTTTTACAAGTGAAACATTGCGCGTGTCTTTTTTACCCTCGTATTTCAACATAGCAGTTGAGCCTTCATAATTACCCCTCTCAATATCACCTGTTCTATATCCGAAGAACCAAACACTAGAAAAGTCTTTCATCTGAGATGTTAACTCTAGCCCGCTTTCCGCATTACCATAGTTCGTTTTAGAAGCATTCGACTTATAATCTTCCATTGTAACATTAATTGATCCTGTTGAATAGCAATACTGCATAACGGCTGGGATGCCACTACCCACAAAACTTCCCACATTACTTGTAATGTTACTGCCTGTCACATGTGTATCAACTTTAAGATTTGCATGAGAGTAACTATTCTTAATTGAAGAAGTAGGGTTTGAAAGTGTGCCTATAAAACCTCCTAGCATAACATTCGAAATTCGTCCTTTAATAGATAAATCTTCGCTCTTCACCGCAACATCATTTATGGTTACATTTGACGAAGCTTCGCCAATAATGCCGCCCAAAGACTTAACCGCTTTCGCAGCAATTGGAACATTGACGATTACACGATCAATATGAGCATCTGCACTTCTTACAATTCCAACAAGTCCTCCGACATTGTTAATGCCTGAAATTTCACTTTCGCCACTAACAATCGCCTCGATATTAAGAGACTGACTCACATAACAATCACTCACATTTCCACCAAACATAAGTCCAGCAAGTCCACCAACCGCTTTTGGAGTTTGTGGCACAAGTGAGAATATATTTCTGTCAGTATCCGAGCCTAAAACGCTAACGTGTTTCACATTACCCTTAATCTCACCAAAGGCAAGCCCTGCATAAGAGTAAGCTTTTAGATTTGTATCATCGCTAGGCGTAACATATATATAGTCGAAAGTTGAATTTGTTCCCACGCCGCCAGCAGCTATACCGATACGATCTCCCATTACATCACTTACATTAGAGATTTGGGCAAACTTAACAGTTCCTGTTCCATCTGCGTAACCAACGAGTCCACCCGCATAAGAGTAGATATGGTTGCTATTTCCACTTTCACCATAGGAGTTTTTATCTTGTCCATTTTCAATACCGGTGTCAGGCGGAATGTAGTAAGCAACAGCCGAAACATTGCTTGAAACATTTCCAATGCTATACGTCCCTTCAAGCTTTCCTACAAGCCCGCCGACCATATTTTGTCCAAGCACTACCGCGTCGTTTTCAGTGTAAATGTCAACATTATATATATCACTATAAGTCAATGTTCCCGCAAGCGCGCCCACGCAGGCAGTGTTTGCAAAGGACACTCTGCGAGGCTCGAGCGTGAGGTTAGTCACCACACCACGATTTATTGAGTCGCGACCTATCTGAGCAAACATTCCCCCGTTTTCAAGTGCCGCACTTGAAGAACTTGTCATGTTTCTAATCCTCATGCCATTTCCTTCAATTGAACCAAAGAAAGTTATCTGATAAAGTTCTGATAATTCGCCTACCTCATATTCAATATTACCAATGAGTCTATAATGTTTATTGTTAAGCCCCGACTTTGTCATAGGTGCAAGCATGAACTGCTCAAGTTCAGTTGCGCTGCTTACAAGATATGGGTTTTCAGACTCACCAATAGACGCCCCTTCATATTCATAATAATATGTAGATTGACCTGTCGATTCGTCTATTTGTGTATCTTTAAGCGTTCTCACGCTAGAGGCTATTACATTTGGCGCAACAAGTTCAAGCCTTCCCATATTCCCTTCATAATACCAAACACCACTGGTTTCCTTATTGGTGTAAGAATATTCATCAAAGCGATTATTGAAGTTGCCAATATCAGCCTGTCCAAACTCGGCTGGCTCTAAACTAGGAATGCTTAAAGTCCTTATTGAAGTGTTGATTTTTGCATTTGAATCTTTCAGATAATAGCAATTAGCAAAGCTACCTTTATTGCCGTCTTGGTCAACATCTAAGTAGCTAAATCCTGCCGATGAGTCAAGTTTATTTTCAAGTACGCTAAGTGAGAAACAGTTGCGGATAGTTCCGCCATTGGCATAGGCGAAACCCGCACTACTCTCTCCACTTCGAGTGTAGATATTAGAATAACAATCTTCAATCATGCCTTGGTTTTCATAAGCAAAGCCGCCTGCAATTGAACTTCCTTTTATGTAGTAGTTAACAGTATCGTCACAGTATACCTTGTTATCCGACTGAGCGCCAGAAACATAACTTGTAATTATTTTTCCATTTTGTCTATTCTCAACTACAAGTCCGCCAACATGGTGCTGAGGCTGGCTGCTTTGACTGACAATTCTGCCCTCTTTGAAATAACTGCTTGCAATTATCCCCGAGTTAGTTCCTGCAATGCCCGCCATGTTATAACTGCTTGTCATACTGATAGAAACGCGGCTGTTTGTGATATTTCCGCTGTTTTCACCTGCGATGCCGGCAATATAGCTTGCGCTTGTATAGTTCCTACCGATAGCGGTAAGTGTAGTACTAGTAGTCGCAGAAGAATGAACATAGCAGTTAGTAATATTTCCGTTATTCTCGCCTGCAATTAGCCCAACGCGGAAATCGTCAGCGTCCATGATAAAGTTGACATTTCCGTTAAGCTTTATCGTTACATTCTTAACAACTGCCCCATCACTAAGCGAAGCAAATAGTCCGCCCTTCTCACCGAAGTTATACTCTCCGGCAAAGCTTATGGTTTTTCCATTTCCATCAAAGGAAGCGATTTGAGAAGTCAATGGTTTAAAATCAGTCGGCAGAGTAATATCAGCCATAAGGATGTAATTTCCACCCTTCTGATTTTCAATGTCCATAAGCTCTTCATAGGTAGAAATTGGAATTGGGTGATCAAGTGAACTGAATTGGAACACATTAAAGGTAAATGTAGTAGAAAGCACTTCTGTCTGCTCTGTAATTAAAGTAGGGACATATACTCCGCTGTCTACTTTGTAACCCACCTTCACAGAGAAGCTATAATATGACGATGCCCCCTTGTGCGTCATCATAGGTGTCACAGTGAGCCCCTGTGATTTAAAGTACATGTTTTCAATAGGGCTATCTACGAGTAAGTCATATTCAGTTTCACAGTTTCCTTCATAAGCAGGTCTACCATTTGCCTGACCTATTTGGTTGACATTTGTATAAGCGTTCCATGTCGCCGCCTTAGCAAGCTGTTCACTAAATATGTTAATACGCTGTCTAATAAGTTCGCTTTGGTCGCTTGTCTGGTCATATTCAACAATAGATGAAAGGTCAAAACCGAGCGTGCGACGGCTTCCAACTTGAATGTTAATCATTCCTCCATCCATATCAGTCACAATGTCTTTACTGCCATTTTGCTTCATAAGCCACTCTAAAACGTAAAGCCTAGTTGTCCATGTTTCAGTTGTAGGCACTCCTTCATCTAGCCTAGTTGCACTAATTGTGAGTTCTACCGGATAGCCATTTGGTTTATCTTTATAGTTAAGTGGGTTAGGCATAACCTTAATATAATATTCCCCGCCAATCTTCTCAGGCTTAGCAACGGTTGGAATATTGGAGGTCACTGTAATGTCCTCGTAAGCAAAACCATAATATGATAGGTTGAGCTTATAGCTAAGTCCCCTAGCAACTTGGTATGCATTATCAATTCCTTCCTCTTCCAACTTAATTTCATTTCCGCCGACAAGCTCACCTTGAATGAAGTATGGAAGCTGAACTTTCAGCGACACAGTCTTAGAACATGGAAGCAATTTCCCATTTCTATATGCGTCAATTTTGATATTGTAAGTTTGACCATCTTTAAAAGCTGGGTTTGTAACAAGATAGCTTATATATATCACGCCATTATAATTTACATAAGCAGCATTGTTATTGTAAACTGACAAAATATCTTGAAGCGAGATTGAAAGTCTGTTTGTACTCACAGCACCTTGAATAACTTTAGCTTCATATTGGTCAGCACCCGATTGTCCATTGCTATCCTTCTTTTTTGCCATAAGGCTTAGACTTAGATTGCCTGCATCTTCCGAATAGATTTCAAGCCTGTCAAAGTCAGCGTCGATTGGATTCATGTTAAGTATCATCAAGCCCCGCTTACCCGGTACCACTGTAGAAGATCTAGTTGCGTTATCAATTTCTGCAATGCTAGAATAGGTGTCCTCGGTAATAGCTTGTAGCCCAATTTCATTTACTTTTAAGATTACTCTAGCAAACACGCTGTGATTGCTTTGAGCGTAAACTAAGATAGTATAATCTCCATAAATCGAATTGATATAGCGATCTTTATATGCATCTGAATTTTTATTGATAGTAACCTTTAATATAAATACTTGTTCGCCATTATCATTTACGCCATTAGGGACAAAATCAATATGGAAAAGTCCATCATTTTCAGGGTAGGACTCGTCATTTAGATAATCACCTTGAACGATTTCCCCATCTCTAAGGATTCTATACTCAAGCTCTTCATTGTCGCTTTGTGAAGTTATGTAAATCTTTTGTTCACTTTCAATATGGCTATATACAGGCATCTCAAAGCTGTCAGTTGCAATAAGCTCTGCACCTTTAGTATATATTAATCTTGTACCAATAATATCCTTATTTACATAAGCTTTATAATTTTTCCCCTCACCTAATGAAGCTTCGATATAGGTACGGATATGCAAATAATAAGTGCCTGATTCGGGATTTGCATTTCTTTTAATAGTCAGCGACTGACCATTATTTGTAATAGTAAAGTAAGTTTGGTTATTTACCGAAATAGCCATTGAATCAATGTCATCAGGCATTGCTCCACCGTCAATCACTGCCGCCTCAACCTTTATATCGTTGCAAGAGTCAAGCTGAACGGTCACATTCTCAAAACGAGCAAGTCCACCATCCGTAATAGTATTATTATACTTATAATTTGGCACTACATAAACTTGCCCTACGCTCGTACCTCTAATTTCAATTTTACTATCTTCATCATAAGGTTGAGTAGTCGCTGCTGGTTGAGGATATACGATTGAAAGATTTTCATCGCCATTAAAGTAACCTACCGATTTCAAGTAGAAACGCTTACTGTCGTTAGTATTTAATATGCTAGATATAGTAATTTCTACCATTCCAAGACGCTTAACAGTTATTTGTCCGTACTCATCAATATCAATTACACTCGGGTTTGACGATTTAAACATAAGCCCAGAATCAGCCTTAAATGGATAGAGGTCTGAACTTGAATTAAGTGTATTAAATCTCTCATCCAGCGCAGCCTGCCTACCCTCGTCAAAACTATCGTTTTGAGTTAACGCAGCTTTGAAATAGTAAACATAGAAAATATCTTTACTTTCAAACTTGGCAAACTTATCATTAGGTGTTATAGTCCAAACATTAGTATCCTTGTCAAATTCAATGCCTTTTACATCTTTCTGTTTTGTATTTGTATCCAGAACGCCATTTATTTCTACATAATCACCATAATAACTCTTATTAGAGGTATCAAGACTAGCATTTGCATCTGTTATTTTAACAAGTGGTCTCTGTAGATAGCTTGTTATCTCATCAACTTTCAGCCCACATGTTCCGCCATATGCTAATTTATTTAGATTAGTTTTTCCATCGTCTGCACCAATATAAGTCTGAGTCTCTTTAGTAAGGTATCTAATAAACATAGCAGCTTCTATGGCCTGTCCGCCCTCATCAACAGCCTGAACAAAGCAAGCTGGTGCTGTTGTTGCTATAGCCTCACCGACTACAAGTCCTACATTCGCACCCGTTCCACGCACAAATGCTCTAGTTGTAATGTTGTCAATGTATTGTACGCCATCAACGGTCGCATTTCCATTAATATAACCCACAACGCCGCCGACATAGTTAGGCCCTATGATAGTTCCGCCGACCACAATACCTGTGCCAGCAACATACTGTTCATCATTTGCAAGCGTACCTAAAAGATATCCGCCGTCATTATAGCCAATAACACCGCCGACATAAGAAGTCGTTCCCTGTTTGCCATCAGTAATGGCACTGTCACCGCATTTTACTTCAACATTTGCATAAGCAAGATAGTTAAGGTATCCGTAAAGGGTTAGATTTGTAGCATCAGTTTTTTCTATTGTGCCCTTGTTGTATCCTGTCACACCGCCAGCTTTAATAGTTGGTGTCTCAACGCGTGCGCTAGAAGCTTGATAAGTAACAACCAAACTTGCGCCTTTCATATTAAGAAGAAGATTTGGCACTTGTCCAGCAAATTCGCCGCCAACTTCAAATTGCGTATAGTCTTGGCTAATTGTTCCATGATTTTCACCAACCACGCCGCCAACGCTTACACTTGCGCCGCTGCCAACGCTTACACTTGCGCCGCTGCCAACGCTCACGCTTGAATGTGAGGTAATTTTAACACCTATATTTGATAGCGTTCCTTTATTTTCACCAGCTAAAAGACCAATTTTAGCATTGTCTTCAGCATTTGTTACATTAATAGAGCCTTCAAAGTTCACATTTTTAATCAGTCCACCCTCTTCAATAGAGGTGAAAAGACCATAATGTGCATCGCTGCCCTTGTTAACATTAATATTATAAATTTTAGCATAGTCATTTTTGCCAATAATGCTACCAGAGAAAGCACCGAGTGGAAGTTTATCTTCATGCCCTTTCATATCAATTTGAGTATTTATAACATAATGCGCCCCAGGTGCATTTTTAATGCTAATTACATCTTCCGCCTCAATTAAAGCGAATGGGTTGCTTTCAGTCCCGTTTGCATATCTGATAGTAATTCTGATGACTTTGTCGTTAAAGATAGGGTCAATGGTTTCCTCGCCAAGAAGCCAATCAGTTGCAGCAATTTCAAGCGTCCCTTTAAGTTCTTCATTAGAGAAAGAAAGCGGCGTTCCAACAAATTTGCTACAATCAAGTGAAATAAGGAAAGTTTTTCCATCCTCAAGCGGAGTATATATAACGCCCTCATTATTTTCACCGAATATATTTACAAGCTGCCCATCAACTTCATCAGGTCTGAAGAACACTTTAAGTGAAGAGTTGGTTGCCGCGCCGGCTGTCGCGTCAAGCACAAGCAAGCTTTGCTTTTTGGTTGACTCTTTGTTTGCCGAGAAAATCATTTCTTCAACTCTCTTTTCAAGAGTAAGTTCACTGACTCTTACATAAGGTTCACCATTAAAGGTTATTTCAAACTGGTATGACCTTCCATACTGACGAACATGCGCAATCATAACAAATTCATTAAATGTGGTTGACGAATTTGCAGTAAAGGTCAGAGTGGAAGTATCAAAAGTCCCAAAATTGCCGATTGTGTAGATATTATTTCCGCCTTCGACATAACACATTTTTTCAACTTCACCCGGCACAGAAAAATAAACAAATTTAGGGTCAAAAGTATCATGATGTCTAATGATGTTGCCATTTTGGTCTTTATTTGGATCATAGAAACCAAAGCCACTTTTGTTCGTTGTTAATTTTAATTGAACCGTCCTAGCATCAACGTTATTTGCGCCGGTGTAGATATTAACATAGGAAGCAATTACGCCCTCCCCATATTGTCCTTTTCCGTCCTTAGTTTTTAGCACATTAAGTTTATCTAT
Source organism: uncultured Christensenellaceae bacterium (assembly GCA_910587225.1). Lineage (GTDB taxonomy): Bacteria > Bacillota > Clostridia > Christensenellales > UBA1242 > Caccovivens. The sequence goes on from CAJULT010000008.1 coordinate 26,854, forward strand.
GTAACTATATGTAATTATATTAACATTATAAGTAATATCTACATTTTCTCTAGTATATTCATCAGACACTCGCAAAAATTCAATTTTTAAAACAAGCTTCCCTTCTCCGTCAGCCACATTTCTTATAGTGAATTTTGGCATGTTTGAAGAGTCATAAGTAAAGTTATTTCCCTCCTTAGCTAAAGAAACCTTAAAGTCTATTCCCGCATTAACATCACCATTTGCAACCAAAGTAAATTCCGCGTTTTTTGAAACATTGTTTAAGATATATAAGTTTGTTTCATAAGTGAGCGTATCATCCTCAATCTTATTGTAAGTATTTTCAGAACTTGCTATCGCACCATTTGAACTGTTATACTCAATTGAAAAACTGTCGATGCTTTTTTCAACATTAATCTTTACAATGATAGAATAACCATTATCAAGCGTAATTTTATATTCGCCCGAGCCTGTTTTTAAGGTGGCGATTGTCAATACTAGTGGGTACTTATCTCCCTCTTGACTATCTTCACTAGGGGCGCATGTTACACTTGCAACATCATTCCCAGAAGCATGGGTTACTACCGCAGAATTGAAAGTAGAATTTACAAAAATGGCTTTATCAATTTTATACTTTGTATTAGGATCATATGCTACAGAAATTCCATCAACTTGATGCTTTGTATTTTGATAAAAGACTGCATTCGCACCTGCCGACAGTGTATAGCCAAGCTTGTATCTAACGTCCCCATTGCCTAAAATATCATAGCCTAATACAAATTCGATTATGCCATCGCCAGCCTCTCCGCCCGAGGCACCTTTCGCTTGAAGTTTGTTTTCGATATTAAAATCTTTTATTGGTTCTTCATTTTTAACATCCACATAAGTCTGCCCGTTAAAATAGCGAAGTTTAACTTTGTTTTCATCAAATTCGACGGTAAGGCTATCGTAACCGCTACCCGACGGAGTTAATTCAAGATTGAGATCCTGCCAGCCTTCATTGTAAACTGTATTATAGAAATTATACTTATGCTGACCCTCAGTATATTTATTTACTAGCATTCCTTCAGGTTTGTAAACCACACTGATATCTACTCTTTGAACATGGTTTACATTGTTGTCGCTTTCCGCTTCATAACCTAAATAATAATAGTTAAATTCAACATAAGATTCAAATGAAGATTGAGCCAAGTTGGTAATAAGGTAGGTATAGACTCCATTTTCGGCATATGTTCTTTTCCAACTGAAAGCAGAAGGATTGCCAAATGTGATTTTAGGTTCACTGATAAGCTTGTTTGAAGAACCGATATCAAGCGTAAGAGCAATACTATTGCAGCTGATATTTTCCTCATAATTTGGAACGAATAATAATTTGTTGTCTTCGGTATAATCAGGCCCACTTTCATATTCAAAAGAAAGTTCGCCGTCAATAAGCGCGTCGAGAACAGTAAATTCTCTAGCTACAGCAATAGGCTTATTGTCATCTCCATCACTGTTATAGCCATAGAAAGCAACAAAAGTAAATTTTTGAGCAAGCCCTACTGCAAGTGCATTACCAAAATTATAGCCTCCATTCTCATCTTTCTCAACTTCCATAAATTCGATTGAAATGTTTTCATATCCGTCAATAGGCTTTTGAGGTTTTTTCAATGTATAAAGGTCGTCACCATTTTTAAAGATTAAATATTTGCCTTCAAGGCTCACACTTTCAAATCGGTTTCGGCTAGATACATCATCAAAAGTGATTTCTTCATCTTCAACGCTGTGAAATCCGTAGAAATGGTACTCGAGGTCGGTCACATTTGTGCCTTCGTCTAGAACGAAACTTGCAGCAGATGGCACAAAAGGCGACTGCTGCGTTACAAAAAGATTATCGTTATTATTCTCAATTGTTTCAGATGTTTTTAGTACGCTTATCGGAACCATACAGGTTTTTTCAGCCTTAGTAGTTGCAATAATAGTACCATTTAAGCCAGGTTTAACCCCCTTAATTGTTACAAGAGTTTGTCCATTACGAGGTGCGGTTTGAGTAAGTTCAATAAAGTTTGGATAGGTAATATTAAGCTCCCCGTCCATTCCGTCTGCGAAATTTTCAATAGTGAAAGTAATTGTAGTCTCTCCCCCCACATTTAAGGTTACAGGACTAGAAGAGCAAGTAAGGCTAGTTTTAGACTCGTCAACTTTGCCACAACCAACGAAAAAGACACCTGTCAGCGCAAGTAAGAAAGTGCATAATAACAGAGTTATCTTTTTCTTCATTTTCTCTCCTATTCGTTTTTGTCTTTAAATATTGTTGTTACATAGTCAAGTGGGTGGATGTGAACCATTGTTCTTGCAGTCGGAGCTGTAATTACAAAGGCCTGTCCGACAGATGCTGTAACAATCGCATTCTGCTCTTCCGAGTTAATACCACCCGAGTTTTTATAAAGTTCAATAAGGTCATTTACGTCGTTTGGCGCAAGCGAGAAGATGAGTGAATATTGGCAGGCGTTAATAATTGCGGTTGATTGACGCTTAATTTCCTCACTCCCCACAAAGTCGTTAATGTTCTGGGTAATTACAACCTGCATACCACCATACTTACGTATACGTTTAGCCATAGTCGCCATGAAGTTGAGCGCAATGGGGTAACGCGGGTTAATGAAAGTATGCGCTTCGTCGACTACGATAATAATCTTACGGTTTGTCTTGTGAAGTTTATTGTAGTCCTTATTATTGATAATTTCGTTTTCAAGGTATTTGAAAACCAAAAGCATCTGAGCGTTGGTAAGCATTTCGTTGTTTCCAGCAATAAGTGACTGGAAGTTGAAGCAAACAAAGTTTTCATTTGTTTCAATTGAAGTTGGACCATTCCAAAGGTTTGAGTTACGTCCACCCTTAGCAAACTTTTTAATGTACGCTTCAACAATTCGCAAGTTATTAATCAAGAATTCATCCTTAGCCGATTTAAGTTTACGCGCTGTCAAATCGTAAAGTGCGTCAAAGGTTGGATAATCTTCAGGTTTTAACTTTTGAAGGTCGGTTTCCTCGTCTATCTTAAAATCATTGTAAAGTTCTTGAACAAGTGAGTTGAGCACCTCAAACGCGTCACTTGGTATACCTTCCAAAACTGTTCTGAAAAACTGTTCAAGGAATTGAAGGTGCTGATTGAAAGAGTCATCTTTTTTATCAGTTTTAAAATAGCTCTTCTTTTCATCGTCATCTTTATCAAGCGCACGGATAACGTGGAAAGGATTCAATATACCTTGAAGTGATGAACCAACGTCAATCATTTTTCCCTTCAAGCTGTATGTAAGCTTATCATACTCTTTCTCGGGGTCGCAAATAAAGATTTTGGTGTTATCGGCTGCAAAGTTTGCAAGCAGCATCTTTGTCGCAAAGCTCTTACCCGAACCAGACTTTCCGATAACCATCATGTTAGAGTTAATACGGCTAGGTGTTCTTGTAAAGAAGTCTACAAATACTGGATATTCGTTGTCACCGATATAGAAACCAGTGTCGTCTTGAAGTTCACTTGAAATAAATGGGAACACGCATGCAAGTGCGTCAGTAGGAATACCACGGTTATAAGATTTAATATTATCGCGCTGTGATACATTGGTTGAAATAAATGCATCAACTTGGCGAGCAAACATTTCGCTATATTTAAAGCCGCCCTGTCTAAGCACTGCCTTAATATCTTTTCTTGCTGAGTCCTCGCAAGTTATATATGTGTTAACATCATAGAGGTTTTGGTTGTTGTTTTTAAGTTCTACCAAAAGTCCACGCAAAGTTTCAAGGTGGGTTTCAATTTCAATTCGGGTTGAACTTTTACCCGTCTTGTAAAGTTTGGTCTCCATATCCATGATGGCCTTATCAATCTTTTTCTCAGCTTCAAACTGTGGAGACATCTTAAATTTCATAACCACTTTTGTTCGGTCAAGCAGGAAGAAGGAAGTTCCCCACCCGTTACCAACTTGAAGTGGATATTCGGTTATCGCAAAGGTACGATAATTTTTCCCATCAATATTGTATTTAGCTGCACCAAACTTAATTTTGTCTGGGGTTGCCCAGTTTTTATATTCGCTGTAAGGAATACCTTCAAGTTCACGCTCATCAAATTCACGATTATAGTTTGCGCGAAGGAAGACTGCAAGTTCAGAGCCAAACAATCTTCTAGTAGTCACTGGCGTAAGTGCAGTAGCTAGCGCACTAGCCATACCACTCACTGTGTTTTCAAGAGCTTCCATATCTTTATCAAAAACTACAAGATAGAAATAGTCTTTGTAAACTTTATTTTTTCGGTTGTTGTCTTCAATAAAGGAAACACGTTCTTCAAAAATAGGCGCTCTTGCATCAACTTCGGCTTGTGACATCTGCCCTTCATACATAAGGTCGAGAAGTTGATCATATTTTTTGTTTTCGCTGTATATGTAATTATCGAACACCATCGCTTTGTTGACTTTAACAATTTCGCAAGTTTGCGAAGCAGTAAGTCTTCTTATAGCATTTGCAAAAGCTCCAATCACATTGTCTTGGTTAAACTCATTCAAAAGCCCAAACAGAATAGGTTTAACTTCAAGCACCTGCGCATAATACTCACCAAAGGAAATAAATCTGTCCTGATAAATTGTTTCAAATGGAATAATGTTTTGAATATTGCCTTTACCCTTAGTTGCCGTTTTTACATACTTTTTCTTCTGCATCGAAAAGCGGGCAAGATAACTCATGGTTGTATACATTCTCTCGCCGTCACTAACCTTAAAAAAGAGTGAAATGCCAAGCACCGCCCAAGCAAGAGCAACCCAAATAGAGCCAGTAAATTGTGACGCAATTAAAACTGCAAAAATAGCGGCAACTATAATGCCTATAACAAGATCAAGGCCAGTTACGCCACGCACAAATTCAAGTTTAACTTTTGTCTTTCTTGGAATAACTTTTACCACGTCACACCTCTTGATTTATTGTACTACAAATGTCGCGAAAAATACAAACGAAAAGTGCTGATTTTACATAAAAAAATAAAAAAATTAAAAATAATAAAATTATTATTTTATTGCAAATAAAAAACTCAAAATTAATAATTATTTTGAGTTAAAAATTAAATAATTTAATTTATTGTGTTTTTTTGCTTTATTTATTAAATTTTGATTAATTATTTCGCCTTTTTTTATTAATAGTTCGTTATTAAATCCAAAGATGTCGCAGGTGGCAGTTTTGTTTAAAATCATTGAGGGATTTAAACTAATCTTTGTTGGTCGGCTTATCTCAATCGAAGGCGAAATTTCCATTGCTTTCACCTTAGGCAAATTTTCCTGTTCAACCTTAAAGGGATTATCACCCCGCTGCTTATTTTTTTTGTTAGAAAAAATGATATACTGCTCACTCACGCTTAAAATATGTTTTGGCAATATCTCCCCTTTCGTGGTTACTATCTTGACCACTTTATCCTTCGCAGTGATTATACTTTGTACTCGTCCCAAATCTATTCCGTCATAGCCATATACAATTTTGCCAAGAGGATTTGTTCTAGCCTCATCGAAATAGCTTTGACATTCCCTCTCATTTAAAACAAAAAAGCATTCGTCATTCTCAGCGGTAACGCTTTTATAAGGCAAAAACACCTCTCGCTCGCTTTCCTCATCCGCCAAAATATAACCTTTAAAAGTTTTAAGGTCAGCAGAAAAGACTATGTCTAGCACATACCCAATCATCTGCGCACTTTCGAGCGCTATTACTTTTTTACCAAATACATTTTCAAGTTCTTTCATGGTATAAGGTTATGCTGATAAAAACTAAATTTTCCAAAAAGGCAAAATAAGACTTTTTTCGCATGAAACCTTTTCAAAAACTTGACAATAAACATTGGCAAGATATAAAATAAGGACAGGAGAATAAAATGAAAAAAGAACAATTAGTAACTAAAGATATGACAATAGCCAAGGTGCTTGAACTTGACCAGAGCCTTTCAGATGTTTTTATGGGGTTTGGAATGTTTTGTGTATTTTGCCAAGCAGGCAGCAGCGAAACAGTAGAAGAGGCAGCAGCTGTACATGAAGTTGACCTTGATTTATTATTAAAAAAATTAAATCAACAATGTGCAAAAAATACAAAAAAATAAATTGAAATAATTTAATAAATAAAAAAGCAAAAATAATTAATCTTGCTTTTTTTGTTAATTTTTTAATGATTTTTTTAATTAAATAAATTATTTTTAATTATTTTTATTAATTTATCAATTCCCATGCCTGTTTTTGTAGAAATTAAAACCTCATTTTCACCTATTAAAATTGGCTTATTTAATAGGTCAATTTTGTTTAAAACAAGAAGTCGATTTTTGGTAGCATTAAGCTCGTCAAGCACCTTGTTTGTTACGTCTATATTGAACTTAAATTCTTCCTTTCCATCCACCATATTTGTAAGTGAAGCATCCACAACATGAAGTATAAGATCAGCATCAGCCGCCTCTTCAAGTGTGGCTGAAAAGGCATCGACAAGCTGGTGCGGAAGGTCACATATAAAACCTACCGTATCAGTTATAATTGCATTCTGTCCATCGCCAAGATAAATTCTTCTGCTTGTGGTATCAAGCGTTGCAAATAATTTATCATCCGCATAAACACTTTCTTTTGTTAGCACATTGATAAGACTGGATTTCCCCGCGTTAGTATAGCCAACAATTGCAATTTTTGGCAAGCGCGCTTTATCTCGTTCCCTTCTTGTTATCTGTCTTTTGTTCTTAATTTTGGCAAGTTGATTTTTTAAAGTAACAATCTCACTTTCGATTGCACGTCTATTGAGTTCAAGCTTGGTTTCCCCCGGACCTCTCATACCAACGCCACCGCCGAACCTGCCACTAGTGCCCGATATGTCGGCAAGCCTAGGCAATAAATATTTATCCTGTGCAAGTTTAACTTGAAGCTTAGCCTCACTTGATTTTGCTCCCCGCGCAAATATATCAATAATAAGCCCAACTCTATCAACCACACGTACCCCGAGCGCCTTTGAGATATTTTTCATTTGCGAGCCTGAAAGCGCATAGTCAACTATCGCAAGGTCAACAACCTCTTCGCACTCATCAATATATTTTTTTATTTCTTCCAATTTGCCGCTCCCCATAACTGTTGCTTTTGTAAACATATTGACATTTTGCGAAAAAGAAGCAAGCACATTCAAATCGGTAGATTGTGCTAAGCGTATAATCTCATCAGTCTTGCGCTGCCTATCATCATCTTTTTTAGTGCAGATAACAATTACAACGCAATTTTCCCTTTCCTTCTCGGTTGAAAACATTTTACTCATGTCTAGATTATACCACTTTTATAGTTAAACTCAAACAAAAAAGAGCGGGCAACGCTCTTTATTTTTCTCCAACTACTTCCCCGCTTGTCACATCCATAACAAGATTAATCACTTTCCCATCTCTTCCAATAAAGGTAAATGCCCAAAAATAGTCATCATAGTTTTCATCTACTCTGCCAAGCACTTTTAGGTAACATTCACCGCTTAACTTATTTCGAGAAATATAATCATCAAGAGTGTTGTGCAGTTTCACAGATGCAGTTTTAAGCGCGGAGGCGGAATCTACTGCGAATTCTTGTCTTGTCAAAGTCATTGTTTTATCTAAATAAGATAGCGTTATATCTTGGTCAGTGTTTATAGATTTTTCTAGATCAAACATATATATGTTACTTACAAGTTCTAATAATATCTGCTCGCTTTTTCCATCTATGGTAAGGGTTGCAGGAAGTCTTAAATCAAAAAATTCACTACCGAGCGACAAGGTTACAAGCGAAAATGATACGCTCTTACCGCAAATTCCGTCCTTTATATATGGTTCTTCCCTTTTCCCCACACTAATAGATGCGCGGTCAAGTTCAACTTCCCCCGCGTAGTAAGTTTGAGTAATTTCAGCCATGTTTGACTTTATCAGTCCTTCCACATCACTTCCACAACCACTTACAATAAGCGGAACAAATAAAACCAAGAGTACTGTAATGAATTTATGCATAAGACACCTCTTGTCATATCTTATGCATTGGCGAATTCAAAAATGTTAATAAAAAAGCAGGCCTTACCTGCTTATTCACTCTCTGCCTCAACGGTGTACTTCTTTCGTGTTGCCTCACCACCTCTAATATGTTTTTCAGCAAAATGTTCATCTAAAATATCTTGGGTTTGTTTGTACAAAGTAGCGTCAACATAATAAAGCCTCTTAGAAAGGTCATTATGGATGGTACTTTTACTAAACCCAAACTTTTTTGCAGCGCCTCTAATCGTGTCATGCGTGCCACAAATGTAAGTTGCCACCTCTTTCACCCTTTGAACTAAATAATCTCTCATGAGTTATACCTCCACGATATAACCTATGAGAGATTTTGTCACATTATGTCAAATCTTGTAGACAATTACTTCTTGGCGCTGTCAATCATCTTAACAATTGCTGGAATCGTTTTAATGTCCTCCACCTTATCGTCAGGAATGCTAAGTCCAAATTCATCTTCGAGTGTCATAAGCATTTCAACTACGTCAAGAGAGTCTGCCCCCAAATCTTCAACGATATTTGCATCGTCCTTAATATCTTTAACTGAGATGCAAAGCTGCTCAGCAATTAAATTTTTTACTTTTTCAAGTGTGCTCATAAATTTCTTCCTCCAATTACAACTATATTATAAAGCATATGCAAAATAAAGTCAAATATTTTAATAAAAAATTTTTCTATCACTATTAATGGCTATATCCCTTTATTTTTCAGGCGAAAATAGCAAAATTGTGTGGTTTTTCCTAAAAAAATTTTATTTTAGATTTCATCGTACATTTCTAAAGCCATTTCAACAGCATACTCCTCTTCAGCACAAATTCCATATACTTCAAGAAGATAACTCAAAATTTGATTAACCGACAACGCCTCAAAATCTAATAAGTTAACATGAAAATATCTATTAAACTCTGATAAAAAAACATCAAAATCTATTTCGTCAACATAATTAAAAAAGTTTTCGTCCGGAGATAAATAGTCTTTTGGAATATTTAAAAAGTCTGCTACAATTTCTTCAACTTTTTCCTTTACAGTCATTATTGACTCCTTAAAATAGAAATATCTTTTGCCTTTTTGAATATACCATATATCATGCCCATTGTCAATAAAAAAATCTCGGCTTCATGCCAAGATTTTTAATAAATTAGTTTTGATCGTCCTCATCAGAACTTTCTTGCTCATCTTCATCATACTTATCAAGTTGCTCTTCATAAGCATTTCTCTTTTCACGCATGATTCTTTGAAGTTCATTATACTCTTCCTCGCTTGACGCCTTAGCAGCCTCTACAACTTCATTCAAAATTCTATTCGCCATTACTGACACCGAAGATACAGTGAGTTCTTTTGCAAAGTTTTCATCTGCCACGCACTTATCTACTACCCTATTCATTATGTCAAATAATGCTGTAGATGCGTTTTCAGCAGCTTTGTCGGCCAGATTTTCAAGTTGAGCATTGCCTTTGATAAGGTTAATGTAGTTCGCATAAACTTCTTCAGAGAAAGTTGCACCATCATAGATAGGAAGCTGGCAATCAAGTTCCATTGCTTCATAGAAATATTCGTTGTATGCTGCTTGTTTAACAAGTTCGTCAATCTTTATTGTATCGCCAATTTCATCTGATACAGCTAATCTTAATTGACATTCAGCATCTTCTTTTGCTGCTTTGAAGGTTTCTTTTCGGTTTTCAGAATTTCTTACGCCCTTTTCCGCAGCATATTCAATTGCCTCATCTTTCGCAAATTTATATTTTTCAGCCTTGTCTGCAATAACCTTTTTAATAACCTGTGCCTTAGCGCCCGCAACTACTTCATCAATCATACTGTTTGCAATAGTTGTCGCAGCGTCATCATAAACCTTGTCAACCTCTTTATTTCCACCTTTGAAGAATGCAGTTGCAAGATCACTCGAAACTTTTTTGCGTGCTTTTTCACTATATAATTCTGCTATTTCAGCGCATGCTTTTGTTTTAGCGATTGCAGCTTCTGTTTCGCGGCGGTCAAGTTCTTCCTTAGCAGCTTCAATTGTAGCCTTCTCAATGGCAACAATTTCCTCATAGTATTTAGAATTTTCTTCAATAACCTTATCAAATTCTTCTACGGATTCAAAGTCCTCTGTTTGTGGAAGTCTAGCACGCACACCCTCTTTAGCAGCACGTTTAAACTTTTTAAGCCACTCAGCCTCACTTTCGGTAAAGAAAATAATAGGAAGGCAGGCAAAATCTTCAGGATTTTCACGTAAAATTTCAGACCAGTTAACCTCTTTTGGCATTTTGTCCCAAGTTGTTAAAAGTTGACGCTCTGCTCTATAATTAATAAAGGAAGAAACCATACCATTCTGAACAAAAGCAAACTCTTTTTCTTCTCCTTCACTTTCATTTGTTTCAATATTTGTATAATTGCCGATAAGCTTTCCGCTATTGTGACCAAATACAACATACTTGCCGCCAATTTTAAATACATCAATACGGTTGTCAAAACCAGAAACTTCCTGTTCTTCTCTCAAGAAAAGCCCTGTCTTTGTGTTGAAGTATTTTGTCCCATCCTCAGAATTAAACTGATACCAGTTCTGCCCAGCATCTTTATAGTCATTTCCTTCAAAAAGAACTTCGCTGCCCTTCTTCAAAACTATCCCTTTTTCATTTGTAACAATTGTAAAACCAGTAGGAATAGAAAATTCATTATCTTTCTCAGGTGTGTTAATCATTATAAACCTCCTTACCATTAGCACTATGATACCACAACAATAGTCCGCTGTCAATAGGCAAAATTAAAAAAATTACACAAAAAAAGCGGATTTTTCCGCTTTTATTATATGATGGCGATTTTGTCCAGAGTTACTTATTTTGAAGGTCAAGATAGTTGTTTGGGTCAACCTTTTGATCATCTTTAAGCATGTAGAAATGAAGGTGTGCATCCTGTTCTGCCTCATCAGCTGCGCTCTTACTTGCATCACCGATTCTTTGTCCACCTTTCACTTGTTGACCTTCGGTTACTAAAAGGTTTTTCTCAAGCGAAGAATATACACTTACAAGCCCGTCTGCATGAGTGATAGTTACGGTTGTTCCCTTCATATAGTCATCATCCACTTTTGTAACTTTGCCATCAAGCACACTATAAACATGTCCATCCTCACTTGTGAGGTCAATCGCAAGATGTGCTTCCCATTGGTTGAGGGTTATATTTTCTTGCAAAGCCGTGCTTGAATAGTCTTTGATAATGGTCGGGTTAGACATAGGCAAACTAAACGAAAGTGTAGGCCCACTTACATTAACTGCATTTTTGCCTCCAACCAATGCGGTGATAAGGAATGTAAGTGAAACTGCAAGCACCATCGCTCCTGCCGCTACATACACACCAAACCTACCAAAGAACTCCTTAATTTTTGTTTTCATAATTACCTCCTGCCCTTTTATTGACGTAAATTTAAGAATTTATACACTAATTTTTAAAATCCGATAAGTATCATTGGAAAGCCCACAAGCGTTTCATCCTCTTTAAAAGCAATCTGGACATTCACCTTTTTACCATCAACAATTCTATAATCTTTTTCTTTGGCGTAATAGCCTGTTATAACCCGCGTTCCCTCAATGGTAGCTGGAGGAAAGGAAAAGTTAATATACTTTGACAAAATTTCCTGCTCGGCTACGCTCTTATCAAAGTGCAATACGTAACCTTTTATATTCCCAATTTCCTTTTTTACCTTAGCTGCTTTATCACTAGCTACCTTGATAAAGTAATCATCTCCGCTCTGCACAACCTGCGCACCCTCACCCTCGTAACTTTCGCTAGTTACAAAGGTAACGCTTTTAGCCTCAAAAGCATCATAGTCAGCCCTTCCTAAAAAAGCAAAGGAGATTAGCATTCCACAGACAACTAAAAAAACAACAATCCTTTTCATAAAAGAATTGTTGTCTTTCATATTAATAAAATTCAAAATTTAATATCAAAAAATGAGGAAATATGCACAAACAATAGCACCCGCGAAACAAATCGCACTAGCAGCAATAAGAATTACCTTTTGTAAAGGAAAAGATTTTTTATTATTTACTACTTGTTCTTCGGTTTGTACGGGTCTAATTTCAGGCTGCACATTTTCATTTTCTTCTCTTGGCTGAGGCTTAGCAGGAGCGTAATTAATCCCACTGCCTTGATTTTCCACCTGTGGTCTAATAGGCGGACGAGGCGGAATATGTGGTCTTGGCGGTGGTGGCGGTGGCGGAAATCTACGACTAGTATCCATAACTTTCTCCTTATAGCCTAATTATATAGCCTCTTCGCCCACATTGTCAAATGTTTGCGGTATATTTAGAGGGTTAACGCCCCAAACTGTTTCCACATCTAAATCAGCATCAAGCGCCTCAACAAGCACGGTCATAATATACTTTTTATTACTTTGAAGGCGACTTCCTTCTCCGACTACAACATGGCTGCAAAGTCCTACTTTTCCTTGCTCAATTAACGTTCCATTGTAGTAATAATACCCGTCTTCCCCTAAAAACCAGTTTGAATTTGTAATCATTTCCATATTAGCAAGAGTGCTGCCCGCCATAAAAACATAAATTTTTGCACGCAGATAAACTTTCTTGTCCTGTCCACTGTTTTTCACATTTATAACTTGCGGCAACTTTTCCCCTTCCAAATAGCCGCCCGAAAAGGCAAAACTGCAACTTGACGCGCTGTTGGCTGGGAGCGAAACATCACAACTAATCCCGAGTTCCAGTTCATTACCTTGTGACAAATCAGTAGAGTAGTACCATCCGCTCAAACCAAGATAAATACTGATGCCGAGTAGCACCGCAAGAGAAATGCAAGCAAAAAGCCAACCATAGTTAGAATTAATCTTTTTCATAACTTTATGTTGGCTTTATTTTTAGCTTTTATACAGGGCGTTTAGTCTGCGCTTTACGCCTCTTAGATCGTTGCGCTCTAAAACGATTTATCTGTTCTTGTTTAAAATACTGGCTTTCCTCAGCAAGCTCAGCTTTTCGTTTTTGCCATCTATACTTGCGATTGCCGTAGGCAAAATCGTAAGTTACAAGAATTATACCTTGCAATAGGTAAATGTAATAGGACATAAATCGCCACATAAGTAGTGCCCAGAATAACGCACCACCGGCAAAGTAGAATTCAAACATAACTTGGAAGGAAATTTCACTAACGCCCGACCCACCCGGCAATGGGAAGAAGCTGGCAGCAAGGTCAATAAGAATTGCCATTACGAAGAAGTGCATGAATAGCCCGCCTTCAAAGCCTTTAAACATAGCATAAATGAAATATGGCATCATGTATTGAACGCAAAGTTTTATCAACGAGAGTAAGAACAATACCATAAAGTCTTTAAAGGACTTAGCATACTGCTGCATAACACTTTGGAAGTCTTCGATATACTTTGATACTTTTTCATATTGCTTTTCATAGTTCTTAATTATCTTCATTTTTTGAAGAAGTTTCAAAACTTTTACTACCAGCTTTCGCCCTACTTTCTTGGAAATGGAAAGGAAGATGACCATAAAAAGCATGAAACTGCCAAGTACAAAGCCAATTACGGACATTACCGATACAAAGGAGTTGTAATCCTTATTTGTGAATGAAACAATCATACATATAAAGCTTACAAGTACCCAAACTATCTGCGAGAATGTATACCTAGCAAGCGGAACAGAAAGCGCAGCATGAAGTGGAACATCATGACTATTTAGATAGGTCACCTGAAAAGGTTGCCCGCCAGTTGCAAGAGGAGTAACCGCGTCATAATATCTACCGAGTGCGTTTACTTTAAAAGCAAGTGCTGGCCGTCCCCGTCCAGTAGACTTTTTAAGTAGATAAGCTGATAAAAGCATATCACTTACTGTTATTACTCCAAACAGCAAGAATAAGATTAACACTGGGAGTAAATTTATATTAAGTTCGCTAAGTGGTGTAAATTCTTTACCTAAAAGGTTATAAAGTAAGATACCCGCTACGACTAAAATATTTGCTACAAAGCCTAGTATGTTCCAAAGTTTTTTCTTCTTACCCTTATTTTTTGAAACTGACTGCTCTGCTGTATCAAGCTTATTCTGTTGCTCGCTAGAATCTTTTTGCTTTACTCTTCTATTAAAATATTTCACTTCTGATTTAATTAAACCGCAAGTTGAACGCTCTGCTTCCGCGCTTACGCCTTCACCATTAAAACGAAAAACGCAGCCCTCGACGAGGGTTTCCCTGTTTGAAATTGTGGTTGCGCTTTTTCTCATATTATTATAATAACAAAAATAAATAGCCCTTGTCAAACTTTCAAGGGCTAAATTTTATTTAGTTAAATCTGCGTAAGCTTTGGGATCGTGACTGATATTGTACTTATCTCTAAGCAATTTGATGTTCTCATTTTGGAAGAGTGCGAAGTTGTCAGTAATAAGTGTATCATAAAGCACATCAAAATAGGTGCGGTTTACGAAACAATTTACATAACTGCTTGCCAAAACTTCAATAGGTGCAAGTCCTGTATCAGGGTCAACGTGCGTATCAGAAAGAGTAAAGTTTTCACCAATTCCCTCAAATAAGTTTTTAACTTCTCCCATATAGAAAAGTACATGGACGCCATTTTCGGTAACTATATAATCACTTACTCCGCCATCAACTGCGTTTTCATATAAGCCAACAGCAGCATCAGTGAACTCGGTCACAAAGTTAGAATAAACTTTATAATCGGCAGCATATTTGTCACTATCACCTTTTTTCTCAGATTTATTTACGCCAATGGTGTAACCAAGTGTGTAAGAATCATCCTTCTTAATCATACCCGGGTCTTCATTATATTTGTAAATGAAATCACGGAAAAGAGTAGCTTTATCTTTCAGACCATTTTTCTTAGCCACTTCATTTTGAATATAAGCAGCCATATCTATTGCATTCTTTTCATCCTCACTAGCTTGAAGAATTGTTTGATTTTCGTCAGTCAATGTACCTTCGGCTGTCTTTTGAATTTTTGGTGCAACCTTGCTTACAAGATTTTTAATGTCTTGCTCGTATGCCCACTCTTCAGTATAAATGTTTTTGTTGTAATCACTTTGAATGCGCTTATACTCAGCTTCTTGATCTGTATCAAACTTGAAAAGCACATGTGCTACTTGAAAAAATTTGGTATCTTCGCCGCCCTCTCTATAATAATTTATAGCGGTTGGATCAGATTGCATATTTGTTTCATAAGCAGAGTCTTTTTCAATTACATATTGAGTATAACCTGCTTTAACTTGTCCAGCGTAAAGTCTTAAAATCTCTTCGTCGGTAATTGTTGCGTATGGTGAGTAATTTGTAAAATGCTCATCATATTTAGTAATCATATAGTTTTCGTAATTAACAGTATAAAGACGTTCAATTTCGCGCAGAAAAACTTCATTTGTCTTTGTGGAAAGGTCAAGCCCCTTCTCATTCTTTTTAAGTGCTTTAAGATAATCATTGAAAGCATCGGTATACGCCTTTGAATTTGGTTGATTTACAAAACCAACAAAGTTAGTGTAAATCTGTTCTCTACCCTCTTTGGTGTTAGCATCGCGCAAAACATTATCCCATTTAAAAGAGTCAAGCTCTTTTTGAAGAGAGGTAAGTTTAGCAATTTTAAAATCGCCAGTTGTTGTGTCAAGTTCAGCCTTAGGTGTATAGTCTACAAACTTACGCTCGTCAGAAGATGAAGAATTAGAAGAAGATGATACACCCATTCTGTCGTTGAGATAACTCATAAAGTTATCTTCAAGTGCGTCAGCCGTCTGCTGCCATAGATATGATTTTTCTTTATCTTCAAGGCCATCGCTATAAATAGACTTCGCTTCGCGAATGGTAATTTTACGATTTACAACTAAGTCCAAAGTCTTTTTAACGGCCTCTTCTTTCTTATATCCATAATATTGTTCGTAATAGTAACCATAACTGTTATATGCCGAAATCAAATCCTTTTTAGTAATGTTAATACGCTCGTTAGTTTTTTTGTCAACGACAGAAGAAACTACTTGGTACAAGTAGGCTTTTTGATCGCGAGTGATAAGCGCACACCCTGAAAGCACAGAAATGCACACCATCATTAAGCATAAAATAATTCCAGTAAATTTTCGTTTCATTATTTCTCCAACTTGATTATTTCCATAATAACACATTTCAAGCACATATTTCAAGTAATTTAAGTATATTTTTACTTGATTTTATTGCCCTCTTCCAAAAATTTAATAAGTAAGTTAACTTTTCTAAGCACCCCACCCTCAATTTTGAAATTAATTTTAGGTAAAGAGGTGTAACTTACCGCTCCGCCATACTCGCTTATATGCACAGCAAGTGAGGCAGGAATAATCTGTTCACTTTTCTCAAAGGTAAGGCTACACTCGGCTGAATTTACTCTAATTTTAACCACATTAAACTTAGAAGCCAAGTTTTTCAGGTATGCGAGAAGGCAAAGGTTTTTAACCTCTTGTGATGGCTGCCCAAAACCGTCCTCTAAGCTTTCAAGCAGGTTTTCTATCTCCTGTCTAGAAGAAATAGAACTTATCTTGGTATACATTAAAATGCGTTCATCACTAGATGTAATATAATCCTCACTTATAAATGCATCCAAGTTAATTTCAAGTTTAACTTCGCTAGCGCGGACAGTGCTTTCACCTTTCAGTTCGCTAACCGCCTCATCGAGTAGTTTAACATACATATCATAACCAACTTTTGCGATATGACCATGCTGCTCTTTTCCAAAAATATTGCCAGCCCCCCTAATTTCAAGATCGCGCATTGCAATCTTAAAACCACTACCAAGAGTTGAAAACTCTTTTATTGCAGACAAGCGCTTGTAGGCATCTTCTGTCAAAAGCTTGTCTTTATCATAAAGAAGGTATGCATAACTAAGCCTGTCACTTCTTCCAATGCGCCCACGAATCTGATACAACTGGCTAAGCCCAAGCCTGTCCGCCTCCATGATAATCATGGTATTAGCGGTCGGCAAATCCACCCCATTTTCAATCAAGGTAGTTGAAATGAAAATGTCAAACTTGCCATCAAACATATCATTGATAACATTTTCAAGTTCCCTCTCCGGCATCTGCCCGTGCGCTATTCCTATTCTTGCAGAAGGCAGAAGCGAGTGGATGTAGCTTGCAAATTCATGTATGCTTTCAACCCTATTATAAATCACAAAAGCCTGTCCGCCTCTTGCAATTTCGCGGCTTAATACATCCTTTACAAGACTGTCCGTCTGCTCTGCCACATAAGTTTGAATAGGCAGCCTATCCTTTGGTGGCGTTTCAATTACGCTAATATCACGAATGCCAGAAAGGGACATATTAAGGGTACGCGGAATAGGAGTTGCAGACATTGTAAGCACATCAATAGTTCTCTTAGAGTCCTTTATTTTCTCCTTATCTTCAACACCAAAACGCTGCTCTTCATCCAGCACCAAAAGACCGAGATCTTTAAACTGAACATCTTTGCCAAGCAGCCTGTGCGTTCCGATAAGCATGTCCACCTGCCCTTCTTTAACGCGAGCAAGTATGTCTTTTACCTGAGCGGTTGTTTTAAAGCGGTTTAATACCTCCACCTTTGCCCCAAAGCCCTCAAATCTTGCTTTGGCTGTGCGGTAATGCTGCTCGGAAAGAATGGTGGTAGGACATAACAAGGCTACCTGACGCCCGTTATAGATACATTTAAAGCAGGCACGAAGAGCAACCTCAGTTTTCCCGAACCCTACATCTCCGCAAATCAGCCTGTCCATTATGCGAGGACTTTCCATATCCTTTTCAATATCGCTAATCGCTTTAAGCTGGTCAGGCGTTTCGGTAAACGGAAATTCATCAGCAAACTTTTTATCCAAAAATTCATCTTTTTTAAAGGCAAAGCCTTTACTTTGCTCTCTTTCCTTATATAAAGCGGTGAGGCTAATCGCCATCTGGCGAAGGCCTGCTTTAACCCTCTCTTTCAGCCTTGAAAATTCTCCGCCGCCAAGAGCCGATAACTTTGGTTCAGTTTCCCCGCCCACATAGGCTGAAATGGTGTCAGCCTGTTCGCTCGGTAGATATAATGTTCCCCCATTTTTGTATTCGATTACGAAATAGTCCTTTTCATAATCGCCGAGTTTTAATCGTTCTATCTTAACGCATCGTCCTATACCATGAAAGGTATGCACAACATAGTCACCAAGCTTTGGCAGATAAAATACCGCATGACGACTTTTTGAAAAGCTGGTTTCGCTCTGCCTAAAAAGACTGTCGCGCCCAATGGCGACAACCCGCTCCTCCATAAAACTGTAAGAAAGCGGAAAGTTCTCTTCACTTACAAAGATTTTACCTTCTTCAAACTCTTCTTTTTCATAGTCGTGGAAAACAAGATTGTTTTCATTTAAAAACTCTTGAAGCTTTTGTTTGTTTTTATCACTGCCCGCGTAGAGAAGAACTTTAAAGTTCATTTTAAGATATTGCTGCAAATCATTTTTAAGCGCCATAAAATCGGTAAGATAGGAGCGCTGCGGCAGTCTATGGTTTTCGTAGGCAGTCGCCCCCGAAAGTTTAAAATCGGTAAAAATGTTGTCTGCTTTATTATAAAGTTCGGTAAAGGCTAAATAGTTGTCCCTAGAAAAGCCTGACATCGCCTCATAACTTTTAAGTAGCATTTCCATCTCATCTTCAATCCGCTTAGGCTCATCCATAATGTGCATGCCTTTAAGGTCAAACACCCCGTCATCCCCCTCAGGAAGATATGCTGGATACACCATTATTTCGTCTAACTTATGCTGGTTTTTCATAGTCGCAAGGTCGAAAGCATGAACTTTTTCAATCTCATCACCAAAAAACTCCACTCTCACCGCGTTCTCTTCGCCCGGCATAAAGATATCTAAAATATCTCCGCGAAGAGCAAACTCCCCTTCACGCGACACGAGATCAGCTCGACTATAACCAAGACCTGCCAAAGTCTGACACAAACTTATGGTGTCAAACTCTTCCCCCGTTTTAAGTAGGATAGGGTTTAGAAATTCTTTTAGAGAAAACTTAGTCATTGCTGAACAAGGAAGTACTAAAAGAATGTCAGTTTTTCCTTTCAAGAAGGAAGCCAGTGCGGCTGCATAAGGCATTAAATTGAAATCGTTTTCCTTTCCTACTTCGCGGCAGGTTGTTATAATTTCACACTTTTTACCCATTGCGCCAAAGCAGCGTTTATACTTACCTGCACTAACAAAATCGTTACACAAAAAAATAAGGGGAGCTGCATCCTTCAAAACTATTGTTTTCTCACCTTCCCCCATACCTGAAATAAACCTAAAATCTAAAATGTGGCTTAATTTCATATTTTCTCCAAAATTACTTGTACCGCCTCATCGCAGGCTTTATCAAAAAGCGGTTTATCCTTTATCTTAGACAAAACAAAATCGGCAAGGTCGCCTTCATCTCGTCCCGTCCCAACTTTAACACGCTCAAACTCCTCTCCGATGTAGCTCACGATACTTCTTAGCCCATTATGAGTGCCAGCCGAACCGCGCTCTCGATATCTAATCTTGCCGGCAGGCAAATCTATGTCATCAACAGCTACTAGTATGCGGGCATCTTTATATTGTTTTTTTAGAAGAACAACAGCCTCGCCAGAATTATTCATATATGTCTGAGGCTTGGCAATGAGTACCTTCTCACCATTATAGCTGCCCTCCGCAATTAATGCTTTGAATTTAGCCTTAGAAAAAGTAGCACCGACTACTTTTGCAAGCTTGTCGGCAACCATGAAACCGAGGTTATGATAGGTGTTATCATAACGAGCATCCTTATTCCCAAGTCCTACTACTATTATCATCTCTCGCTACCTATAATTTTTTCAAATGGTCCAACGCTTGTCCCCTTTGAAATCTTGCTTTTATCAATTACGCTTGACATTACGTACGCTTCGTCAGCAATAATGCTGTCAGAGATTATATTGTTTGCGTCAAGTGTTACTCCCCGCCCAATATATGTCTGACCTCTTAAAATATTGTTTTGATAGATTACAGCCCCCGCCTCAATCTCAACATCAGCATCAATAAAGATTGAGTTTGCACCATACATAATAATTCCATTTCTAAGATGGAAATTGCGAATTTTAGAAAATAGATAATCACTTATCTTTACAAAATCTTCCGCATCCATAACTCTTGTAAAGGAAGAAAGGTTTTCTTTATAGGTTAAAGTCGATGCCATTTCACTGTTACTATTTACATAATCGGTTTTGAAAACAAACCCGCGCGGAAGAGCAAGCGCATTCATGCTTTGAGCGCAAAATCTATCCATGATCTTATAAAATAGCTGCTTATCAACAAGCGGAGTGTCCGCGTAAAAAAGTGCTATATAAGGTTTATCGGTGGCAAGCGCTTTCAGGGCATTCATCACATTTTCACCAGGATCTTCAATTACCCGAGTTTCGCAGCCAGCCCCAGCAATCATAACCCAGTCTTGGCAAGTTTTGCCACAAAGGTCAAGGTTGTAGCCGGAAGCTTTGGCGACTACAAACAAAACTTCTTCTGCTACCCACTCGCTATTTTTTGCAACCATAAAGGGAAGAGTAACACTTTGCTCTTCTTCCATTTGGTCAATTTCAAAATTAAATTCCATTTGTACTTCTTTTTCCATAACTAAATTATATATTTTTGCCCCAATTTTGTCAACAATAATAAGAATTATATAGAAAAGACCTAAAAAAGTTTTTTAATTTTTGTAATTTATGTTAAAATTCATTTGTATTAAAGGAGAAAAAACATGAGTAAACTTAAAACTAAATTTACTTTTGGACTTTTAACGCTTGCCCTCATTTTAGTGGGCAGTTTTGGCATGAACGCAGCTTTGCCAACAGGCGCAGACGTTTCAGACACTCCAACCGTTGTAGCTGACACATCTTTACCTAGCGAGGTTGCCACCATTAATCTTAAAAATAGAGTTGGGGGCGGCAATTCAGGAATTACCGAAAATGGTGGCAGATTCGTTGCGGCTTGGCAGGATATAAATAAAGTTGAGATTACTTTTAACGCGGACAAAGCAGCAGATCTTGCAAGCAAGGCTTCAACTTTTAATTATGAATTTCGCGCTGAGTACTCTCAAAGCACTGCAACAACAAGCAATCCTACCTTTCACACCATTGACGCAATCGTAAAAAGTGAAGAAGGAAAAAATGTTACGCTTGACCAGATCGGCACATTCACCTATTATTTTGATGTCAATGAAGATGACAAAGAGTTTGACCTTTCCAAATTTGAAGAGCAGATAGGCAGCAAAATTCACAAAGATTATGGTTTTGGCTGGGGCATATATCGTTTTACAATTCGTATTGGTCTTGGCGATCAACAAATCTTCCATGCTTGGACATCCCCTAATATATTTATTGAACCAAGTAGACCTGACGTAGCCCCTGAAATTGAAGAAAAAGAGAAATCAAGTGTAATCGGACTTCAAAATGCATACCTATTCGGACTTAAAGATGAAAGCGAATATATGTACGCTGACCAAAGCAAAATCAAATGGTATGTTGAAGGCGAAGGTATGGACGGCACTAAATATGTGTTAACCAAAGAAGATACTAAACTTGCTAAGTACAATGGATGGAGTTATATATTCGAAAGTGAACAACCTAGAAATGGATTATCTTTCAAATTTGACAGCAAGATTGATGGAAAGTGGACGGTTTACTGCATTTACGACAATGGAACAGCAAACGGTCTTACAAGTAATACTAGAAGTGTTACAATAGGTAACGAACTTCCAGCAAGCATCCTCATTTGGATAATCATAGCGGCAGCAGTTGTACTTTTAGCAGTAGTTGTAATAATAATTGTTGTAGCTAAGAAAAAAGAAAAAGTTTGGTAAAATAAAAGACCTAAGTTTAGGTCTTTTTTTATAGAATGTTGTGTACGCTTGCCCCCATGAAATGCATGTATGCCCCGCAGTAAAATTTTATCGTGTCTATACTGACTTTAAATGCGTCAATGTCATTGTTAGTCACATAAGCTTTCATCTTGGAAATCTCCTGCCCTATTTCCTGAATGCTTTTGTGATTTACCATGTAACAAAGTTTGCTTTCGTTTTTGCTCCACTTATATTCCAAGTTGTCAACCATGATTGAAACTCTGCTTGTGTTTAAATTGTTATCCACTTCAATCTGCTGTTCTATCCGGTAGCAATCATCCAAAACCGCCACCAAACTATTTGATACTAGCACTTCTTCTAAAACACAAATTCCAATTAGGAAGAGAAATATAAGCCCAAAGTTTATGTAGTGAAAAGCTTTCATGAGCATGCCTCCAATGGGCTGCCTTCAAAGCTCTTCCCTTCCCCTTCCATAAATTGTATATAACTTTTTCCAGTCTTCTCAACTGATAGAATGAGAACTTTTTTTATTGACTTTCCCCCTTGAGCTTTGACAATAGCCTCAACGTCCTCTTTTTTCAGCCCCGCCAAATTCAAGTTATCCTGCATAAGTTGTCCTTCGCTTATAAGAGTAATGGGAACAAAACTTTCCTCTTCCTTTAAGTTTAACGCACCATTAGTAGCAGGCGCATCCGCCACCTTAGGAAGTACGCTAATCTTACCGTTTGTTTCCATAATCGCATACTGCACTTGTGCGACGCTAAAATAACCACAATTTCTAAGCGCCGCTAAAATGTCATCAATGGTGAGATTAAGCTGTTTCATCGCCTGATAATCTATACCTTTTGGGTTAATTACAATCACAGGTTTACCACTAATAAAGTTTGAAAATTTGGTGGAAAGTTTAGTTAATATAGTAATGATAAAATGCAAAATCGCCAAAGTGAAAAGAGGAACAACGCCATGCAGTACCGGCACCGAAACTTCCGCCATAGGTATAGTTGCAAGATCGGCAATAATCAAAGTAAGGACAAGCTCAAAGGGTTGCATCTGCCCTATCTGCCTTTTGCCCATAAGTCTAAATAATAAAAGGACTATGATATAAATAATAATGCTTCGCGCTACTATCGTTAACATAGTCTTATTATGAGCAAAAAACTAAAAATAATCAGCTTTTTGCCGACTTTTTAAGCTTCGGCAGTTTAAATTTCAACCTCTTTCTTGCACGAACAACAAAGGACTGAACATCAATAAGTCCCATGATTGAACATAATAATACAAAACTTATTACGCTCACACTTCCGCCAATCATTAAAGTTAAAAATAATGGCATAACCTGCGCACACAAGTTTGCAATAAAATAACTAAGCGCAGCCGATGGCAATACTAAAACAATCATAAGAGCAAGAGGCTTTAAAATGCCAAGTTTAACTTTAACTTTTCGCTTTAACATTAAAGTGTTTAAAAGTGCCGTTATAAGATAGCTTGCACCCATGCCGTAAATAAGGGCGTTGACGCCTATCAAACTTGGCAAGAACCATAAACACAAGAACATTGCAATTGCCCCTACAAAATAGTTCACAAAGGATTTAACTTCCATGCCTAGCGAATTAAGAAGCGCTGAAGTGATATTGGTAATTCCCAGCGGCACCAGCACCCATGCCGCTGAGGTTAAAAGAGTACCTGAAAGCGTATTGTTGTAAATAAACACCCCTGCCATCTCTCCAAGAGCAAGATAGGCTGGCACAAATAGACAGGATATGAAAAGCGAAAATATTACAGAAGTGCGTATACGGTTTTGAATATATTTGTTATCACCTTTTGCCATTGCTGCAGACAAATCAGGTATCAGCGCGGTGGAAAGAGAGCCTATGATTGTATTAGGCACAAAAAGCAGAGGCATGGTCATTCCCATTGCAACACCGAATATGCTCATAGCCTGCGATGAGGTATAACCTATTGCGATAAGTCTTGAAGGAATTATAATGCCAACAAGCGGTTGAATAAAACTCCCCGCCACCCTAATTCCAGTAATTGGGGTTGATTGCCTCACAAGCGGAGCAAACATTTTCTTCTGCGGCTTATGCAGTTTTCCGCCATAGGCAAAGAATAAAATTACTACAAACGCCATTGACGCAATGCATGCAATAGTCAAACTCCAAGCCACATTAGTTGCGTTTTCAAGCGCAGAAAATGCAGGCGCAACCATAAATACACAGACGATAATGCGAACTATCTGCTCAAATAATTCACTTACGCAAAGTGCGAAATAGTTATTTTTACCCCATAGCGCGCCACGAAAAACACTGTATACCGAAGAAAATACTAAACTCGGCAGTAGTACGATTAAAATTTGCAAACAGCGCGCATCGGTAAAAAGAGATGCAAAGAGGTTTTTGAAGATAAGGACAACAAGACACAAAACAACACTTATCACAAGTGAAAAGATTAGCGCAATCGTAATAAGCGCCCCCTCTTTCTTTCCCTCCTTGTTAGCCCTAAAAGCCGCACACTGACGACTAATAATAAGTGGCAGCCCGCTTGAAACTATTGTAAGCAGAACCATAAATATAGAAAATGCCACCTGGTACATACCAAGCGCTTCCGCTCCAATTGAACGCGAAAGATAAATTCTAAAAAAGAAACCTGCTATTCGAGTTAGAACCGAAAAAAAGGTGATAAGAACAACTGTTTTAAATAAAGATTTCATTTCCTCTCCTTTAATAAGTGTATTAAGTTTGTCCCAAGTTTAATACACTATTTAAAAGGAGAAATTATGAAAAAATCTTGTAACGAAATATATATAGTAGAAAAAGGCGATACAATCGGCTCGATAGCGGAGCGGAATAATGTCAATCCTACCACCATTCTACTTGCAAACAACCTAACCCCTGCCATGATAAAACCCGGCCGAGCGCTATATATAAAGAAAGGCGAAGAGTAACAGGTGTCACCAGTTTTAATATATTCATTAATAAAAGAAGTGCCTTTGCACTTCTTTTTATTGTGTAAATCCTTTGCTTACAAGATAGTTGTATACGTTAGCGCTTCCGCTCTGTCCACCGATTGCAAACAACCCCTCAGCTACTGGATAACCTTCATTGAGATATTGGTTATAGGTAAAGCCTCCGAAGTCATTTATACCGCCATAGAGTTTCTTTGACTGAGTGTCGTTTTTTGTACAATCAACATAGTTACCTATATATCGACCAATACTATCAACTGAATTGCCAATTTCATCCACTTGATACCCTGCCAAACTTACATTGTATACTCCACAATTTTTAACTGTAACAGTAGAATTTCCGCTTGCAAATATACACCCTGCGTCTAAGCCTACATTAACTGTACTGTTTTTAACTATACAATTTGATATTGTGGCACCGTCATAGCAATCGCCTACTATTAAGCCTCCTGAAGTACCAGTCATGGTAGAATTATCAACTATGCAATTTAAAATGGTCGACGCATCCCCACTTCCAGCGATAGTTCCGCAATACAGTCCTGCTGATATTGTCGAATTTTTCATAATGAGGTTTTTTACAGTTCCCCGCATTTTACCAAACAGCCCCGAAGTTTCATAAGTATTTTTCTCAGTAACTCTCATGTTTGAAATAGTACACATATTGCCATCAAATATACCTTTAAATTCGTATATATCACCTATTGGCTCCCACCTATGAGTGCCTAAGTCTATGTTTGCGCCAAGTTTAAAGTAGGTACCATTAAAATAACTTGATTGACTGTCTAATGATAGTTTTCCTAGCTGCCCTGCCGTTTTTATAATATATGGATCTGACTGCGTACCTGAGCCGCTTGCATAACTTGATGCTACATATTGACTATCTGTCCATGCGTGTTCTTTCCACTGAGCAGTAACAGTTACATTGCCATATCCCATTGTTATAACATTGCCACTTAAACTTGTTGTCGTTCCAGCCGGGAGCTTCCAACCTGTAAAATCATAACCACTTCGAGTTGGAGTTGATAATGTATATTTACTCTTATACTGCACGGAGGCTGTTTTGTTGCTTGTAGAGCCTGAATAACTTCCACCATTTGGATTGATGGTAAGAGTATAATATCTTGCAGACCAGTTGGCAGTTATTGTTACCGAAGCACCATTTGTAGAAGTAAGATTTAGAAAATATACAGAACTTGTTCCATTCACACAATTTGTTGAACTAGAAGTAATTGCTGTAGTTGGAGTGCTTGTTGTACCCCACTTTGCAGTTGAAGTGTTTAATCCGCTCGTCACTGTAAAACCTGTAAAGCTATAACCCGTCTTACTGCCAGGGCTTACCGAAAAAGCTGTATTATACGTCCTTGTGGTTGAACTTAATTGACTCCCAGTGACCCCATCTACTACCTTCACCGTGTAGGTGTTTAAAGTCCAATTGGCGTAAAGAGTTAAAGTTGTATCCTTATCATAGTTTCTTGCACTTGCTCCGCTTGCAGTATAATACTGCACTCCTGCGCCGCCCGTTTGGGTGTAATATCCTTGAAAGGTATAACCCGTTCTTTCCGTCGAATACATTGTCACTCAGACTTTCGTCCTGCCACATTCTTC
>CAJULT010000009.1 GCA_910587225.1 uncultured Christensenellaceae bacterium
CATCATAAAGCTTAACAGTAGTACCAATACTTACTATCTCTGCTGACAACTTTTTCTTATCAATAATTTCGCATGACAAAAGAATATCTTCCATTTCGCTGATTTCGGCTTCAATTTGTCCTTGTTCCTCTTTTGCTGCATCATATTCACTATTTTCGCTTAGGTCACCAAACTCTCTTGCCATTCCAATCTTCTTAGCAGCCTCGGCACGCTTAACTTGTTTGTAATACGCAAGTTTTTCTTCAAGTTGTTTCTTACCTTCGCTTGTTAAATAGTGTTTTTCCATAATCTTGTCTCCTTTTTATGATCCAATGACTTTGTATTATATATTAAGTTTAATTTAAAGTCAAACGATTTTAATCAAATTTACTCTTTTTTTAACTTATAAAAACTTCATTTTTGCAAATAATAGAACTAATTATTGCAAAAAACGGAGGTTTTATGCTTACAATTATAGGTTTTCTTTTGATGATGATAGGCAGTGTTAACTGGCTTTTAATAGGTCTTCTTCAATACGATTTTGTAGCCGGGATATTCGGCTATCAAGGCAGTATTTTCTCTCGAATAATTTACATTATAATAGGTCTTGGCGCTGCACTATTTCTTTTTAAAGTAATAAAAGGTAAAGGAACAGTTGCAATCTTCTCTCGCCGTAACAAGAAAGATATAGCCAAAAATATCGCGAAAATGAAGGGCGAAGAAGCCCCAAATGTTGAAGCGGCTCGCGAAAACCTGCCAGAAAAACAGGAAGAAGGACTAATCAACGAACACTTTCACGATAGTGATAGTTAATTATATGCTTCTTCCCCAAAAAATGACTTAAAGGAATAAATATGAGTAAAAATTGGTCAATTTATTTAATTTTTTCTATTGTTGTCGCAGCGCTGTTTGCAAATACCTTTCTATTTTATTTGTGATATTTCGCACCGCTAGAAATCATAAACGCGCGGTAAAGCTGTTCAAGCAGCATAACTCTTGCGAGGTTATGTGGAAAAGTAGCTCTTCCAAAAGAAATGCTTTTGGAGGCTGCTTTTTTTATTTTCGCGTCTACGCCATAAGAACCGCCTATTATAAATGTAACCTCACTTGTGGAAAGTTTTAAATCCTCTATCAGCTTTGCAAGCTCTTCACTAGAAATTATTTTTCCTTCAATCGCGAGTAGTATGTTTTCTTTTCCAAGATGCTTTTCAATTAACGCCCCCTCTTTTGAAAGTATCGCATCAATATTTTGGAATTCGTTTTGTTCTTCCACTTCAACAATCTCAAGTTTACAAAATCTTGATAAACGCTTTGCGTACTCCCCGCAAGCTTCTTTCCAAAACTTTTCTTTTAAATTCCCAACGCAAATAATTTTAATATTCACTATATAACTCCCCAAATAAATGTGAAAAGAGTAAGTCCAGCAGTTAAAATAAAGCATGCTATCATAATTGCTTTCACAGTAGCACTCGGCTTAAACTTTCCAACGTCATCTAGTAGATCGCGATCAAGCTCTGTCATAAGTCCCATTTCAAGATTCTTATCAATCATAAGTTTTTCAAGGTTTATACGCTCTTCTTCTTCAACCTCGCCATTGATAATCGCCTTTGACCTTTCGATGTCGGCTAAATAATCCTTTTTAGCAACTTCCTTATATATCTCAACTTGAAGCTTGGAAAAGGTTTGCGCGGTCGTTTCAACAAATAATTTTCGGACAAGGAAAACAAGAAGCCAAACAAGAAGCGCAAGCAATAGCCCTAAGAATAACATCCCTAACACAAAGTTATTTTGCAGGAAAGAGGTTAAAAGATTAAAGGCGGAGGAGAATGGTGATTTATAGAATGACGAGAAACCCATATAGACGCTGAGCGCGTTGTTCATAAAGTGAATAATCATCGCAGGATAAATGCTGTCGCAAAGGATAGTTACATATCCCAAAAATAGACCTATTATAGTTGCATAGAAAAATTGCTCAATATTAAGATGTAAAAGCCCGAAAAGCAGAGCAGAAATTATAATAGCCTTTTTACTACCAAACGCACTGCACCCTTTGAGTAGCAAACCTCTATGAGCAGTTTCTTCACAGATAGCAGGCAGCACTGCTGTAAAAATCATATTAACAAAAAGCATGTAAATAGGATAGGAAGTCGGCTTTGGACTAGGCTTAAATTTATAACCAAAAATAGCAATTATATTATCAAAAAAGTTTGCAACAAAGATATTTAAAAAGAATACAATCGCGCCAATTACTATGGCTATAACCACAGCTTTAATAGTTATTTTTTTATAATTATAAAATTTAAACGTTTGTTTTATAGGGTGTTTTTGCATGCCCGAAAACATAAAAATAGAGAGGCAAAAAAGGACACCGATTTGAATAACAATAGAGAAAACGTACTCACCCGCCTCCCCCATAAAAGCAAAAAGCCCAAATGAAGACAGCATACGAATGAGAACAAATGCCAATATGATAATAAAATAAGTTGTGAAAACATTTAATGATGTCTTATTTGAGTCTTTCATATCTCTCCTTTTAATTAATATAAAGTCTAGCCTCCCCTTTTATTCAAAATTTCCAGCACCACGCTGAAAATAAGCAAGAAAATTTCGACAAAAAGTGAAATCCAAAGATATTTAGATGGCTGTTTGTCAATTTTCTGCGGCTCAACCGCCACTTTACGTTTAAAGTAAAATCTATCTATAACATAAACTATTATTCCAGTAATTGCCGCGAGCGCTATTGTCAAAATCCACACCCACCAGTTATTATAGCTAAGTCCAATCGAAAAACCCGTTTTAACTTGTATGTAAGCCATCACAATCAATATCGCATTGTTGGTAAAATGAATTATCATACTTGAAAGCAAACTGCCCGTTCTTATCACGACTAAACAAAGCACTATGCCAAGTATCAGCTGATATACAAACTGCTGAATGGAGGCATGCATCAACGCAAACATAACACTTGATAAAAGTATTGCACCCCACTGCCCAAAAGTGCTGCGAAGTCCACTAAGCACAACGCCTCTAAAAATTAGCTCCTCACAAATCGCCGGCAAAACAGCTAGTACAATTATGTTTAAAATCAACCAACCCACATTAGTAAGAGGAAGGCTGGTAAGGCCTTCATTAATAGGATAGCCGATTGCTTTAAGGGTAAAATCAATCGCCCCCGTGAAATAGTTAAGACCAAACAACATAACAATGCCCAGTGTTATGCATATAAGCACATGTTTGAAATTGAGCTTTCTTATACCAACTGCATTGTATGAAATTTTGCAAGCTTTGTGGTAAATAATATAAACAAAGAAAAATGTTAGCTGCCCAAGCAAAGAATAAGGAATTACAAACCAAAGATAACTTGAAAGGTCCTGACTATTAAGCCCTGCCGCCTCACAAATCATTGTGCCAAGCCAATAAAATAAAAATAGAACAATAAATGGTGCAAGTACCGCAAATAAAGTCATCTTGCCGCTATCATCACTCGTATAATAATTTCTTTTAAAAGATTTGCTAATTTTCTCGCTCATACACCAAATTATATAATATTTCGACAAAAAGTGCAAATATTACTTTGCGTTTTCCTGCCATAATTGTTATTATAATGGTATAATTTAAAAAAGCAAGGGTAGAAACATGACGAATTTTATGCAAGACGCACTAAAAGAAGCAAAAAAAGCAGAAAAAAAAGGTGAAGTGCCTATTGGCGCTGTTATTGTGGTAAATAATAAGGTTATCTCCAAAGGCCATAACATGCGAGAGCGTAAACAGAACGCTCTCTTGCATGCTGAAATCATTGCTATAAATAAAGCTTGTAAGAAACTTCACTCTTGGCGGCTTGAAAATGCCACCATGTTTGTTACGCTTGAACCCTGCCCTATGTGTGCTGGCGCAATAGCTAACGCTAGAATAGCCAAAGTTGTATACGCAGCAAAAGACAAAACAGCAGAAGACAATCTCTGCGAAAAGATATGTTCTAGCACCCGCTTAAATCATAAAGTAGAACTTGTGCAAGGCGACTATCAAAAAGAGGCCGAAAAACTTTTACAAGACTTTTTTAAAAGTAAGAGAAACAAAAAAGGAGCGTAACGCTCTTTTTTATAATAGTTTCAAAAGTTCTTCTTTAAACTCTTCTTCGGTTATATCACCATTGTCGCGAAGTTTTCTAAGGTTTGCTATCTTGCGTTCCCGCTCTTTATCAGAAAGTTCTTTTTCAGGTTTCTCTTCCTTCTTTTCTTCACCAAAATATACATCATCAACCGGCTTAACCCACACCATATCACTTTGAAAAAGTGAAATTACTAAAAGAATTGACGGAACTGAAAATAAACTAATACAAACGCAAATTATAACGCCTGCCATATAGTAACTACGACGACTATTAAATAATTGTCCTTTGTTAGAAATTGAATAGATTAAAAGCCCTGCCGAAACAAGAAGAGCAGCCATTCTAAGTGCTTCATAGACAATTGAGAATATTTCATAAGATGAAAAACCAACCTCCCAATTGAGAACAACCCCTCTAATCAAAAAGAACAAATTTGTGGCAGCTGATAAAAAGCAGGTCACAATTGCACATATAATTAATGCTCGTTTAGTATTATTCATATTGTTATTTTAGTATATTACCAAAATTTTGTCAAATATTCTTTGCGCAATCGAGAGGATTATAGTATTATATACTTAGGAGAAATTATGAACATTATAATTACAGGTGCATCAAGCGGCATTGGAAAAGGCTTTAAAGAACATTACGAGAAACTAGGACACACCGTTTTCGATATTTCAAAAGACGGAAAAGAGCCTTGCGACATAACCGACATAAATGCCCTCACCCAAGTTTTTGAAAAAATAACCGCAAAGGCGGGACAGATAGATATGCTTATCAACTGTGCAGGCTTTGGCATTTCTGGTGCGATTGAACTAGCGCGGGATGAGGACATTCGCAGCATTTTTGATGTCAATGTTTTCGGTGCTATTAATTGCATAAAGCTCGCCCTTCCACATATGAAGGCAGGAGCAAAAATCATTAACATAAGTTCCGTCATGGCACTTTTCCCTACCCCATACCGCTCATATTACTGTGCAACCAAAGCGGCACTTAATATGA
This sequence comes from uncultured Christensenellaceae bacterium, assembly GCA_910587225.1. Classification (GTDB taxonomy): domain Bacteria; phylum Bacillota; class Clostridia; order Christensenellales; family UBA1242; genus Caccovivens. Next base: position 5,090 of record CAJULT010000009.1, read on the forward strand.
TAAGTGACGGACTGCGCATGGAACTAGGCCGCAGCAAAATTCAGGTAACCTCTATCTGCCCTAGCGAAATAAAAACCAACTTTTCAAAAAATCGCGTTAAGAACTTTGAAACAAACGAGCGCTACGGCAAAAGCGTTGAAGCGTCTGCAAAAGGCGTTGACGAGGCGGAAGAAAAACGCATGCCACTAGATAAGGCAATCAAAATCATGACTCGTTGGATAGATAGCAAAAAACTCAAACCGCTTTACATCATGTCGTTTAAATTTAAACTCCTCTACCGTACCGAACGCCTATTTCCAAAAAGTCTCTATCTAAAAGCTTGCAATAAGGCATTTAACAAAAAAGCGTCCTACTAGGGCGCTTTTAATATTCCTTAAATACCTCTGGCAGACTGAATAGAAACGAGCGAGGCAAGGCTCGCAAGACGCCTCAAAGCAGGAGTTTAGTAAACCTAAATGACTGTTTTGAGCGTTTTGCAGTAAACGCAGCATCGCGAAGTTTATATTTTGTCTGCTAGCCTTGGATTGAGCCAACAGTTCTCGGAAACAACTGCACATCGCGTATGTTTTGTACGCCTGTAAGATACATTACAAGTCTTTCAAAGCCAAGCCCATAACCTGAGTGTACATTTGTACCATAACGGCGGGTATCTATATACCATGAGTAATCCTCTTCTTTAAGCCCAAGTTCGTGTATGCGAGCAAGCAACTTTTCAAGACGCTCTTCACGCTGGCTGCCACCAATAAGTTCACCTACCCCCGGCACTAAAAGGTCAACTGCTGCAACAGTTTTGCCGTCATCATTCAGGCGCATATAGAAAGCTTTAATGTCCTTTGGATAGTTGGTGAGAAATACCGGCTTTTTATATACCTCTTCGGTAAGGTATCTTTCATGTTCGCTTTGAAGGTCAACACCCCACTCAACTGGGAAAACAAATCTGTCTTTCACTTTGAGTAGCATTTCAATAGCTTTCGTATAATCAAGTCTTACAAATTCGCTTTCAACCACATTTGTAAGTCTATCAACAAGTCCCGTATCTACAAACTTGTTTAAAAATTCTATTTCATCATGGCACTCATCCATAACATAACGAATTACATACTTAACCATCTCTTCTTCATTATCCATAAGTTCGTCAAGGTCGCAGAAACAAATTTCAGGTTCCATCATCCAAAACTCTGCCGCGTGACGAGTGGTATTTGAATTTTCAGCTCTAAAAGTTGGGCCAAAGGTATAGGTCTTTCCAAAGGCGTGAGTGATAGGCTCTTCATTTATCTGTCCAGAAACGGTAAGTGAAACTTTTTTACCGAAAAAGTCATCTTTAAAATCTACTTTCCCTTCTTTTGCCACCTTTTCCACATCAAGAGTTGTCACTTGGAACATATCACCCGCCCCCTCACAGTCACTTGAAGTGATTATTGGAGTGTGAACATATACGAACCCACGTTCGTTAAAGAACTTATGAATTGCGTATGCAGCTACCGAACGAATTCTAAACACCGCATTAAAAAGATTTCCACGAGGGCGAATTGTTGGAATTGTGCGCAAAAATTCAACAGTATGGCGTTTCTTTTGAAGTGGATAATCTGCACTGCTTTCCCCTAGTACTTCCACGCTGTCCGCATTGATTTCAAAAGGCTGCTGCGCATTTGGCGTCAAAACAAGCTTTCCTTCTACTTTAAAGGAAGCACCTACATTTTGTTTAACTACTTCTTCATAATTATTTAGTTTATCCTTTTCAAGCACAACCTGCACAGACTTGAAAGCACCATCGTTAAGCTCCAAAAATGCAATATTTTTGGAGTCACGAATAGTCCTAGCCCAGCCGCAAAGAGTTACCTTTTGGTCGGCAAATTTTTTATATTCTTTATAAAGTGTTCTCGTTTCAATCCTTTTCATAATTTTCTCCTTTTAAGGTGTCAAACGGTCTGGACCGCGGAACAAGAATTGTGTTTCTTTTACTGTCGGCATATTGAGTAGTAACATTGTAAGCCTATCTACTCCGATTGCAAAGCCGCCGTGTGGAGGCATACCATAGCGGAAGAATTGAAGATAGGTTTCAACATCTTTTTCGAGCCCTTTATCTTGGGCATTTTTGCAAATCTCCTCATATCTATGTTCGCGCTGCGCACCCGAGGTAATTTCAATCCCCTTCCAAATAAGGTCATAACCTTGTAAAATACCATTCTTTCTCATATGATAGAAAGCACGCTTCGCAGGAGGATAATCTGTAACAAACATAAACTCATGATTAAATTTATCTCGTGCCAAATTCTCGCAAAGTCTTTCAGCCTCAGTTGTAAGGTCGGTTTTTTCTTCTTCTGGCACGGTGAACCCATACCTTGCTTCAAGTTCGTCATATATATCACGAAGTTTCATTTGTGGGAATGGAAGAGTTGGCACAACAATATCAACGCCAAAAACCTCTTTAACTTTGTCGCCATACTTTTCTTTGGTTTTAGCAAGACCATAGGCAAGCATCTCGGCTTCCAAGTTCATAACATCTTGGAAAGAATTAATATAACTAAACTCAACGTCAAAGCTGGTAAATTCGGTCGCATGCTTTTTAGTGTGAGACTTCTCAGCGCGGAAGCATGGTGCGATTTCATATATGCGTTCAAAGCCTGCTGCCATTGCCATTTGCTTATAGAACTGTGGACTTTGAGCAAGGTATGCCTTGCGATCAAAATATTTCACTTCAAAAACTTCTGCCCCGCTCTCACTTGCAGTGCCGATAAATTTTGGAGTATGAATTTCGGTAAAGCCATGATTATCTAAATATTCCCTCATAGCCCCAATAAGATAACTTTGGAATTGAAAAAGAAGTTGATTTTTTTCGCATCTAAGGTCAATCCAGCGGTGGTCAAGACGTTGGTCAAGGCTAGATTCAGGGCCGATAGGAAGCGCCTCTGCCCTACTTGTAATTTCCACGCTGTCAGGAATAACCTCAATTCCACCTAGCTTAACATATTCGTTTGAAACAGCCGTTCCTGTAACTTTAACTGTGCTTTCAAGAGTTGCCGAAGAAAAGATAGCCGCAATTTCCGGCTTTTCTTCTTTTACAACTGTAAGCTGAATTTTCCCTGACAGGTCACGGATAACGATAAACTGCATGCTCTTTTTGTCACGCAGATTTTCAATCCAACCCTGAAACTCAACTTTTCCCGGTTTAATTTCACTAATACTCATAATTCCTCCTAAAAATAAAAATACCTAATGGTTTTATCAACCATTAGGACGAAAATACACTTTCCGCGGTGCCACCTAACTTGCCTTTCGGCCACTTATTTATGCCCTCTTTCGCTCAGGACTTGCGAAAACTCCAAAGTGTCTTTCGCTGCGGGCGGACTGATAAGTTCTCACTATCCCTATCTCACTCAAAGCCAACGCGGGTCGCAGTTACTCTCTTTTTCAACGTCTTAGTCGCATTATATCATCCAGTAAATTTTTTGTCAACGATTTTGTTTATCAATTCGCAAAAAAACAAGCCAAAACATATAACAAAAAGGTAAGGAGAAGATATGAAAGTATTAAAATTCGGAGGAAAAAGTTTAGATAGCAGCCAAAAAATTGAAAATATTTGTGAGTATATTGGTTTTAGAGCGCAAAAAGAAAAAATCATCGTTGTCGTGTCCGCGTTTGGCGGAGAAACTGACCAGCTTATCGAAAAAGCATCTGAGTATAATGAAAACTCTCGCGAAATGGATGCCCTTATTTCAACCGGTGAAATTAAAGCGGCAAGCCTTGTTGCTATGGCGCTTGAAAGTCGTGGAGTAAAAGCTCAAAGCTTCTCAGCCGCACAAGTGCCTATCTTGACAATGGGTTCACATAGAAAAAGTATAATTATCTCTATTGATAGAACCAATATTCAAAATTGTCTTGACAGCGGACGGGTCGCAGTTGTGGCTGGCTTTCAAGGAATAAATCAAAAGGGAGATGTCACCACCCTTGGAAGAGGCGGAAGTGATACAACCGCCATTGCACTTGCAAGCGTATTTGATTGCGAGGCGGAGCTATATAGCGATTTTGAAGGCGTGCAAACGGGAGATCCAAGACATTTTAAATATAAACTTATTCCCCGTCTTTCCCACTCCGACCTCAAAGCATATAGTGAAAGCGGGGCGAAAGTGGTTGCTCCTAATGCTGCGGCAATGGCGCAGGCAAACAATGTTCCCCTGCTATGCAAAAGTTCGGCTGCACCCTTTAAAAAAGGAACAAAAGTTACCAAATTAAAAAGTCCCTTTGTAGCCATATCGACAAGTGGAAGTTTGAGCAAAATAAACATAAACTTTACAGGCACAAACTTTGACCCGCAAAAAGTGATTAGTTACATTCTATCTAATGTGAATTATAATTCTATTAATATCACTCAGCATTCAATTTCTCTACTTCTGCCAAGCGAAAGTGAAACGATGGTTGAAAAAGAAATTGCACAGCTTAGTAATCTTCTTGTAGACGAATAAAAAAGCGCGTATGTCGCGCTTTTTTATTGTTCTATATAACTTGTATTATTTGCCTGCTTTCTATCAATAAATTCTCTAAATTTCATTCTGTCTCTCATGCAAAAGGCATTTGATTCCAAAACTTCAAGCTCGGCTACCGTCATCTTTTCAAGTATTGCATCTCTTTGGTTGTCAAACTCCTTCTTTTCAACTAAACTACAACCTTTTTTCATAGCTATTATCGCCTTTCTTCTACAAGCAAGATATTCGTTTATAAGGTTTTCCATTTTCTCATCTCCTATCTTGCACATAATAGCACAAAAACCTTTTTATGTCAATACACAAACTGAAAAATATTTTTATTTTTCGCTATAAAAATTAATAGACATCTGTTTCTTTAGGTTCTTTTTTATCATCAATTTCGCAGACCAGAGCCTCAGTTGTTAACATAGTTGCTGCAACGCTTGCTGCGTTTTGAAGCGCACTACGTGTAACTTTGGTTGGGTCAATAATTCCCCTCTCAATCATATCACAATATTCATTGTTAAGTGCGTCAAAGCCGTACGCCTTTTTGTCAAGGTTTTCATAAATATTATTGACAACTACTCCGCCATCAACCCCTGAGTTTTTAGCAATTTGACGAATAGGCTCTTCAATCGCTTTGAGTACAATAGCTGCGCCTGTTTTTTCATCACCTTCTAAGCTTTCAATAAGCTTGCCAAGCGCCTTTGAAGTTTTCAAAAGTGCAACGCCGCCGCCAGGAACAACCCCTTCTTCGCTCGCCGCTTTGGTAGCTGCAAGTGCGTCCTCAATGCGAAGTTTCTTTTCCTTCATTTCAACTTCAGTCGCTGCGCCAACCTTGATTACCGCAACACCACCAGCAAGCTTTGCAAGACGTTCATTAAATTTTTCAAGTTCATACTCACTTGTGCATTCTTTCATTTGAGCTTTTATTGATTTAACTCTTGCTGCAATTTTCTGGCTATCACCAGCGCCCTCAACAATGGTAGTATTATCTTTGTCAACTTTAACAAGCTTTGCCCTGCCAAGCATATCTAAGGTAGCATTTGAAAGTTCAAGTCCAACTTCTTCGCTAATAAAGCTTGCCCCAGTCAAAATTGCAATATCTTCAAGCATAGCCTTGCGCTTGTCGCCAAAGCTTGGCGCTTTAACTGCCACGCAGTTGAAAGTGCCACGGAGCTTGTTAAGAATTAAAGTTGTAAGCGCTTCGCCTTCCACATCATCAGCAATTATGAGAAGTTTTGCACCCATTTTTACAATCTGTTCTAAAAGTGGCAAAATTTCCTGAATATTTGAAATCTTTTTATCTGTAATAAGAATATACGCATTGTCAAGCTCTGCTATCATCTTTTCGGTGTTAGTTGACATGTATGGTGACAAATAACCACGGTCAAACTGCATACCTTCTACAATATTAAGTTCAGTTTGCATAGTTTGAGCCTCTTCAACAGTGATAACGCCGTCCGCTCCCACCTTATCCATCGCCTCGGCAATAAGCGCTCCTACATTTTCATCACCTGCTGAAATGCTAGCAACCTGACTAATAGCCTTGCTGTCCTCTACCGGCTTGGAAAGCTTTTTAAGTTCATCGCAAATTACATCACATGCCTTAGAAATACCCTTCTTTAGTATAATAGGGTTAGCACCTGCTGCAAAGTTTTTCATACCCTCGCGAATAATAGCCTGAGCTAAAACGCAAGCAGTGGTAGTTCCGTCGCCCGCAACATCGTTTGTCTTTACGCTAACTTCTTTTATAAGCTCCGCACCCATGTTTTCAAAAGGATTTTCAAGTTCAATCTCTTTTGCGATGGTAACTCCGTCGTTGGTGATAAGTGGAGATGCAAATTTCTTACCAAGCACCACATTTCGTCCCTTTGGACCAAGAGTGATTTTAACAGTATTTGCAAGAGTGTTTACCCCTGCCTCTAACGCCTTACGAGCTTCGATGCCCTCTAAAATCTTTTTCATAAATCCTCCTATTTGATAACTGCCAAAATGTCAGCCTGTCTTACAACAACATATTTTTCGCCGTCCAAAGTCACCTCAGTGCCGCTGTACTTTGAATATAATACAGTGTCACCTACACTGACCTGCATATCAATTTTGTGACCGTCAAGTTCGCCGCCTCTGCCAACTGCTTTAACGGTAGCAAGAGTTGATTTTTCCTGCGCAGCTGATGGCAAAATTATGCCGCCTTTTGTTTCCTTTTCGCTCTCTTTTGGCTGCAATAAAACGCGGTCAAAAAGTGGTTCAATCTTCATAATAACCTCCTGTTTCATGTAAATATTATACGATAATGCGCAAAAATTGTAAAGCAAACTTTGTTATGATTTTGCTCATAGATTGCACAAATTTGTCATACACTTACTATATAAAACTTTTTTTAAAGGGATGCAAGAAGTAATGCCACAAAATAAGAAATTTTTAATATTTTTGTTTTCTACCTTAATAATAATTTGTAGCGGCTTTCTTGTCCGCTATATTTCTCTTCTAGCTATCGCCCAAACCTCAGCAGCCTTAGATAACTCCCCTTCCTGCGCATCATTTGAAATTCATTTTATAAGTCTTAACAAATCTCAGCTTGAACGCTCCTCGCTTGCCATGGCGGCTGACGCGCAAAAAATAGGCGGTGGCGGATATGTTTGGCAAAGTAGCGACTATTACTATGTTCTTTCTAGCGGCTTTGAAAAGAAGAACGACGCCACCCTCGTACAAACCAATCTTCAAAAAACTCACAATATCGAAAGCGAACTCATTTCAGTTAAATTTGATGCGCTGACGCTAGATGCCAAACTTGACAATGAAAGTAAAAAGGTTTTATCGCTTGCGGTCAATTCCTTTCTAGAAAATTATCGCGCACTTTATGATATAGCAATAAGTATTGATACACAGGTGTATAACGAAATTTCAGCAAGACTTGCAGTAAACAATGTGCATGCACAAAATAGTTCTATTCTAGCAAATTTCAACACCCTATTTGCCGAAACCGAAAACAATCAGTTTAAAATGCTGGGAAAAAGCCTAGAGAAGCAGAACAAAATTTTAGAAGCTCTTCAATCTGGAGTTTTAATAAACGCTGGGCAAACCTATGCAAGCCTAGTAAAATATCACTATATCTCAATTCTAAACGAGTATCAAAATCTAATAACGCAAATAAAAAGCGCAGCTTAAACTGCGCTTTATGCTGTTTGTTCATCTTTGCGTTCATCTTCAACTATTGCTACTGATTGACAGGACACTTCGTATGCGGTGCGTTCTTCCACATCACCATTTAATAATGTCTTTTTATAACCTCTCGATTGCATGCGTCCAATAAGGTTAAGTTTAGTGCCAACTGGTGCATCTTTCATAAAGCGTGCATTTCTTCCCCAAAGTATGCAAGGAATATAATCACTCTTGCCTGCTGGTCTATTTATAGCAAGCAAAACATCACAAATCTCTCTTTTAAATGGAGTTTCACGATATACTGGCGGTTTGCAGATAAAGCCGGTAAGTTCTACTGTGTTTGCCTCTTGCGCATCCACCTCAACCTCTTCTTTAAAGTCCTTTACAAAGAAGTGAAGACAAAGTTTGCTTCTTCCTTCAACTATTTTATTATAACTTCTAAATTCCCCTGTAATTGCAAGTTTTTTACCTTCCGACAAATCAATATTTTTTGATTTTACAAGTTTGTCTGAAATGGTCACAGGTATTGTGTCAACCACGCTGCTAAGCCTTGACACATTTAACAAAATTTCGTGAAATACCTCACCTTCCACTTCATAGTGGCTTGAATTTTCGGAAGCGATAACGCCTACCAATTGTCCTTTGTTATTTAAATCCATTTTTTCTCCTCCAAATTTTAATTTGAATGTTGTACACCATTTCTGTCTATAGTATAGTTGTCTTTGTATATGAGTTCGCCAACGCTAGTAACTTTATACCCCTGCATTTTAAGCCGTTCAAGTACCATTCTTGCCGCATCAACCACGTGGTCAGCGTTGTTGTGCATTAAGATGATTGAACCATTTTTTACTCTGTCCATAACCCGCTTTGTAATCTCACCCGCGCTAAGACCTTTCCAGTCCAAACTATCTACATCCCACTGAATAGCAGTTAAAGAAAGGCTATCGCAAACATTCAAAAGAGTATTATTGTAAGAGCCAAATGGCGGACGGAACAGGCTCACCTTTTTGCCAGTGACAGCCTCGATTTTTCCGACAGAGGTTTCAAGTTCACTTTTCATTGTGTCCGCGTTAAGCTTAACAAAGTCAGGATGAGTATTTGAGTGAGTACCTATCTCAATCCCCGCCTCATCAATCGCCTTAACCTTTTCAGGAAACTTATCAACCCAAAAGCCAACTAAAAAGAAGGTAGCGGTAGCATCATATTCTTTCAGCACCTCTAAAATACCCTCTGTTTTATCAGCTCCCCATGCTGCATCAAAGGATATTGCCACCTGCTTTTCGGTAGTGGCAACGCTATATACTGGCACTCGCCTTCCGCTATAACCAAAAAAGACCTGCGCGCTAGATGAGCCGTCGATAGATACACAAAGAAGAAGTGCAACTATAACCATAGCAAAAAAGATTTTAATTGTTCTTGATTTGACGCAAAAAAACGGCATACAAACCTCACTTTTAATAATAGTCGTTTTAAAGGTTATTCACAAACGACAAATTGCTGTAATTTGTCGAATTGAATAGCCATTTGTCGACTGATTCAAAAGTATTGTACGAGCCGTTTTTTTCTTTTATGACTATAATGTAACAAATGTCCAAATGTTAAAATATTTCTTCTTTATAATCTGATTGCCTGCCGTCAATCTCTCGCTAAGCGGCAACTTTTTGGTTTCCATAGAAAGAATTTTAAGACCAAAATCCACTGCAATAGTATTAACAGACGCCGCAAAAGTAACCCTGCTACCACCCTCAAAGTTGATATAACGAAGTCCTTTACGATACCTTGCTGAAAGTGGGAAAGCGGTAGATGGTAATTTTTTAAGATAACCATTGTCGGTTGCAACTACCACGCTATCAAAATCGAATTGACCTGCAAATACAACGCTGTCGCCATCTTCTAAGTTAATTCCCTTTACGCCGCCCGAAATTCGACCTTGAAGCGGTACTTCACTCTTATCAAAGTTAAGGCTTATTCCGGCAGTCGAAAGCATAAGCACGCTCTTTCCTTGTTTTTCGAGTTCAACGCCAAGCACTTCGTCCTTGCCTGCAAGTTTCATAACTTGATAGAAAGCCTTTGTAGTTACGCAATCTTTCAAACTGCTTTTCTTAATCATTCCCTCGCGAGAGTAGAATAGAAGATTTCCTTCACTACCAGCTGTCAAGATTGCTATTGGATACTCATCTTTACCCGCCGCCTTTTCCAATTGATTTAGTGCAAACCCTTTATCTCTCCACTTGCACTCTTTGAGCGCGTCACAAGAAACCTTTAAGCAATTTCCCTTATTTGTCATAAAGAGCAGTACTTCTTTTGTCGCTGCTGGATGAATGAGCGTATGCACATCTGTTACTGTTGAATTGTCCCCCAGCGCCTTAGTAGACATTGAGTAGTTCTTAGCGGTAACTTTCTTTATCGTATGTCCAGCCGAAACTGCAACAATATATTGCTTAGCCTCATCTTCGCTAGCTTCTTTTCGCTCTTCAAGTTTAATATCGCCATTTTTCAAAATTGTGGTGCGGCGTGGACTTGCGTAGTTTTTCTTAACTTCTAGCAGTTCCTTCTTAACCACTTCAAATTGTGCCTTTTTAGAAGCAAGTATAGCCTCATACTCGGCAATTTTTCTTTTAAGCTCTCTAAGTTCCTCTTCAAGTTTACCTACTTCAAGATTTACAAGCCTTGCAAGACGCATGTCAAGTATAGCCTGTGCCTGACGCTCACTCAAATTAAAACGAGCTCTAAGTTTAGTTTTCGCTTCACTAACACTTACTGACTTTTTGATAATTTTGATTACTTCATCAATGTTTCTAATCGCAATGAGCAGTCCTTCAACAATGTGCGCCCGCTCTTTCGCTGCATTAAGGTCGTATTTGGTACGACGAACAACCACCTCGCGCTGATACTGAGCGTAATATGAAATAATGTCTAAAAGCCCCATAAGTCTAGGTTTTCCACCAGCAATGGCGACCATATTTATCGCAAAAGATTGTTGCAAGTTGGTAGCTTTATATAAATATTCAAGTATTTTCTTAGGTTTTGCATCCTTTTTAAGCCTAATAACTGCACGAATGTTCTTATCACTTTCGTCCAGTATTTCGCTTATGTCTGCAAGCTTGTCCTTATTTTGTTCTTTAAGTTCAGCAATTTTTTGAAGAAGCTGAGCCTTATTAACTTGATAAGGAAGTTCAGTAATAACAATGCTAGTTTTTCCGCCATTGTTTTCAAGAGCTACTTTTGCTCTCATCATTATCTTACCTTTACCAGTTTTATAAGCTTGCTCCAAGCCGTCCTCAAAATATATCTCCCCGCCAGTAGGGAAATCTGGCGCTTTGATAATTTTCATCATATCAGCAAGTTTTATATTATAGTTATCAATGTATGCAATTACACCATCAATACACTCTCCTAAGTTGTGAGGTGGAATGTTGGTCGCAACGCCCACCGCAATACCAGACGCACCATTTACAAGTAGGTTTGGAAAGCGTCCCGGAAGCATGTCCGGCTCTTGAAGAGTATCATCAAAGTTGAAAGAAAATTTTACTGTATCTTTGTCAAGGTCCTTTAAAAGTTCAAGCGCAAGCGGAGCAAGTTTTGCCTCCGTATAACGCATAGCAGCAGGGCTATCTCCGTCAATCGAACCAAAGTTACCCTGTCCCTCAACAAGTGGCATACGCATAATAAAGTCCTGAGCCATACGACACATAGCGTCGTAAACAGAACTATCACCATGCGGATGATACTTACCAAGACAATCACCGACAAGCCTTGCGCTCTTTCGGTAGCCTTTATCAGGCGTCATACCAAGTTCAAGCATTGAATATAAAATTCTTCGCTGAACTGGTTTAAGTCCGTCCTCAACGCGTGGCAAAGCACGGTCCATTACGACCGTTTCGGTATATGGAATCATGGAATCATGAAGTACCTGCTCAATGGATTTATAGATTATCCCTCTCTCTCCGTCGTCACCGCCCGAAGTTTCTTCTGCCACCTCAGGAAGATCCATCTGCTGTTGCACCATTTGTTCATCTTCTAGCACTTTTCACCTCTATTTAGTCTTATAATTTTTATAGAAATCGTCCTCTCTATCAAAGTTAGCATGCAAACTTATATATTCTTTTCGGGCTTCAATATCATCACCCATCCATGTGGTAACCATTTTTTCAGCCTCTGCCGCATCCTCAATGCTAACCTTTAAAAGCAGTCGCTTGTCAGGGTCCATTGTTGTATCCCAAAGCTGATCTGGGTTCATCTCTCCAAGTCCTTTGTAACGTTGAAGTTCATACCCCTTACCCGCACGCGCAATCGCGTCAGGAAGCTCACTATCAGAGTAAACATACTCTACAAAATCACGCTTGGAAACTTTATAAAGTGGAGGAAGTCCAATGAACACATGCCCATTTGTAATAAGCTCACGCATATAGCGATAGAAGAATGTCAAAAGTATCGCCCTAATGTGCGCACCGTCTTGATCGGCATCGGACAGGATGATAACTTTGTGATAACGCAAACTTTCAAGGTCAAGGTCTTCACCAATTCCAGTATTAAGCGCCGAAATAATGGTACGTATCTCTTCGTTTGCAAGCACTTGATCAATTCTCTTCTTTTCAGCGTTAAGCGGTTTACCACGAAGTGGAAGTATTGCCTGAGTTCTACGGTCACGCCCCTGCTTAGCACTGCCGCCCGCACTGTCACCCTCTACGATAAACAATTCATTTTGTTTCGCGTTCCTAGATGATGCTGCCGCAAGCTTTCCAACAAGGTTGAAGTTTTCGGCATTGTTCTTAGCTCGGGTAAGCTCCTTGGCTTTCTTAGCCGCCTCTCTTGTTTTTGCCGCACCTTTGGCTTTGTTTATAATAACTTCTGCAATAGATGCGTTTTTCTTATCTGCAAGGAATTTTGTAAGTTCTCTTATTGTTAAAAGCTCCACCGATGTTTTCGCTTCGGGGTTGCCAAGTTTGGTTTTAGTCTGTCCCTCAAACTGAACATTGTTCATTTTAATATTAAGTACAACAGTTATACCCTCTCTAAAATCCTCACCAAAGAAGTTAGGCTCTTTCTCTTTGAGGAAATTGTTTGAACGTGCATAGTCGTTCATAACCTTTGTAAAAGCACTTCTAAAACCTGTTTCATGCGTTCCACCCTCTATTGTTGGAATGTTGTTTACAAATGAGAACGAGTTTTCTGTGTAACCATCAGTATAAGTAAAAGCAACTTCAAGGTCGAAATTATTCTCTTCTGCGTGGAAGAAAACTGGCTTTGCAAAATATTTTGTCTTCCCTTCAACAAGGTAGTTTACAAAATCTGCAATTCCGCCTTCATAGTGGAATGTATCTTCCTCTCCACTTCTCTCGTCTTTAATAGCAATTCTAAGACCTTTGTTCAAAAATGCAAGTTCCTTTGCCCTTCTTGCAATAGTTTCATAAACAAAGGTAAGGTCGCCAAACATTTCGCTGTCTGGAAGGAAGGTAACCCGCGTTCCAGTTTTAGTTGTTTTACCTATTTCTTTCAGAGGAGCAACTGGTACACCTGAATGCATTTTGCCATCATCATCTTTGTAAGAGTGGAAATTTATTTCATATTCTTTTCCATTTTTATATACTACAACCCTGCACCAAGCAGAAAGCGCGTTTGTAACTGACGCTCCCACCCCGTGAAGTCCACCCGAGAACTTATAGTTGGAATTGTTAAACTTTCCGCCCGCATGAAGGGTTGTATAAACAACCTCAACGCCGCTCTTATGCAAGGTTGGGTGCATATCAACAGGGATACCTCTCCCATTATCTTCAACAGTGGCGCTGCCGTCAGTGTTAAGGGTGATTGTAATAGTATCGCCATAACCGTTCGAGATTTCGTCAATAGCGTTATCTACAATTTCCCATAAAAGGTGGTGCATACCCTTAGCCCCAGTAGTACCAATGTACATACCGGGACGCAGACGAACTGCATCCAACCCTTCAAGTACGACTATATCTTTTGAATCATAAGTTTTTTCTGCCATAGTTACCTCATAAATCTAACCTTATTTTAACATATTTGCCCAAATAAATAAAACTAAATTAAGGCTATATTCAAAAAATAATGCCCAAAAAGTTTCCTTGTTAAGCTTAGAAAAACTTTGTAAATTTTATAAATCTCATATTAACAATAAGAACATTACTTGGCGATTTTTATGCAAGTCATTGCATAATTATACATTTATACGTATAAATATTTAGCATTATTAAAACCACCATTTTGGACATATATATAATATGTAGGAGTGTATATGAAGAAAATTGTTTTAACTGGTGGTGGTACAGCTGGACATATCTACCCTGCCCTTGCAGTAGCCGAAAGACTTAGCGGCCATGAAATTCATTTCATTGGCAGTAGCGGAATGGAAAAAGATATTATATCAAAAGAGAAAAATATTACCTTTCACCAGATTCGCTCTACAAAGCTTGCCCGCTCGCTTACTCCAAAAAATTTACTTATTCCTTTTAAACTTTACGGCGCAATAAAGGACGCAAAAAAAGTTTTGAGCGAAATTAAGCCTAACGTTATATTTTCTAAAGGCGGCTATGTTTCCTTGCCCACAGTAATTGCAGCTGAAAGTTTATCAATTCCCGTCATCAGCCACGAAAGCGATTTAAGTATGGGACTAGCAAACAAAATTATTTATCGCTACTGCACTATAATGTGTACCGCTTTTTCGGATACTTGTAAGGGCAAAAAATGTAAATTTACAGGTCAGCCTATACGCAGAAAAGTAATGAAAGGTGACAAAAGCAAAATAGAAATGCTTGGCAAGTTTTCTTATAGCAAACCCAACCTTTTAGTTATTGGCGGCTCACTTGGTGCAAGATTTATAAATGAAAAAGTATGGGAGCATCTTGACCGCCTGACTAGTAAATATAATGTAGTTCATATTACCGGCAAGCAGGCTAAAAAGACTTACAATAAAGATGGATACAAACAAATTGACTATGCTGAAAATATAGGCGACTATCTTGCATGGGCAGATCTTGTTTTATCACGGGCAGGTTCGGGCGCAATTAATGAATTTGTAGCGCTCCGCATTCCCGCCCTTTTAATTCCTCTTTCCAAAAAAGCTTCGCGCGGCGATCAAATAGAAAATGCCAAACTTTTCACCAAAAAAGGCTTTTGCGATATGCTTGAAGAGGAAGAATTTGAAGAAAACTTGTTTTTTGCAAAACTAGAAAGAATAAATCAAAATCGAGAAAACCTTATAGAAAACATGAAAAAAGAGCAAAAAAGTGATGCATGTGATGAAATTATAGCTTTAATAAAAAAATATGAAGCGCTTTAAGCGCTTTTTATTTATTGATTTATTCATTCTTTCATTTTTTCATTTATTCATTTATTCATTCCAAACCGGCCAACCATAACCTTCAAGGTTACGGTTAAAGGTAATTGGATGGCAAGACCTAATAAGTCGTCTTTTAATTTCGTCAGGCGAAAGTGATTTATCTTTTTCTAGCATAAGCGCTGCCATACCAGCAATCATAGGAGTGGCAACAGAAGTTCCGCTAAGAGGTATGTAAGGCTTTTTAATCCCACATGAAATAATGTCAACCGAAGGTGCAACAAGGTCTGGTTTATACCTTGCAAAAGCAGGGCCACGCGAAGAAAAATTTGCCACTTCAAAAAAGTCCTCTTTAAAGCTATCATCGTCAAAGCGATTGTCATCAAAGCCCCCAACCGTTATTATCTTACTACTCACACCCGGACTTTTTATTGTCTGATATTCTGGGCCACTATTTCCTGCCGCAGCGATTACAACTACGCCTTCTGCCCACAGCGCTTCCGCACCACTCATGATAGGATCGTTAAATCCAAGCGGCTCGCTACCGAAACTCATGCAAACAACTTTTATGTCCTGCTGTTTATGATTGTCATATACCCATTCCATTGCATTTAGTATTTTATCAGCCGAAGCCTCACCGCCACTATTTAACGCTTTTAAAGATATTATAGATGACTTTGGAGCAATTCCCGCCTGCCTGCCGCCTGACATATTACCTCCGCCAGCGCAAACTCCTGCAACAAATGTTCCATGCCCATTATCGTCGTAAGGATTTTTTCGATCGTGAATAAAGTCTTTAAAATATTTTACCCTCTTTTTCCCAAGCAAAAAGTCAAGGTGCGAATAAATTCCTGTATCAATAAACGCTATGTTAATTCCATCACCCGTTAAATTAGTGTTTTGTACATTTAGCACATTTTTCGCCACATGCATAAGTGTGCATGCTTTTGATAATGAATAAATATACTCAACAGACGCTGAAGAGGAAAGTGAAGAAAGTTCACTCCTTGTCACTTTAATCCAGAATGATCCTATAAAGTTATAACTGCGAACTATCTCAATATTTTTATTATGTAAAATGTTTTGAAGTCTTTTGTAATCCCTTGCGCGAGCTATGCAGTCCACCTTCCCGCCACTCGACAAAGCCCTCACACTATGCAAAAGAAGGGAGTCAATTTTGTCATTTTTCATCTGATAAGTCCTAACATCCTTTTAAGATTATTATACATTTCATCACTCATAGAGCCCCGCATACGCTCTAACACACTCTCGATTGCCTCATAATTAAAAGTCCCCTCCCTTTTTTGCTTTGCTACTTCATCGAAGAGGATAGAAGTAAGTTCCTCGCTGCTTTTTCCACTAAGCTCGTTATACTTATCCATTAATTCTTTTTCGTCATTTGGACGCGTGCCAGCATTAAAACTTGATAATTTCATTTTGTCACCTCTAAAATTAGTATATGGAACAATTTACTAAAAAGTTGCACTATAATTTTTTCAGGTGAATATATAATTAGTATGGATAACTCAATCATGAATCTGCTTGGACAAATGATGCCAAGCAACACGCCTAAACAAGCCCCTGCGCCACAAAATTCTTCCTATCCGCCAGAGGCTTATACCCAGTCACAAAATACAAATTCGCAGCCTTCATCGCCAAACGGAATTTTACCGCTGCTTCTTTCTATGATGGGAGGAGGCTCGCAAGGTCAAAATCCTCTTATGTCAATTCTTGGGCAAAATAACCCTTTAGCCTCTATGATGAAACCCCAACAAAAAAGCTCACCCGAAGGTGAGCAAAAAATTCCAGATGAGGATATAATACTTTAATCTTCCTTGTCAAGGCTTGGCACAACCGAGCCATTTTTAAAGTAAATACTTCTCTTGCAAAGTTTTTGCGCAATCTCGCTTTGCGTTGTGGCCACAACAAGTGTGGTCTTTTTTGTTTTTAGTTTTTTAATTAAGTTAAATACTACTTCCCTAGTTGCTTCACTGATATGGTCAAAAATGTTATCGACGAGAAGCAAATCAAGCTCTCTCATAGAAAGCCTAATAAGCGAAAGCACATACTTTTCTTCAAGTGAAAGTTCTTTAATTTTTGTATCTTTAAGTTTTTCAATAGCGTACTCAATGATAATCTCGTTTATCTTACTTTCAATGCTACTCTCATCAAGTCCTCTATTTTTTAAAATGTACTTAAAGTTTTCATAAACTGTCTTTTTCTCTAAAAATACTGGGGTTGCTGGCACATACCCTGCACTAATATCAGTTTTATAATTTAACTTCTCAATAGGGATTTCCTTAACATATACCTCTCCCTTAGTTGGCTTTTCAAGCTTGGAGATAATGCGCAGAAGGCTGGTTTTTCCACTTTCATCCTCGCCAACAAAGGCAACGCTTTCGCCTTCACCTATCGATAGATTAATATCGTATAACGCAAAATATTCACGAGTGTATTTAAGATATAAATTTTTAACTTGAAGCATTTTACCTTTCCTTTCTATAACATAATACTATAAAACAGGAAAAAATAAAAGCAATTTTGAGTTATTTTTTAGTCTTCAATGTTATTATCGTCTTTCGCATCAACCTTTAAAGTAAACTCATCGCTAATAGGCACGCTACCTGTTAGCACCTGCCCGCTTTTTTCTGCATTATCAACCGCCTGCCCAGCAACAACTCTAAATGTCAGTTTTAGCGGTTTCTTACTAGCAAAAAGATAACGCCTCGATGATGCCATTTCAAACTTCTCAAATGTTTCGGTATCAGGCTTTTCTTGTGCATTAACAAAAATGGTGGTTATTGACATCCACTCGTCAGCTTTGTCAATGTTAAAAGTGTATTTTGCGCCATTGTCCTCCCAAATGCTAACATCTTTCATCTCTTTGTCAGCCTTAACTTGCACGTCCACTCTTTTACCTTCCAGCCGCTTATCATCCATAAATTTTACGCCCACGCCATAGTTTTTAGCGCCACTAATTGAAATGTCCATAAAAGAAGCCGCTTTAATGGTAGTTGCATCCTCACAAGCGGTTAGCCCCACACCCAAGCAAAGGCAAAATAAAAAAAGCGCAATATATCTAAAAGATTTTTTCATATTCTCTCCTAGTTATATCATGCCCCCGAAAACTAAATTTTAAACCTAAAAGGCGTTTTCTATATGGTTAATTTCATTATCTAAAACTTCTATAACATCAAATCGGCAATCACTTTCAAGTTTCCTTTTTTCTTTAAGGTAAAACTGTGCGGTCTGCCTAATCTTCATCTGTTTAAAAGGCGTAACCGCCTCACATGGTCTTTCAAATATTGCACTCGTGCGAGTTTTTACCTCGACAAAGACGATAACACTTTTCCTTTCAGCTATTATATCAATTTCACCTAGTTTACAAGAGTAGTTAGTTTCAACTATCTTGTAGCCTTTCTTTTTAAGATATTTTGCCGCCAGAGCTTCGCCTTCTGCGCCTGTTTTTCGATTGTATACTTTCATAATAGCACCTTAATCTAATGTTATTCTTCCAATTCGTCCTTTACGGAAGTCGTCGATTATAGCCGCTGCTGCCCTTTCTTCGTCAAGCTGCCCGCCGCCCACTTTAAAGCCTCGCACCTTTGCAATGCCTTCTAGCGTAGTTTCGCCGCTATAACGAGTGGCAAGCTCATTTGGATACAATTGCTGCAAATCTATTAAAAGCTCTCTTGCAAGTTCCTCTTTGATCACCACCTCATCACGTATGCTGCCAACATAGGCAAGCTTCTTTGCAACGCTTTGATCGGCAAGGTTAGGATATAGCGTACCCGGAGTGTCGCAAAGCTCCACATTCCCGCCAATATTAAGCCACTGGTTAGCTTTGGTAACTCCTGCCTTATTTCCAGTAATTGCCTTGGCTTTGCCACACAAACTGTTGACAAGTGTACTTTTGCCGCTATTAGGTACCCCTACAACCATAGCACGTATCGTGATACTAACTCCCTTGTTTGCATATTTAGAAAGTTTTTTTGAAGCTAGCGCGTTAAGCTTGTTTCTCACCTTTGTGCCAAGTCCGCTTAGTGTGCTATTGAGAATTATGTAATCACTGGTTTCAGTTTTAAAGCGAGGTGCGATTTTGTTTATTTTTGCCTCGTCTGCAAGGTCGATTTTATTAAAGACGTATAAAATACTCTTGCCCTGAGCAATTTTATTTAAACTTGGGTTAACAGAAGAAAGTGGTATGCGCGAATCTAAAACATAGATTATAATATCCACTTTGCCCAGTTGTCTTTTCATCTCATCCAGAGCTTTTTTCATATGCCCTGGAAACCAGTTTATTTTCAATTCAAACTCCGTTTATTTGAGAAGGTCTGCCCTTCTCTCTTTTGTTCTTTTTTCGCTTTCCTCTTTTCGCCACTTAGCTATCTCGCCGTGGTTGCCATTGCAAAGCACTTCTGGAACGCTTAACCCTTTAAAAGTTTGAGGACGCGTATATTGAGGATACTCTAAGCTGCCATTAGAAAAGCTTTCTTCCCCAAGGCTGCCCTCACTGATAACGCCCGGCACAAACCTTGCCAAACAATCAATGATTGCCATGGTTGGAATTTCCCCACCTGTCAGCACATAATCGCCTATTGAAATTTCCTGAGGCTTAAATAACTCTAAGACTCTCTCATCAACCCCTTCATAGTGTCCGCAAATGAAGATAAGATGTTTTTTTGTTGCAAGCTGCTTTGCCATATCAACATTAAGCGTCTGCCCAGACGGTGATGCAAAAACAATATGACTATTTCTCTTTTTAACACTCTTGACAGCATCATAAATTGGCTGAACGCTCATAAGCATGCCCGCACCACCACCAAAAGGATAATCGTCACACTTTTTATGCTTATCTTTTGAAAAGTCGCGAATGTTTATAAGGTTGATTTCAACCTTGCCGCTTTCTCTTGCGCGTTTTATGATACTACAATCGAGTGCGGAAAACGCTTCCGGAAAAAGCGTTAAAATGTCAATTTTGAGAGGTTTCATATAGCCACCTCATCAAAACGCGCCCGGTCAACTACCAAGGTATTACCTTTACGAATAAACGCTGCCTCCACATAAGGCGCTTCAATAGTTCGTCCTTCACTTTCGATAATAAACACATCACCTGCGCCATAGTCAACTACATCTTCAATTTGCCCAACCAAATTACCGTCAAGATCATAAAGCACCATGCCGATAAGGTCGTCAATCAAAAATTCATCGCCTGCCACATCTTCTAATAGTGACTTATCTATCGAAATAAATTTATTACGAAGCTCCTCCGCGCCGTTTCTGTCAGTTACTCCCTCAATGCAAAGGTATAAAAAACCTTGACGAAAGGAAATTGATTTTATCTTTCGCTCCACTCCGTCAATAACGCAACTTTTAAGTCCATCAAAAACAGCAAGGAGATTAGTAAGAGGCTGTGCTTTCACTTCCCCTTTAATTCCTTGCGGTTTTACGATTTTAGCAACTTCAATCACGCTTATTCTCCAAACTTAACAAAGACTTTCTTGCCTTCTCTAGCGCTGATAGATTTCACGATTGAACGAACAGCAGAAGCAACTCTTCCGCTCTTGCCAATAACTCTTCCCATATCGCCTTCAGCAACAGAGACATGAATAACAGTTTCATCGTTTTCCTGCGTTTCAGTTACGACAACTGCATCTTCATCTATTACGAGGTTTTTTACGATATATTCAACTAATTCTTTCATATTATTCTCCCAATTTAATTATTTGGTGATAACGCCGCTTTTTACAAGTAACTGTTTAGCTGTTTCAGTTGGTGTAGCGCCATTTTTAAGCCATTTGTTTGCTTTTTCAGCGTCAATCTTGATTTCTGCAGGGTCAGTGAGTGGGTTATAAGTTCCGATAATGTCGATGAACTTACCATCTCTTGGTGCTCTTGAATCAGCAACAATAACTCTGTAGAAAGGTGCTTTCTTTGCGCCCATTCTTGTAAGTCTGATTTTAACTGCCATGTTTTCCTCCTTATTATATTTTTGCCTTTCGGCATATATTTTCAATCTTTTCAGATTGGAAATAACCTCTTTTTGCCAAAATTAAAATCTTGGCATACCTTTAAGCCCTTTGCCGCCGCGGAGCTGCTTCATCATCTCCTTGGACTGCTCAAACTGCTTTAAAAGCTGATTTACTTGCTGCACACTTGTGCCGCTGCCTTTTGCGATACGCGCACGCCTTGACGCTTTGATAATGTCAGGGCTACGCCTCTCCTCAGGTGTCATAGACTGAATAATTGCCTTGTTAATTGCAATCTGCCCTTCATCAATATCAAGATTTTTAATCTTTCCACTCATGCCCGGTATCATGCCTAAAATGTCTTTAATTGAACCCATTTTTTTCATGTTCTCAATCTGGACAAGATAGTCTTCAAAAGTGAACGCATTAGCCTTCATCTTTTCAGCCATCTCTTTTGCCTGCTCCTCGCTCACCGCTTCCTGCGCTCTGTCGATTAGAGTAAGCACATCACCCATGCCAAGAATCCTTGAAGCAATGCGGTCAGGATAGAAAGGTTCAATATCCCCTATCTTTTCACCAACACCCGAAAACTTAATCGGCTTGCCAGTTATCGCTTTGATTGAAAGCGCCGCACCGCCGCGGGTATCCCCGTCAAGCTTAGTCAAGATTACGCCAGTAATATCAAGATCGCCATTAAAGCCCTCTGCAACAGTAACCGCATCCTGACCAGTCATAGCATCTACTACGAGCAATATTTCGGTTGGAGCAACTTCTTTTTTAATGTTTTTAAGCTCCTTCATAAGCTCTTCATTTATGTGAAGTCTGCCAGCTGTATCTATAATGACTGTATCAAAGCCCTGCTTTTTAGCATGCTCTACTGCCTGCTTAGCAGTCTTAACTGGGTCTTGCGTACCCTTCTCAAAAACCTCACAGTTTGCCTGCTTGCCAACTACTTGAAGCTGATTAATTGCAGCTGGTCTGTAAATATCGCAAGCTACAAGTAAAGGTTTTTTGCCCGATTTTTTAAGATGCGCACCAAGCTTTGCACACATAGTTGTTTTGCCCGCACCTTGAAGTCCGCACATCATAATCACTGTTGGCGGAGCTGAACTTACCCCAAGCTTTTGATTTTGACTTGACATAAGGCTTGTAAGCTCATCACGAACAATTTTGATAACCTGCTGCGCTGGCGTCAAAGATTTTAAAACCTCATCCCCAACTGCTTTTTCGGAAACCGTTTTAACAAAGTCTTTGGCAACCATGTAGTTTACATCTGCCTCTAAAAGCGCAATACGGACTTCCCGCATAGCCTCCTTGATTTCAAGTTCGGTCAGCCGTCCCCGTTTTGTCAGCTTTGAGAAGATGTGGTTAAATTTTTCACTAAGCGATGAAAATAGAGCCACTAGCTTTTCCTCCCTTTTAAAGATATTATTTCCTTTTCAAGTTTTTCTAGTTTCCTAATGAAACCAAGTTTCACCTCATACTCTTCCAGTTTTTTAACAGCCTTTGAAAAGGCGTCTTTAACTGCTTGGCGGGAAATGTTTTTATTCTCTGCAATTTCACTTCCAGATAGGTCATAAAAAAGCATCTGCTCAACTACTTCCTGCTGAGCCAGGGAGAGCAACTTCCCATAAGAGTCATAAAGCTTTGTAATGCGAACATTTTCTTCAAGTTTCATATCTTCCTCGTAAAGCATTTTTACTTTACGAACTCAGTATAACATAGCCAAACACAAATTGCAAGCATTTTTCAAACTTTTTTGTTATTATGGTAAAAGTTCTACAATTATAAAATTACTTACACCATAATAATCAGGGTTGAGATAAACTCGCCCTTTTTCCTGTTTGAGTATATTTTTATTTAAATAATAGGATAATTTATCATTTTTATCAATATCATAGCCCAATTTTAATAATTCTTCTTTTGAAAAGCCTAACTTACACCTTAAACCTAACATAACAGTTTCTTGAATTTTGTCTTCTACGCTTAAGATTTCAGTATTCTTTTCGCCCGTAAAATACCTTTCAAAGTTGCGACTATTTGAAATTCGCTTTTCACCAACAAAACAATGCGCACCTAATCCGAAACCAAGATACTCCTCACGCGACCAGTATTTCAAATTGTGTTTACACTCATATCCGCTTCTCGCAAAATTTGATATTTCGTACCTATCAAAACCCTTTTCTTTTAAACATTTTGAAAGTAAATAATACTCTTCCACACATTCATCTTCGCTAGGAAGTAGTTTAGGATTTTCCGTTACCATTTTAGATAGCGGAGTTCCCTCTTCCACTTGAAGCATATACGCTGAAATATGGGTTACCCCTGCATCTATTAAATTTTTTGCATTATCACAAAGTTTATTTCCTTCAACAAGAGGAAGCCCTATAAGAAGGTCGGCATTTATATTCTTAAAGCCTGCCCAATTTGCATTTTCAATTGCTTGCAGCGCACCCTGTCGATTATGCCTGCGACCTATAAACTTTAACGTCTCATCGTCAAGCGATTGCACCCCAAAAGATATGCGATTTATTCCCATCTCTTTATAGGCTTTTAACTTTCCATAGTTTGCCGAGTTCGGATTGCACTCTATCGAGATTTCGGCGTCTGGCAAAACCTTAAAATTATCTTTTAAGCAATTTATAACACTACCAATCTGCCCTGCGTCAACACAGCTAGGAGTGCCGCCGCCGATATAGATTGTGTCCACCTCTCGCCCACGCTGATTGCTACCTTCAATTTCTTTAATTAAATAATCAAAATACTTTTCCTTCACTTCATTAGGCGTAACAAAAGAAGCAAAGTCGCAGTATATACATTTACTTTCACAAAATGGTATATGCACATATATTCCAAGTTTACTCATCATCACCCAATTTTAAAATCGACATAAACGCTTCGGATGGAATTTCCACAGAACCAACTCTGCGCATTCTCTTTTTGCCCTCTTTCTGCTTTTCAAGAAGTTTGCGCTTTCTAGTTATATCTCCGCCATAACATTTTGCAAGTACATCTTTGCGCATTGCTGAAATAGTTTCTCTTGCAATAATCTTACCACCAATAGCAGCTTGAATAGGGACTTCAAAAAGTTGGCGCGGTATTATTTTTTTAAGCTTTTCAGTTAACGCTCTGCCCCTTGCATAAGCTTTGTCCTTATGCACAATAAGACTAAGCGCATCACATTTTTCACCGTTTAATAGAAGGTCAACCCGTACAAGTTCACTTTGCTGGAAGCCAGCCATGTTATAGTCAAAACTTGCATAGCCTTTTGTACGCGATTTTAAACTATCAAAAAAGTCATACACTATCTCACCAAGTGGCAACGTGTAATCAATTCGCACGCGGGTTTTATCAAGATAGGTAAGCGATTTGTACTCACCGCGCTTATCTTGACAAAGTTCCATAATCGCGCCCACATATTCAGGCGGAGTAAAAATATTTGCCTTTACAATAGGCTCTTCAATATAGTCAATTTCAACAACAGGTGGCAAATCGGATGGGTTAGAAATTTCAACTATTTCGCCATTTGTCTTATAAACTTTATAATAAACGCTTGGCGCAGTTGTAATGATATCAAGATTAAACTCTCTTTCAATGCGTTCTGTAATAATTTCAAGATGTAAAAGTCCTAAAAAACCACATCTAAAACCAAAACCGAGAGCGTCACTCACCTCAGGCTGATATTGAAGGCTGGCATCATTTAGTTTAAGTTTTTCAAGAGCATCTTTAAGTTCGTTATATTTTGCCCCATCAACTGGAAATATTCCGCAAAATACAACCGGCTGAACTTCTTTGTAACCTGGCAACGCTTCTGCCGTTTTATTTACCGCGTTAGTTATAGTATCACCTACTTTGACATCAGCGATAGTTTTTATAGATGCGGCAATGTAACCAACATCCCCCGCTTGCAACATATCACTTTGCTCCATGCGTGGTACAAAAAAGCCAACCTCAGTCACATCGTATGTTTTACCTGTCTGCATCATCAAAATTTTGTCGCCCGCTTTAACGCTACCATCAAAGACACGGACAAAACAAATTGCACCCTTGAAGTTATCATAATAACTGTCAAAGACAAGACATTTAAGTGGTGCGTTCTCATCCCCCTTAGGCGGCGCGAATTCTTTAACAATCATTTCAAGCACTTTATCTACATTCGTACCGTCCTTTGCTGAAATGCAAGGTGCGTGCATTGCAGGCACACCAATGACCTCTTCTATCTCCTCTTTAACCTCTTCCTGTCTGGCAGAAGGCAGGTCAATTTTGTTTATAACTGGCACAATATCAAGATTGTTATCTATCGCAAGGTAAGCATTAGCAAGCGTTTGCGCTTCTACGCCTTGTGAAGCGTCTACAATAAGCAGTGCCCCTTCGCACGCTTGAAGGGAACGGGAAACCTCATAGGTAAAGTCAACATGTCCCGGCGTATCAATAAGGTTTAGAATATATTCCTCCCCCTCATAAACATATTTCATGCGAGTTGGTGTAAGTTTTATTGTAATGCCTTTTTCGCGTTCAAGCTCCATACTGTCAAGAAGCTGCTCCTGCATTTCGCGTTTAGCAAGCGTGCCGGTCATCTCAATAAGACGATCAGCAAGTGTACTTTTACCATGGTCAATGTGCGCAACAATGCAAAAGTTGCGAATTTTATCTAGTCTATCCATAACATTAATTATATACAAATTCACATCTTTAAGCAAGCAAAAATCAAACTCACAAAAAAGATTAATTAATATGTTATTTTTTTATACTTTTTTGTTTAATTTTGAGGGTTTTGCATAAATTCATTTTGTAAATTTATACTTTTATAGTATAATGTCACTAATAAAAGGTGGTAACATGGATTTGTTTAACTCATGGCTTGTAGAAACGCCAATCGCTCACCGTGGACTTCACGATAAAACTGCGCCCGAGAATTCTCTTGCGGCTTTTTCTAAAGCTATTGAAAATGGGTACCCTATTGAACTTGATGTTCAAATGCTCAGTGACGGAACGCCTGTCGTTTTCCACGATGAATCTCTTGCAAGACTTACAGGAAATGATGGTTACCTTCGTTTCCTTAATAAATCAGACCTTGACTGCCTAACGCTTGCTGGCACTAAAGAAAAGATACCTACTCTTGAACAGGTTCTTCATTTAGTAAATGGCTCAACTCCTCTTCTTATTGAAATTAAAAACACAAGTAAGGTCGGCACACTTGAAAAAAATGTGATTGATCTTTTAAAGAATTATACAGGCGAAGTTGCTATTCAATCTTTTAATCCTTTTGTACTTGCTTATTTTCATAAGCATGCACCTAGCATCCCTCGCGGACAACTTTCGGGATCATTTAAGGGTGAAAAATTAGGCTTTTTAAAGAGATTTGTGTTAAAACACATGATGCTTAACAAAAAGACAAGCAAACCTGATTTTATCTCTTATGAAGCAAGAGCATTGCCAAATAATACCGTTCGCAAGTATAAAAAACTTCCTCTGCTTGCATGGTGTGTAAGAAACCAAGCAGAATATCTAAGAGTAGTTAAATATTGCGACAATGTAATTTTCGAAAGCTTTGAACCAAAAATATAACAGGCATTGCCTGTTTTTTTATTCACCTTTTTTCACATAATAACTTAGTGCTTTAATTCCATAAGTTTTTGTGTTTTGAAGCTCAAAATGCGGCGAATCGATTTCGTCAAGTTTGTCATGTTCGCAAACTATAACGCCATCATCCGCAAGTAAATTTAACTTGCTTATAAGCTCCAATGCAGGTAAATAGTATTCCGCTTTGTATGGCGGATCTAAAATAATAATATCAAACTGCTCCCCTTTAAGCGACTGCAAAGCAATCTCAAAGGAAGCTTTTATAACTCTTGTCTTCTCACCAAGAGTAAGCAAGTTACGCTTTGTAAGCGCTACGCTTCTTGCATCCTTGTCTGCAAAAACAACTTCCTGCGCTCCTCTACTTATCGCCTCAATCCCAAGCGCGCCGCTTCCACAAAAAAGATCAAGCACCTTTGCACCACTTATGCGAAAAGCAAGGCTATTAAATAACGCCTGTTTTACTTTATCAGCTGTTGGTCGAACATTTGCTAGTCCAGTATTCTGCAAAATTCGACCTTTATATTTACCCGCAGTAACTCTCATAAGTTAATTATATCAGAAATTGCACTAATTCCAAACATTATGACGGCAATATTTCGTCAAACTCACGTCTTTTTTTCGCTTTCAAAGTACAATGATATGGAAAGGAGAACACAAATGAAACCTTATCCAAGATATACTTTGCGCGTGCCAAGGAGTATGCTTGACAGAGTAGCTTTTGTAGCAAAATACAATGGCCGCACAAAAAACAAGGAGATCGAGTTTATCGTTCGTAAATATCTGTGCGATTGGGAACGAATGCACGGACAAATACCAAATATAGAAGACGACGAATAAATTTAATAAATCACATAAAAAACAATTGACAAGGGAGGAAAAAAAAAGGTATAATACCCCTTGTAATCTTTATTATTGAATTTTTTCGGATTACATAATTAAATTATGGACTGCTAGCTCTCATGGCAAGAGCAATTGACGCAGCGCCAACGCAGCGTCAGCGAAGTGCGTATGGAGCGTCAGCGGAATTAAATCAATGGGAACCCGGACCCATTGTCCAGTAAAATCGGGAAAACAATTTAACATGGACTGCTAGCTCAGTTGGTAGAGCAATTGACTCTTAATCAATGGGTCCGGGGTTCGAGTCCCCGGCAGTCCACCAATTTGACTGGAAATATCCAGTCTTTTTTATTGCCGGTGACTCGAACCAAGGTTCGACACCTGTCGGTGCCAGACCGCGAACAAGTCGCTCCCGGCTTTGGCTAAAAACAAGCACACAGGCTTGTTTTCTTAACGCGTCGCCCCCGTCAGTCCACCAATTTGACTGGAAATATCCAGTCTTTTTTAATAAAAAAGCGGCAACGCCGCTTACCTCATTAAAAACCTTTTAAATATTGTTATATTCCTCTTCTGACGCGCAAAGTCTGAATTTTCTCCATGTCCACTATAAGCTTGTTTAAATTCTAGATTGTTAAGCTTTTCAAGGCTAGCAATCATCTCTTCTTTGGAAGAGCCGATGAGGTCAGTTCTCCCAATTCCATTTTCAAAAAGTGTATCTCCAGCAAATAAATCGCCGCCAATTAGAAAACACATGCTGCACTTGCTATGTCCAGGCGTTGAATAATAATTGATTTCAAATGGAACAAGATTTAGCGTTCCATCCCCTTTTAAAAATTCAAACCCAGCCAAATCAGTCAAAGAGAAATCATCTCCATAACTTCGCTCAGGACTGCTCATGGTCAGTTTTGCATTTTCATGGCAAAAAACAGGGCATCCAAAAAGTTCGTAATACTGCTTAGAGTAATATGCATGATCAAAATGTCCATGAGTAAGTAGTACGCCTACAATCTTTTTCTCACCAACCAAATTTTTCACTATTTCTGGCTTAGCACCACTGTCAATGATCAAGCAAAAATCACCTTCGGTTAAAATAAAGGTGTTTGAATCATATTTATCGGTAAGCAATTTTAAAATTTCCATGCAGCTATTATAGCGCGTTTTTTTAAAAAATAAAAATAAAAAAGCGATTTATAATTGACAAAAAGGCATGTTTTGTTGTAATATGTGTATACGTCCAAAATAAAGGGGTGTAGTTTAGTGGTAGAACAGAGGTCTCCAAAACCTTTGGTGTGAGTTCGATTCTTACCACCCCTGCCAAGCCTCGTCGAGGCTTTTTTTATTTTTAACCAACAAAAAAGTGCCTTAGGCACTAAAATCCGAGTGAAATTAAAATAGCTTTGTTAACCTCTCTCATCTTCTCACTTGTAAGAGTGGTTACCTTTTCTTTTAAACGGCGCTTGTCTAGTGTGCGAATCTGCTCTAAAAGCGCAACAGAGTCTTTTGGAAGATTATAACTTCTTGCTGACAGCTCTATATGCGTTGGCAGTTTTGCCTTGTCAAGCTGACTTGTAATTGCTGATACAATGACCGTTGGTGAATATTTGTTTCCAATATCATTTTGAATAATTAAAACAGGACGAACGCCACCCTGTTCACTTCCAACAACAGGGCTTAAATCAGCATAATAGATATCACCGCGTTTTATTTGATCGTCCATATTCCCTTCGAATAAATTGATAGTCGACTAAATCCGCCTCTTCAAAATCTTTAAAATCACAGGCCTCGAAATAATCTTCCTCTACTTGCATATTATGCTCGCTGAGGCGCATTGTTTCCCGCTCACCCAAGCTTATGTTGTCGAATTTTGTTTCTCTGCCTTCAAGCTCACTAGCAAGCTCTCTTGCCCAGCCTTCAAAATCAATCATAATTATCTCCTTTTAGGACGCTTTCAAACTTAGTATTATAAAAAAGCGTGCAATTATGCACGCTTAAATTTTAAAAAAATTCACTGAATAATCGCGATTGCCACAGCATAGTCTTTTTCATGCGAAATCGACACTTCAATCTTTTTTCCATAATGATTTATCTGCATTTCTTGCTTCGCAACTCCCGAAAGCTCAACATAGGGACGCCCGCTAGTTTCATGCAAAAGAGTTATATCAAGAAAGCTAACGCCGCTTTCCTTCCCAAGCCCCAAAGCTTTCATAACCGCCTCTTTAACCGCCCAAAGCGCAGCTATTTTTTGTTTGCGGTTTGACGCGGCTGCTTTTTCAACATAATTAATTTCGCTAGGGTGCGCAATTTTTTTTAGAAGCTTGTCATCTACCCGCTCAACTTCAACAATATCAATTCCTATCATTTTGCACCTCCGCAATAGCCCGTGAAATAGTCCCATAATCAAAACCCTTTGAAAGAAGATGATTATATAACTTTTGTTTGGTCTTTTGGTCTAACTCTTTATTTTTCATGTACTTTAAAGCAAATTTAAGGCAGGTTTCATCCTGCTCCTCGTCACTTAAAAGTTGAAGCTTATCCTCTATAATTTCGCTATCAATGCCTTTGCCCAGTAGGTCATATTTTAATTTCTTACGACCTTTGGAAGACGAATAAGTGCGAATAAAATTTTCAGCAAAAGCTTCGTCATTTATATAGCCATAGTCTTTTAACTTTTCAATAGCCCTTTCAATACACTCCTCTGGATAATCCTTCCCCAAAAGATAATCTTTCAGCATTTTTTCACTTTTCATGCTTTTTTCAAGGACACTCAAACTGCGCTCAAAACATGCAAGGTCACCATTTTGAATTTTAAGGGCTGTTAGCCCTTCCTCCGTCAATTCCTGCCCAACCCTCAATTTGCTCTTTGCTAAAAATTCGGCTTCAAAGATTCCCTCGAACTTGTCATCAATAAATACTTTGTATCGGTCGCCGCGCCCGATAATTTTTATTTCGGTTATTTTCATCCCTTCACCTCAAAAAGCGCGCTGCAAGTTTTCGTATAAGCCCGCACAAGTCCACCAGCCCCAAGCTTTATACCGCCAAAGTAACGCACTACAAAAATGCAAACATTTGACAGTCCCTTCTTGTGAATAACATTTAAAATAGGCTTTCCCGCAGTTCCGCCCGGCTCGCCGTCATCCACCGCCTTTTCAGCGAAAGGCGAAGAAAGAGAATAAGCATAACAAATATGTGTACATTTTTTATGCTCAGCGCGCAAAAAAGCAAGCGCCGCGTTCACCTCTTCCAAACTGCTCGCCTTCAAAAGATAGCCAAAAAACTTTGACTTTTTCTCAACTATTTCGCTGGTCTTAACAAAATTCATAATTATATTTTACTTTATTTAACTCAAAAATCAAAGCAATTAATCTTCCATTCCGCAAAGATAATCGCAAGAAACATGGAAAAACTTTGCAACTTTTACTAAATAATCTATATTAGGAATTTGCTCTGCCCTTTCCCATCTACTAATTGTATTAACGCCTATTCCAAGAGCTTTTGCCAGTTGCGTCATTGATAAATTCTGCTCATTTCTAAGTTCCGACAGTCTTTCACCAAATATTTTCATAAAAACTCCTTAATTTTTATAAAAATATTATACCCAATTGGGATTAAATTAATTGACTTTTCCCAACTCGACACGGTATAATTGTATAACCAATCGGGAAGGGGGCTAATATGGACAAGCAATTAAAAGAGCGAGTAAGGGTTTGTGAAATAATAAAGTACATTGAGGATAACAGGCTAAGCAAAAAGCAATTCGCCGAAAAGTGCGGAATTAAATTATATTCTTTAAATACCGTGCTTGACAATAAGAAAGACTTTCATATTAGTATACTTGCTAAAATTGCTCTCACAATGGGCGTATCTGTTGACAGTTTAATAAACTGGGAAATCTATGAAGATGTACTATAAAAAAATAACCCGCTTTAAAAAGCGGGTATTTTTTCATGCCTATTTTATTTCTACTTTTATAAAGTTCTTTTTGCCCTTCTTTAAAAGTGCGCCGCCTTCAACCTCTGAAAGTTCAATCATCAGGTCAAAGCGTGTTGCTTTTTCACCTTTAAAAGTTATAGCTCCGCCCTGAATAAGACGCCTTGCCTCACTCTTAGACGGCGCAAGTTTTGTTTCAAACAACATATCGCAAATATTCATAGGAAATCTATTTTTCTCAAATGTCACAACTGGCGCATCATCGCCGCCCTGAGTGAAAAGGTTTTCACTCATATTTTGAGCCAAAATTGCATCCTCTTCCCCTCTTACGAATTTAGTAACTTCAAAGCAAAGCCTCTTTTTAGCTTTAACAATGTCGCCGCCAACTATTTCTTTAATTTCGCTCATAGGAAGGTCGGTAAAAATTGCAAACATCATCTCCACGCAAGCGTCTGGCGTTTGATATACTCCCTGATAGAAGTCATACGCTGAAATCTTATCTCTGTCAATCCAGATAGCGCCCTTTTCGGTCTTGCCCATTTTCTTACCTTCTGGCGTAAGAAGAAGCGGATTGGTCGCGCCAACCATTTCGCGTTTCTTGCCGTCAGCAAAACTTAACTTTCGCGCAAGGTCAACGCCCGCAACAATGTTCCCCCACTGGTCAGCGCCGCCCCATTCTAGGCTGCATCCTTTCGCCTCGTTTAAATGCACAAAGTCATAAGCCTGCATAAGCATATAGCCCATTTCAAAGAAAGTTAACCCGCCCTCATTTAAGCGGTTAGCATAAATCTCATTTGAAAGCATTTTGTTAACATTAAAATGCACGCCGATTTCACGCATAAAGTCGATGTAGTCATAACCTTTAAACCAGTCAGCGTTGTTAACTATTTCTGCTGCGTTTTCCCCCTCAAAGTCAAGAAAGACAGATAGCGTCTTTTTAATTTTGGCGATATTTTTATCAATTTCCTCTTTGCTAAGAAGCTGCCTCATCTCGCTTTTACCAGTAGGGTCACCAATGCAAGCAGTTGCTCCCCCCATTAAAAGATAAACTTTATGTCCGGCACGCTGAAAACGTCTTAAAATGCAATAAGGCACACAGTGTCCAATATGCAAGCTATCCATAGTAGGATCAGTTCCCTCATAAAGCGATACAGGCTTGCCGCTTTCAAGAAGTTTTTTAAGCCCTTCTTCATCACTGCATTGATATAAAAGTCCGCGCTCTTTCAGTTCATTGTATAAATTTGCGTCTACCTTAACCATATTTCTCTCCATGCTTTTATCTTAACCATTTTTCGCCTATTTTGTCAAGCAAAACGCTTTGTTTTCGGCTTTATTTCGTTTATACTTAAACTATGGAGGTTAAAAAATATGAGTTGTCCTATAAGACCTAAAAATCTAGATAGCTATGGTCCATCACCTATTCCTGAGGAAGGTGGCTGGGTTCAATCAAAAGAAATTAAAGATGTGAGCGGTTTTTCGCATGGTTGCGGCAAATGCGCACCAGAGCAAGGCACTTGCAAACTTACCTTGAATGTGAAAAATGGAATTATAAAAGAAGCCCTTGTTGAAACAATCGGTTGCAGCGGTATGACGCACTCAGCGGCTATGGCGGCAGAAATTCTACCCGGCAAAACTTTGCTTGAAGCACTCAATACCGACCTTGTGTGTGACGCTATCAACGATGCTATGAAACAAATCTTTTTGCAACTTGTTTATGGCAGAAGTCAATCTGCCTTTTCAGAAAACGGGCTTGCTGTTGGTTCTGCCCTTGAAGACCTTGGCAAAACCCTATCTTCAAATGTAGCTACCGTTTACTCAAATTCGAGCTGCGGCACAAAGTATTTAAACCTTGCCGAAGGCTATATCACCCGCGAGGCACTTGATGAAAATGGTGAAATTATAGGCTATGAGTATATCAATATGGGTACGCTTATGAACTACCTAAAAGACAATGTCAACCCACAAGAAGCAATCGCGAACGCTACCAAAACTTACGGCAGATTTAATGAAGGCGTCAAAATAATTGACCCAAGGAGGGACTAAGCCATGAACGAAATGACAAAGTATATCGAAATTAAATCTGTTTTAAATAAATATGGTATCAAAACCCTTGAAGAGTGTGAAAAAATTTGTCTTGATAATGGCATAAATGTGTATGACATTGTAAAAGGCATTCAGCCTATCTGCTTTGATAACGCTGTGAAAGCTTATCAGCTTGGCGCTGCAATCGCAATAAAGAGCGGAGCGAGAGAGCGCAGCGAAGTTGCCCTTAAAATTGGAGAAGGCTTGCAAGCGTTTTGCGTTAAAGGCTCGGTAGCTGACGAGCGCCAAATTGGACTCGGACATGGAAAGCTTGCCGCAATGCTGCTTGATGATAACACTAAAAGTTTTGCTTTCCTTGCTGGACACGAAAGCTTTGCAGCCGCAGAAGGCGCAATCGGAATTGCTAAAACCGCAAACAAGGTGCGTTCAACTCCCCTTAATGTAGTTCTTAACGGGCTAGGCAAAGACGCTGCCTATATTATCGCCCGCGTTAATGGGTTCACCTATGTTAACACAAGTTTTGACCACAAAACTGGAAAGCTTACAATTTTAAATGAAAAAAGATTTTCTCAAACTGAGCGTGGCAACATTAGAATTTATGGCGCGTATGACGTCCCAGAAGGCGTTGCTATCATGCAGCATGAAAAAGTAGACGTTTCAATAACAGGAAACTCAACAAACCCAGTTCGTTTCCAACACCCAGTTGCAGGTATCTACAAAAAATGGTGCAATGAAAATGGACGCAAGTATTTCTCAGTAGCCTCTGGTGGCGGAACTGGAAGAACGCTCCACCCTGATAATGTAGCCGCCGGCCCTGCAAGTTATGGACTTACCGATACAATGGGTAGAATGCACTGCGATGCACAGTTCGCAGGCTCATCCAGTGTGCCAGCGCATGTAGAGATGATGGGCTTTATCGGCATGGGTAACAATCCAATAGTCGGCGCAACAGTCGCAGTCACCGTCGCAGTTTGCATGAGAGGATAAAAATGATAGCAATAAGAAGAAGTTGGTATGACCTTATGGCTGAGGAATTTGAAAAGCCATATTTCAAAAAACTTCAAGAATTTTTAAGAAACGAATACTCCACTCGTACAATTTATCCGCCTGAGGATAAAATCTTTTCGGCGCTTAATATTGTACCTTTCGATAAGGTGAAAGTGGTTATTATCGGGCAAGACCCTTACCATGAAGAAGGTCAAGCGCAAGGAATTTCCTTTTCTGTGCCTGACGGCTTTCAAATTCCACCTTCACTTATTAATATAATGCAAGAAATCGAAAGCGATCTCGGCGAAAAGTGCATAAATAGCGGCGACCTAACTCGTTGGGCAAAGCAAGGCGTGTTACTTCTTAACACAGTACTAACTGTTCGCCGTGGGCAAGCCAATTCCCATAAAGACCATGGCTGGGAACAGTTTACAAGTGCTGTTATTAAAAAGCTCGCCACCCGCCCAGAGCCGCTTGTATTCATGCTTTGGGGTTCATACGCGCAAAGCTTTGCGCCGCTTATCGCGCCGCAGCATTTAATTTTAAAAGCCCCACACCCAAGTCCACTTTCAGCCTATCGCGGCTTCTTTGGCTGCAAACACTTTTCAAAATGCAATCAATTTTTAATTAGTAACAACCAGTCGCCGATAGATTGGCATTAACACAATCGTTTTCTTGTGAATAGATTACAAATAAAAAAACACCCGACGGGTTAAAAAAACTTTTCCTCAAATTAAGGAAAAGTTTTTTGTTATGTTATTTATGAATTATTCTTCAGTTGTGGTTGTGTCACCTTCGCCGCGAAGAATTGCAAGCTCAGCATTTGTACGTGCAATGCTTGCTTTAAGTTCTTCATTTTGAGCGGTAAGGATGTTGAACATTTTCTCAAGAAGTGGATATCTATCAGCGTTCTTATCCATAACTTCTTGGCAATGTTGAACTGAAAGTTTAAGACCGTCAAGGTGATCAAGATCCTCAGCAAGTTTCTTAGCTTTTTCTTCGTCAATATCAGCATAGTTGTTTACGCCATAGAGAACAACCTTTTGTTTTGCAACAAGAGCTTCTTTACGACGAAGTTTCTTTCCGTCATTTTCAAGAGAACGTTTAACTTTGCGAAGTGGGATATATTCTTTCTTGCAAGCGCGAAGTTCCTTCTCATTTGCCTTTAAAGTTTCTTCAAGTTCGGCAAGGCGCGCAAGGTAATCTTCTTCGCTAAGCATAACAGGCTCTTCAGCTGCAACTGGAGCTTTAGCCATTTCATCTTTAGCAGCGTTAAGCTCTCTTTGGAGTGCTTCGTTTTGAGCGCGAATTTCAGCAAGTGCTTTTCTTGCCTCTTCAAGTTCTCTAGCAGCGGCAACATCTTCTTCAGTCTCAGTTGCGCTATCTTCTACAACTTCTTCAGTTTCTTCGTCAAGGTCTAAAGTCTCATCGCTGCCTTCAGCGGTTTCTTCTTCAGCTTCTTCCTCTTCCTCGTCTGCCTCTTCTTCGTCATCTTGGCTTAAACGAGCAAGGTGTTCCATAAGTTCACGTCTGCGTTGTTCGATATAAGCATCGCGGTCGTCATCTTCTTCGGTTTCCTCAGCAGGAGTTTCTGTAACTTCCTCTGTCTCTGCCACTTCCTCTGTTTCGGTAGCCTCTTCATCTTCTTCAGGATTGTAAGCTTCTACTACAGCTCCGCCATATACAAGGTTACTAAGCTCTGGACTCTTTCTAGCTTCATCAGCCATTTCAGGATCCATCTTAGCAAGTTTTTCCTCTACTTTTTTGTTTTCAGCATCGCGATTTTTTTCAATAACTTTCTGATCGCGTTTTGGGCTGAATGCAGACAAGATAAGATCTCCGGCGAAGTAAAGAAGGAATCCGCCTGCGATGATTATTCCGAGTACGATAACCACAGTTAAAAGAATGTTCATAATTTTTCTCCTTTTTGTTTTTTTGCACTTTTTTTGGTGGAGACGGCGGGAATTGAACCCGCGTCCGAAAAGCCAGTTAAAAGTTTTTCTACGTGTTTAGTTTATGCTGTGCTCTTATCAAAGTTTAATGCATAAACAAATTAACTTTGACCAGCGGTTTGAATTTTTTAAGGTTATAACCACAAATTCACCTTAAAATTTTCGCTATAATGATACTCCTTGCTTTAGTTAGCGACTCTTAAGCGGAGCAGGTCAAACTTTGTTGACCGAGATGCCTATACTTGTTACTTTAAGCGGCAACAGCCATAGGTCTTACATTTTCGTTTGCGTTTATATTTACGCTGCCTCGTTTTAGGTGCAAGGCCGCCACCACACGCTTTACGCTTTTCCCTCTGCCCTCCGTCGAAACCAATAACGCCCCCTTGGCTTTATCAGTAACCTTTCAAAGTGCGGTCGAGATCTCTTTGGATTTGCTTATCCTTTAAGACCTCTCTTTTGTCATAAAGTTTCTTTCCTTTGGCAAGAGCAATTTCCACTTTCACAAGGCCTTTTGTTATATACACTTTGAGTGGGATACAACTATAACCTTTTTCAAGAGTCTGTCTCTCTAGCTTATCAATTTCCGCTTTATGCAAAAGTAATGTTCTTGTACGTCTGCAATCGTAATTAGGATTAGAGGATTTTTCATAAGGTTTGATGTAGCAGTTTCGTAGTAGCGCCTGCCCATTTTTAATGGTTACGAACGCGTCTATTAAACTTACTCCACCTTCCCTAACCGATTTCACCTCATCACCTTCTAGCGATATACCGGCTTCAAGAGTGTTTGAAACGAAGAACTCATGATATGCTTTCTTATTATTAGTAATAATCTTCATCTCGCCTCCTATTATAGCACCGTTATTTTTGTTTTTCAATACCCTTTTTCAAAAAAATTGAAAAAAATATCAATTTTTATAGCCAAAATCAACTTTTCTAGTGAAAATATTGGCATTTGCGAGTATTACTTTTATTTTATCACCTATTGTAAAGGTATATTTACTACCTTTAAGTTTGAGTTGATTTTCAAAGAATAGATACCCATCCTGTGGCAAATCCTCTATTCGCAAAAGGCCTTCTACCGTATTTTCAAGTTCGATAAAGAGTCCGTAATTAGTAACCGAAGTAATTACACCTTCAAAAGTTTGCCCAATTTTGTCTTTCATAAGGTAAGCTTTCCAAAGGTCGTCAACCTCTCTTTCTGCTTTCTCCGCGTTACGCTCAGTAAGGCTAGACTGCTCACTGCTTTCAAAGCTAAATAGTTCAAGCTCGTCACGCCTTGCTTTTGACATGTTCTTTTTATGAAGTGTTTCCTTAATTATTCTATGAATGGTAAGGTCAGGATATCTTCGAATAGGTGAAGTAAAATGACAATAATATTCAAGTGCAAGCCCGAAATGCCCAAGGTTTTGATTTGAATATCTAGCCTTTTGCATAGAACGAAGAAGTACCTTATTTACAATATCAGTATAATCATGCCCCTCTACCCGCTTTAAAATATCTTGATAATATGGCGGAGTAATTATGTCAGGAATAGGTGGAACAGCAATTCCCAGCCCATGCATAAATTCTTTAACTTTTATAAGTTTTTCCTTGTTTGGACTTTCGTGCACGCGGTAAACAAAAGGAACATCTTTTTTTCTAAATTCCTTTGCTACCGTTTCATTAGCAAGCACCATAAAGTCTTCAATAAGTCTATGCGCTTCGTTGCGCTCTCTTCGCTCAACTCCGATAGCCATCCCGTTCTCGTCGAAAATAAACTGCGCTTCTGGAATTTCAAAATCCAGATTTCCTGCGTTATTTCGTCTTTCTTCCAAAATCTTAGAAAGCTCTGCCATAATTTGGAGCTCTTTAATAACTTTGCTAGCCTTGTTAGTTTCTCCGTTAAGAGCCGCATGAACTTGATTATAAGTAAGTCTAGCCTTGCTTCTAATCACACTTTCATAGATTTTGTGTGAGGTAACCTCACCCTTTTTGTTCACTTCCATTTCGCAAGTAAGTGTCAATCTGTCCACACCTTCTTGCAGTGAACAAATTCCATTACAAAGTACCTCTGGCAGCATTGGCAAGACTGAGGTCGGGAAATACACACTTGTCCCCCTCTCAAATGCCTCTTCGTCAATAACTGAGCCTTTCTTTACATACTCGCCGACGTCTGCGATATGTACACCTAAGGTGTAACCAGATTTTGTGCGTTTGATTGAAACCGCATCATCAAAGTCTTTGGCATCTTCGCCATCAATTGTAAAAATGGTTTCTTTTGTGAGGTCTACTCGACCTTTTCTCTGGTTATCGGTAACTTTTTTAGAAATCCTGCCGCATGCGTTTATAACTTCCTGCGGGAAAACTTCGTAGAGATTATGGTCGCGAATAATAGAAAGTTCCATAGCTTTCACATCATCGCTCTTGCCCAGCACTTCAATAACTTCACCACTGAAATTTCCAGCAGCAGTTCTTGTAAGTGCTATTACAACTCTGTCATCACTTGTATATTTAAGTTTTCCTTTTACAAGTCTGATTTTGAAAGGTATGTGATTGTTGTCAGGCTCTAAAAAGAAATTTGAGTTCCTCTTTTGAACTATACCCACAAGCTGCTTAACAGCTTTGTAAACGTTGACAACCTCA
This sequence comes from uncultured Christensenellaceae bacterium, assembly GCA_910587225.1. Classification (GTDB taxonomy): domain Bacteria; phylum Bacillota; class Clostridia; order Christensenellales; family UBA1242; genus Caccovivens. The sequence goes on from CAJULT010000009.1 coordinate 43,935, forward strand.
CCCTCGCTACCTTCTTCGCTGCGAGCGTTAATTTTTACAATAACGCGGTCACCATCAATCGCGCCGCCTGTCATGTTGCCAGGAATAAAAACGTCTTTCTCACCCTTGACTTGCCCAAGTTGAACAAACCCAAAACCTTTTGCATTGCCTAAAAACAAACCTTTTGCATATCCATTTGAAGGTATGGCGATGAATTTACCCTTTCTAAGTTCAAAAATGTCACCGCTTTCAATAAGCTTATTAAACTCTTTCTTCAAATTCGCTCTATTTGCACCTAAAATTTTTTCTATATGACAAAAAAGATTGTCTAGCCCGTTATAAGCTAAACTATCCTTCAAAACTATATTATAAACTTTATCTCGCAGACTCATCTTCTATTAATAAGTTCTGTAACGAAATACAAAATTATACTTACGATTGCAATACTTGCCATTACAATTGTAACAATTTTAAGCTTTCCGTCGCGAGAACTCCCCTTGTTTTGAGCATAATAACTCTCTTGCGAACCTGATCCCGTAATTGAATCCATACCTTCGCTGTTGTTGTTTGATTGCATAAGTGTTGTAATGATAATCACAATTGCACATGCAACAACGATGAAGAAAAGAATGTAACGAAGTATTGGCAAAGTTTTTGTCAAAAAGTCGCTTTGAGTTGCATCAAGTAGTGTCGATAAATAATTCATAAATTCCTCTCCTTTTTAAGCCGCATTATAAGTAAGACACAGCCAAATTATCACCAAAATTAAAATTACTAAAAGTAGGAACTGCCAAATCGTAAATTTGATTTTTCCAGCCGCAGCACTTTTTTGTACCATGTTTCCAAGAAGCAAAAGCGCACTAACTGAAAGTAAAGCTATCAGAATTGAAGTCCCAACCGTGCCTACATTTTCAGCCACCCAAATGTTAATATCTTGAAACACGCCGCAAAGTCTACTTATCATGCTATCCTCCATATATTGTGATTATATCATAATGCAAATAATATTTCAAGCCCTATAAGTAGATTACGATAAAGAAATTATAGTAAAATAAAGCTTTTAAGTCAAATAAAATACGGTTTTCTTTAAAAACAATATAAAAGTTTGCAAAGTGATTGACAAGAAAGTCTAAAATAAGTATATTATATTATAGGCAAATCGCCTCTTGGCAAGGAAAAACCAAGTAAATAAAACCCTAATGAAAGGAGGTTACCCCGATGATATGTGATATTGATCATTAGTAAAAACGCATGGGGAACACGGGGCGGATGCAATCCCCCCCCCGATATGCTGATGTGGCTCAGTCGGTAGAGCGTCACCTTGGTAAGGTGGAGGTCACGGGTTCGATTCCCGTCATCAGCTCCAGAAAAAAGCACTCTTATGAGTGCTTTTTTGTTGCCTTACAGGCAACAGCAAAACTATCGTTTTGCTCTGGAGCCTATCAGCGCTCGCTTACATCTTTACCTATATCATTTTCACTAATATTCGGATTTACATAACGGTCTTTTTTGTTTTTATTTTGATACACTATCGCTTTTGCTGGGCAGCGATGATAACAGCCAAGGCAGGCGACGCAGTTATCTAAAAACTCAATCCTGCCCTCTTCATTAAATTTAATATTATGCGCGGGGCAAATTGAAATACATTTGCCGCATTTAATGCACTTTTCATTTGATGAAAAGCGCTGGCCGATTATATGCCAGTTGGACATATTTTTAAGCCAAGTTTTTTCATGCGTTTTCTTTGCTTTAGGAACTCGATATTTTTCTTCAGCAATTAAATCTGTTAATTTATTCACTCTCGAAACAGATTTTTTCAAAACACCTTTAAGATAAAACTTTGGTACGGTAAAACTAACCGTAAAGTTTTCAGGCATTTTTATAACATGCACGCCTTTTATGTTAAGAGAAAACTTTTCACAATATTGCCACATTAAATAGTCAGCGCCGCCACTCATCCCGCCATAGTTTTGAATAACAACAAGTGGTTTGCTTTTATCAAGCCTTGGCAAAAGCTCATATACATGGCGTGGCATTCCATAGGAATAAATTGGGGTCACAATAAAAATTTTATCAAATTCACTCCCCGTGCCTTTGTAATTTGGAATATACAGTATGTCGCCACCAATTTTTTGTTGCAACTTTTGGGCTATATAAAGACTGTTGCCCGTACTAGAAAAATATAAAATACCGTTCACAAATGCCTCCTAATATATTTATATTGTAACATACACAACATTATTTTTTAAATAAAAATCCACCAAATCAGTATTTTTGGTGGATTTTATCTGTTATTTTTTCTTTACAGCAGTTTTCTTCGATGCGTCTGGCTTTTTAGAAGTAGCTGCTTGCGGCTTTTTCTCAACTGGTCTCGTCGCAGTTGTTTTCTTATCTGCAACTTTAACAGTTGTCTTTGACTGCACATTGCTTTGCTTTGACTTCACCTCAGTTTTTGGCTGAGGCTTTGCCTGAACTTTTACCTCAGTTTTTGGTTGAGGTTTTGCCTGCGCTTTTGGCTCAACTTTTGGTTTTTCTGTTTTTACTGTTTTGTTAGTATCTGTCTTAGCCGTAGCCTTTGCTTTGTTATCAGCTTTTGTCTTAGTGTCAGTTTTTGCTTTCGCATCAGTCTTAGCCGCTTTGTCAGCTTTTGGCTGCGATTTTGCTTTGGCAGCTTTTTTCTCTTTTCTCTTAGCTTTACTTTCTTCAAGTTTTTTATCTAGTAAATTGATAGCTTTGTTATTGCCCATAAATTTTCTAAACTTAGGTATGAATAGTAAGCAAAGTGTAAATGCGGTAATAGCTGCAAAGAGGAGCACAAACACAACCAATGAAATTGTCAATGCTTTCTCTAAATAAATATTTGGTGCATTTAAAAGCGAACCTGAATAAGGAAGTCCCACCGCATTTAACACAACCTTTTGACTCCCCATTGTAATAATTTCCATTGTATGCTCCTTATCTTCTAAATTATCTACATAGTATACAAGTTGTCGAGAATGTCGAGATTCACTATGGAGGTCTATTTCCGACGCATCCCCGTCAACAATTACTCTAATTTTTCCGCAATCAACATCTGTTCTCGCATAAAGTGCAACGCTTGTTCCTTTAAACTTCACCACCGCTGCTTGATTTGCAGACTGTGCCATAAGGTAGCCATTTGGCTCAGACTCAATCTGGGTTGTGCTTTTCCATCCCGACGTTGTGAAAAGTTTTGAACTTGACAAGGATACAAGTTTTTGTGTTGGAGAATCAATACCCGCATCAATTTCAGAAAGAACTGTAAATGTTTTTCCCGATGCCTTCTTCACGACAAGTTTAATGTATCTTGCTTTATGAGCGTCGAACTTAAGGGTAATGCTATTACCAACATAATTAGTTCTGTCCCCTGTTGTAATAAGTTCCCAATCAAACCCTTCTGCAGTTTTTGTACTTGCGAAATATAGTTCAAAGCTCTCAATGTAAGAGTTGGCATGATTTCTCGTTGTTACTTTAAAGAAATTGATAGGTTGAACTTTTTTGGTGTCAATAATAAACTCGTGTGGATTTGCTTCTGAAAGTGGAGTATATCCGCTACCTTGATATGCAGTATGAAGGTTTGTACCCGTTTCTCCGTCAATTAAATAATCCCAGTAATCAGTAACTACGTCATGCTCTTCACGCGCCGGAGTTCCGATAGGGTTACCATCTTCATCTTTTGGAAGAGGTTTACCATCCTCGCCAAGATAATTTCCGTTTTCATCAACCTGAATTACATCAAGCGTAGTGACTTTATAATGTCCACGTTTATCTTTTACAGCTTCTCCCTCCTCATTGATAGCAACACCGCCCTCAATGATTTCAGGGGCTTTAAGCACTTCCCACATAGTTTTATCAGTACCAGCATTGGAAAGTTTAATATTATCCTTTTTAGAAACCATATAATTTGGTTGTAATACATAGGTTTCCACCTTCTGCCCTAATGGGAACTGTGGATGATACATCTGAGAAGTAGGAATAGAAGTAATCGCCTCTTCTGGATATCTATACCCTATTGAAGCAGAACCGCTACCCCCAGTATTAACATTCAAAAGTTTAATTGCGTAATACTTGTCTTGAACAACGCTATATTTTTTCTCATTTTCACCTTCGTCAGTCCATACTCCACTGTCATGACTGTAACATGATTGTTCTTCTAAATCTGCAAAGGACTTTCCAAAGTAAAATTTTACTCCATCATCACGTTTCAGGTGGAAGGTTACTTCACCAGTCTTTGGTGCTTTCCAGTAAAACTCTAAACTGCGCACCTCCCATTTGCCACCCGGTGTTTGATAGTTTGAAATATATGAATTTGCATTATTTTGAGTAGTATATGGCAATGAAACAAGTTTTTCCATTACAGTCGGCCATGTCTTGTCATTTATTCCACCCGAAAGCGAATCAAACAACTGATAGGTAGTGAGCCTAGCATTATTATTGTAGTTTATTCTTAAATATATGGTTAATCTATGAATAACACCGTCTTTTAATTTTACTGTGAATGTAAACTGGTCAGTTGCTCCTGCGTATGACTTATTAAAGGAGTAAACCCATTTAGTCCCCTGTTTTCTAATAGAGCCATGTCGAGGTTGATCTACCGAGATAACTGTAAATCCTTTCTCCTCCTTAGTATCCAGTGAACTAATTGTAGTCCCCATCAAGTCAAAGGTTAAATCTTCCCCAAAAGTTACGATATAATCCCCTGCTGTTTTAACGCCGTCAATGCCACCTGCATAGAAAGATGCAACTGGTTGATAGTTAGGCAAACTCTTCATTAAGATCAGTTGATCTTCGTCAAACATTGCATCAGTGATGTTAGCATGATATAACTTATTAAAATAATCTATAAAGTTCATACCATAAGTTATCGCACATCTATAAGCAAAGTCCGCACGCTTAGCAAGCGTGGCATCTGAATAAGAACTGTATGAAGATTTTAGTTTATAGGTGTAAAGAAGTTCATAGAATTTATCTGCACCAAAAGAGTGCATTATGTTAGCGTACATACCAAGACAACGGAAATAATCATAAGCACCATTATTAAAGTCATCAACATTTGGCACATTTATCGCTTGAAGAAGAGCATTATATGGAGTTGAATATTCTCCATGTTCTACTCCAGCCGATTTATTTCTAACAGATGTGCCTGTATCGAGGAACTGAATATATGAAAGTTGTGTAAGGGCATTGTTACGAACTTCGCCTTCCTTTCCACTTCCAAACCCCCAAGGCGTTCCATAAGCAGATGCGTGGTTGTGTCCTATTTCGTGAAGAGTACCCCATGTGCCTGACTTTAAAAGACGTTGATAGTTCATAGCGTCTGTAAACCAGCCAGTTGGCTGAGCGAAAGTATATCCG
>CAJULT010000010.1 GCA_910587225.1 uncultured Christensenellaceae bacterium
GACAGTCGAGGTGTCTTCGACACTTACTAGCTAAGTGGAGAAGACATGAAGTCAACAAGATCTTGATCAATAACTAAAGGTACTTGTATTAAATCAATTAGAATAAAGCACATCTGTCGATGTGCTTTTTTCGTTGTAATTTTTAAATTAGGTATCATGACATATATTATAACTCAACATAGAAAGCGGAACAGTCATCTCTTTTTTTGGTTCTTGGGAATTTATTGCAACCCTTATCATTTTCTTGAAGAGCCTTCAACTCATTATTAAAATCTAAAAGCGTTTTGTCGCTTTTGAGTAATTTAAACATTTTTTCGAAAGAATATTTTTTAAATAAATAATATATTTCAGCAAAGCCGTCCGAGCAGCCTAAGACGCAGTCAATCTCTTTGAGAGGAAACTGACCGAATAATCCATGCTTAACCGCGTTCTCGTCCGAACTTAAAATATAGTACCCTTCGTCTGTGTTCATCAAGCTGCGGTTGCCAATCAAAATATCGTTTATGGCTTGCCTTGCTTCGACCACATTTATATTTTTTTCTTTTGCGATTTCAACCATTCTGTCTATTGCAAATTCATCTAATTTTTCCACGCTCTTATCTAAGATAAGCTTTATAGAGCCGTCTTTAAATTTGATTAAAAGTTGGCTGTCACCGATAGTATAATATTCAAGCATATCATTTTTAATTTTGATAGCTGTTAGGCATGCGCTAGGGTATATGTCAAGTTTGACACTTGTTAAAAATTTTTTAAAATCGGCATTTGTTTTTGAAAGCGCGTCCTTAACTATCTCGCAAAGGCTTTTGTCTTGTTTGAGAGAGGTTATGAGATGTTTTTTCAAAGTTTTAGCATACCAAGCGACATCATCTTTTTCATTTGTTACATTAGCTTTTGTAAGCCCAGTTGCTCCGTCAATGACAAAAGCATAACTTTTTGTCATGTAAAATTCATCTTCATTTTCTCTATCACAAGCTCCCGCTTCGGTGAAACCTTGTTTTTTCTTAAAGTATTTCATTACAATCTCCAAAAAAATTATACCACATTTTTTGAAGAAATAAAATTAAAAGTGTTTATGAGTTAAAAAAGTGGCATAGCCACTTATGGACACTCAATGTCGACTATCTTTTGATTAAAAACTGTAAAGCGGTAATATTTTAGACCGCTTTCGTTTTTTATTGCATAGGTATAAGCGCTGAGCGGATAGATGTATGATACCTTTCCAAAGAACTGTTTTAAAGTGGAGGCGTCAAGATTTGCTTTTAATTTGTTATCACACATAGAAAGCGCTTTTGCAGTAGCTCCATTTTTGAGAAAGGACAAAAAGTTGTAAGCTATTGTTTCATTGCAGGCGGCAACCGAAGTTATGTTATCGTTTTCACATTTTAAGCCTTGTGAGTCAATAACATATTTTGTACATAGTCCGCCATTTTCAAGCTCAAAACCATTATCATTAAACTTTGCACTCTCGCCATTAAAGGTTTTAACTTCTCCGCTTTTGATATTAAAGGCATATATAGACGCACCGCGATTGTTGTCTAGTTTGATTAGAGCTATATCTTCTTTAAGAAGAGTAGTGAAATTTTCAAATTCTTCTTGAAGTTCAATCACTCTTTTCCAGTTTCCGCTTTGCACTACAAGCGTGCTTTTAGACACTTCAAAGGTGCATTTGTTATCTCCTGAAATAAGGGTCGCAACTTTAAATGTTTCACATTTTATTCCATTTTGAAGGCAAATTAAAGTGCTATCATCTATTTCTGTATAGTCATAAAAGCTACTTTTTTCAAGTTTGTTTAAGTCAACCACAAAAGCGCAAGCGTGGCTTCCGAGTGGGTATACATTTAGTTTTTCGGCATATTCCAGTTCAAGTGTTTCATTGGGTGATAAAAGCATTTCTTCGCTAGAAGATTTAATAAGGCAATCAAACGATGTTTTTAAAATAAACTTTTCCATATTAAAGATTATGCTTATTAAATAAAAAAAAGAAGATTAAAAATAAAAAACCTTGTCTATAATTGGGACAAGGAGTGTGGATATGAAAAAAGGTATTTGGAATGATGAAGAAGTAGTATCCCTTTTTCGCGGGGTTGAAAGTTATAAGCAGGGCGGACAAAGTATAAAAGAAGCGTTTATTTCTCATGCCGAGAAGTATGGACGAAAACCTAACAGCGTTAGGAATTATTACTATCATGAAATTGATAATTTAAAAAAGGATGCAAAAAGGGCGGCAAGACTAAAAATTGATTTAGATAGTCATCAAAAATCGGTTATCAACTATTTCTCTCCACAAGAGGAAGAAAAAGTTATGAAACAAATAGATAAACTTGTTGGAGAAGGGTGTTCTGTGCGCAAGGCGTGTTTAACGTTATCAAATGGTGATGTTTCAACAATGCTGCGCTATCAAAATAAATACCGCACCTATCTAGCGGGGAAGCAAAAGCAGAGCAATATTATTAAATTTGCTCAGCGTAAAAAAGAGGTTTTGACCGAAGCTGATATTCAATCTTTATTTATGGGACTTGTACGACTTGTTAAGCGTAGCGCAATTGACGAACTGTCTTCTAAAATGAAACAGGAGCGAGAAGCTTCAAACTTTTTGTTACGAAAAACCCTGGTAGATTTAAACAAAAAAGATAGAGAAATAAAGGCTTTAAAAGAGGAATTTATTCATATCAAAAGCGAGAACGCACGTCTTGTGCAGAGCATGATTGAACTTAAATGCGACAAAGCAAGCAAGCTTAGTAAGCATCTAAAAGAAAAAAATGCATTTTAAATATTAGAACAAGAAAAAAGCGCATATAGCGCTTTTTTTATTTTGCTCTTTTAACTTTTGCTTTCCTAAGAATTTTATTTGATTTTAGTGACGCTGCAAGGTCAATCTTTGTTTCAACAGTTTTTCTTCTAAATTTGCCTAGTTGTATTAAAAGGCCGACAGCTGTGCCGCACACAAGGCAGCCCCAGCTTGATGGTTCTTTAACAACATTTATAAATGCTCCAAACACAACCGAATTGCCAGATTGCAGTGTTGCTTCAAGATCGATACAAGCGGCTACTGCGAAGAGAGCAATTAAAAGAATAGGGAATATCCATCTTACTTTGCCGCAGAAATAATCTTTAAAGTTGAAAATGATTACGCAAAGGGCTATTGCAAGTAGGAAGAATAAGACTCCACCGAAACCAACGAAAGTCCACGATAGTTCAAATGCAAAGGTTGTAAGTGAGGAAGGAATAAAAGTGAGAATTACAAGCGCAAAATATTTTAATGAACCAAAGTGACGCTCTAATAACAAGGAAACTAAGAAGAACAAAACCACATTTGCTATAAAATCTGCAAGTACCGCATGTCTAAGTGGCATAAAAAGCATATTCCATAGGTTGTTGCTTTCAACCAAGTTATTTATTTGATTTTGCAAAGCAAACTGGCATAGACAAAGTAGTCCTATGATAATCAAAGTTGACAAATAGAAATAGTTTCTATTACCTTTTGTAAGTTGTTTACTTTCAACATTTAAAACCTTTTGTTGAAACTTGGACATAATCCACCTCCAAGAGTTTTTAATATTTTACCAAAATTTTAAATGAAAGTCAATACCTAATATTTTTTTTGGCAAAAAGTGAAAAATTTGACGGATTTATTAAGGTTATGTTATAATGCAAGTATGATAAAGATTTACGAAGGGGCTACTCTTCGAGAGGCGACCGAAAACTTAATAAAGGCGATAGACAACAACGATATGGACATCCAGCATTATCTGATAGTGCCGGATAGGTTTTCGCTGCTTGCTGAAAAAATGCTTTTGCAATATAAGGGAAAAAGCCTTTTTAATATTGAAGTAGTTGGCATTTCGTCCTTGCTTGTTAAACTTTTAGAAGAGGCGGGGCAGGCGAAGCCTGTAATGGTTTCTTCTTCGGACGGACTGCTTATCATGAGTGAAGCGGTAAAAAAAGCTGAGTGTCAGGTTTTCAAAAAGGGAAACATCAATTTTTGTCATGAACTTTATAAGATTGTATCGCAGCTAAAAAGCAGTGGCGTTAAGCCAGAAGAATTGATTTCAAGACCTGAAAAGAAATTTCAGGACATTGGCAATATTTACAGGGAATATGAAAATCTGCTAGCAGGCAGAGTGGATGCGAATGGACTAATTGAATATTTTAATGCGTCTATGAGCGGCGGCGGAGCAAAAAATAAAGAGTTTTATTTCGCTCAATTCGATAGTCTGACTTACCAAACGTATTGTCTTGTTGGCACGCTTACAAAATACGCGCGCTCTATTTCTTTTGCGATTGCAAAACCGATTTCAAAATCAAACGAATATATCTATGAGGATGATATTTTTGTTAAGGTTAAAGACCTTGCCTTGCAGCTAGGGCAAGAGGTGCAGGTTATAAGTATGCCGTCCGCACTTGATCGCGGGGCGATGACAATTGTTAAAAACCTTTATGCTTTTGAGCAGATTGACCTGCCTTGCGAAAATAATTTTTTAACTCTTGTAAGTGCTTCCGATATTCAAAAACAGATTTCGCTTGCTGGGAAAATTATCAAGTATCAGGCAAATGGCGGAATGCGATATAAAGATTTTGCTCTTGCTTGTGGCGATTTGCAGCTTGCCGAGCCAATCATAGAAAAAGTCTTTGGGCAACTAGATATACCTTATTATATAGATAGTTCAATCACCTGTGACAAGACGATACTTGCCAAATTTTTGTTCCAAATTCTAAATGTGCTAATTAAAGACTTTTCGGCTGAAAGCTTGCAGTCACTTTGCGTCAACAAGATTTTGGCACTTGAAGATAGCGCTAAACTTTGTGAGAAAATTTCATCTTATGCTATAAATGGAAAAGCAAGATTTTATCGGTATATTCAAAATGAGAAATTGACTTCTCTTTTTAAGAATTTGGAAGGAAAGCGAAGTTATTTATCGCTTGCCAGTGCATTAACTGCAATTATTGAAGAGTTCTCTTTAAATTATGAACAATTACTTAGCTCAATTCAAGAGGAGTATCCTAAGCAGTACAATATTAACTTGCAAGCGCGAGAATTTATAGTTGAAAGTTTGCAAAAAATCGGTGCGCTGAAAGGAGAAGAGGAATGCTCATTTAGTGAAATGAGTAAGCTTTTGTCATTAATTCTTTCCTTTAAAGAAATGTCCTCAGTGCCTACTTTTGTGGATGCAGTTATGGTGGGAGACGCAAGTGCAAGTTATTTTGAAGCGGCAGAGCATTTGATTTTAATAGGCGGCGAAAAACTACCATTACTTAGCGGAGATAATGGTATTTTAAGTGACGATGATATTTTTGCGCTTTCACAAGTTAAAGCAATTGACCCAACTATTCGAATGATAAATAGGCGAAATAGATTTAAGCTGTTCAACTTGCTTTCGCTTGCGCGTAAAAAATTAACTATTATGTTTAGCGAAATTGGCGACGAGGGTAAAAAGATAGAACTCCCTTCTTACATAGACAGCTTAACGCATATTTTTAACACCAAGATTTTGCCAAGTGAAAGTTTTTCACAAATGAGCGGAATTAATCAAGAGGCTGATATGGCAAGGTTGATTCTTTCAAGCGGAAGTGAAAAAATGTTGCTTGAAGAAAATTATCAAATTGCTAAACTGTTAGGACTAAGAGAGGACAGTTTCGAAATAGATAAATCAAATATCGACACGGATGGAAAAGCGCTTTTCTTTGGGAAGGGATATACTAAGGCGACTGAACTTGAGTGTTATTTCAGTTGTCCGTTTAAACATTTTATTCGTTATGGTCTAAGAGCCAAAGAAGAAGCTAGCTTTGATTTTGACGCCCGCGACAGCGGGAATATCTGCCATGAACTTGCGCAGCAGTTTGTAGAAAAATATAAGTCTGAAATATTTAAGATAAAAGATTCTGAAATTACCGAATTTATTAATCAAAACCTTGAAAAGACGATAGAAAAACTAAAAATTAAAGAAAAAATTGATGCGGCAAGAGATAAAGAAGGACTTATAAGTTATCTTAATAAGCTGACGTTTTTACTTCTATCACGAATAGTTAGGGAGCAGCAGCAAAGTAAGTTTAGACCGCTATATACCGAAAAGACAGTACAAACTAAGCTTTGTGACGACATTAAACTTATTGGAAAAATTGACCGCATTGATATAGCTGGCGACTATTTTAGAGTAATAGATTATAAAACTGGAAGGGTTAATCCAATATTAAAAGACCTCTATTATGGCGATAAATTGCAACTATTTTTGTATGAAGGTGTTGCGGCGCAAATGCTCGGAAAGCGCAGTGCGGGAGCGTTCTATTTTGATGGGCGATATGACTTTGAAAAATTGACCGGAACAGATGTGCTTTTAAAGGGTGTGGTAGCAAATGACGAAGAGGCTATCAAGCTTTTTGACGAAAATATAACAAGTAAGAAAAGCGAAGTGATTGCTATTTCTCCAAAAGTAAAAGGCGGATTTACTGGCTCGGCACTTGCAAAATTCCCTCTTGAAAATTTTGATAACTATGCAAAAAGCATCTCGGCGCAGGCGGTAGATGAGATTATGGAAGGGTATATTGCGCCTAAACCTGACGCTGCTTCCTGCGAGAGGTGCGAATATAGGTCTATCTGTCAATTTAATAGAGAGCAAGGTTTCAGGGTTAAGGAAAAGACTTCGCAGGAGGACATAATAGCAGCACTTGGAGGTGAAAATGAAGAATAATCCTACGCGCGAGCAACTTGAAGTGCTTGAAAACGATAAAAAGAATTTGATAGTTAGTGCTTCTGCTGGAAGCGGAAAGACTTGGGTCATGATTGAACAGATATCTCGTTTGATTGTGGAGAAACAAGTTCCAATAAAAAAGATGCTTATATTAACCTTTACTAAGGCGGCTGCGGGGGAGATGAGAGAACGACTTAATAAGGCACTTTTATCTCAAAAACCAACAAAGTTTATTTTGGAGCAGATTGACGACCTGTCAGTTTGTGATATTTCAACTATAGACGCTTTTTGCGAAAGACTTGTTAGGCGAAATATTGATAGATTGCCACTTGACGAAAACTTCCGAATAATCGAAGACGGCAGTTTAATAAAACAAAAATCTTTTGAGTGCGCACTTGAAGATTGTCCTAACCTTGATGAAATATATTTTAGTTTTAGAAATAATAAAGCACAGATATTTGAGGTAATGTGTGACCTTGATAACTTTTTTGGTTCGCTAGAAAATGGACAAGAAGAACTAGGACGATATATCAATAGCCAAAACTCAATATACCTTGAAGCATGTAAGGCAATGAATGAAGCTTTGATTTCTGATTTAGATAATTTTAAAGATAGAGTAAGAAAAACAAAGCAGAAAATGAAGTTTTGCTCTAAATACGAGGATTATTGCGACTTATTGAGTCAGATTATGTCCATTGAGACGGGTTCTACGCTTTATGAAAATGTGAATAAACTCAAATCAATTTCTATTCCTTATCTTCCGAAACTTTACGGCAGTGAAAAAGATGAAAAGCTTGGGCAAGAAATGAAAGCTCTTCGTGGCGACCTTTGCGACTTTATTGAAAGTTTTGAGGATTATAATTTTGACGAGCAAGAACTTTTAGAGAAAGAACAGAACGCAGTACTTGCAAGAAGTCTTCTTCTTTTATATAAAGATTATTGTAAAATTTACTCTGGTTTAAAAGAAAGCGAAGATTTAGTTGATTTCGTAGATATTGAAAATATGGCGCTTAAACTCGTTAAAGATGATGATATTTTGAAGTCCTTGCAAGAAAAATATGATTACATATTTATTGACGAATATCAAGATACAAACCGTCTGCAAGAAGGGATAATTAAACCTATTGCTGAAAAATACTTTATTGCAGTGGGCGACCCTAAGCAAGGGGTATATGGTTTCAGAAATGCCACAATGGAAATTATGCAATCGGACATTCAAACCTTTTCCAGTGAGGATGACGGAAATGTTGTTTATCTCCGTGGTAATTTCAGAAGCGACAAGCGAATACTAGACTTTGTCAACCTTATATTTGAAAAGATTATGACAACTGATAGCACTGGTATTGACTATATGGCGACCTCGCACCTTGAGGGGTTCGCCGAGTTCAAGCAGACTAATATTCCTGCTGTTAGAATTGACATTGTTGCTGATAGCGAAGAAAAAGAAAAGATTGCTCGTCAGGTTTACTCAGTAAAAAATGCATCTATGCACCTGCAACAGAAAAACGAACTTGAAGTTGAAACCATTATAGCTCGAATTGATAGCTTGCTTATGAGCGAAATTTATGATGATAAGTTAAAATGCAAAAGAAAGGTGCAGTTTGACGATATTGCTATTTTAATGAGAAATCGCTCCTCGCTTATGGGGGAACTTGCGTTAAAACTAAGTCAGCGTGGATATCCAGTAGTAAGTGATGTGAGACAGACAGAAACAGAAGAAAGTGAAGTTTTAATTTTAATCAATCTTTTAAAACTTCTTTTGAACATGAATAACGATGTCGCGCTTATTTCTGTTCTGAATTCGCAGCTTGTTAGAGTTGATTTGTCCACTCTTGCAAGCGCTAGACTTAAAAATATGGACGCTGACAGCTTTTACGAGGTGGTAAAAGGGGAGCAGAGTATATATCAATCGCTTTGTGCTATGCTTGAAAAATTGAAACAATCTATTTGCGTTAACGGTATATCAAAAGCATTAAGCCAGCTTTTTGTTGAAAAAGATTATTATGCTTATTTAAGACAGGAAAAACCAAATGCGATTATTAGTGTGCAGAACTTTTTGCATGACATAAGGCAGATAGGAGATGATGATATTGGCGGAGTAATTGCCTATTTTGAAAAGATCGGCGGCAAGAGGCGAAATATAGTTGCCTCGGGCGGCGGAGCAATTAAGCTTATGACAATTCATGCAAGCAAGGGGCTTGAATATCCGATTGTTATCTTAGCGGGCGCTGGAAATAGACTTGAAAAACCAAATCAAAAAAGCTATGCAATAAATAGTAAGTTTGGGCTTGGAACATATATTTTTAATCAACATACAAACCAAAAAGCAAAAGGCGTTGTAATGCAGATGATTTTGAGGCAGGAGAAGCGAAAGCAGCTCATAGATGAAATCATGATATTTTATGTTGCATTGACGCGTGCCCAAAACCATCTTTACATAGTAGGAAAAGAAGGAAATTATAACGAAAATTTAAAAACATATTTTGACATAATCTTCTCAGCGCTTGGCGAAAACGATTTTGATGAAGTCGTGTCAAAAGGAAGTTTAAAAAAGGGAGATATAGAATTAAATTATGTGACCGAAGTAAGTAGGGTTGGCGCAAATTCAAATAATCATTCTCCTCTAATAAGCGAGTCGCAACTTCAAGGCATAAAAGATTATTTTGCAAAAAATTATCAAAATAGAGAGGCTTGCGAAATTAACTTGAAAAATTCGGTCACCTCGCTTAATACGCATAAGATTGAAAAAATCTTAACTACAAAAAATGACCAAGATTTTGTAAGACAAGGTAATGCTTATCATGAAGCGTTAAAAATTTTAAACTTTGGTGATATAAACTCTTTGCAAGATTTAGAAAAAGCGCTTAGCGAAAGTGAAGATAAATTTACGAGCGAATATATTCAGTTAATTGATAAAGAAATTTTATTTAAAAACATCATATTATTAAAAAATATCATATATGGGAAAAAGATATTTAAAGAAAAACAATTTATAATGGCACTTCCCGCATGTGAAATTTTGGATACGACCTTGCAAGATGAAATAATTGTTCAGGGTGTATGCGACCTATTTGCTATTGGGGATGAAAATATTTTAATTGATTTTAAATTTACTCAAGAAATTAATCCTGAAAAAATAATAAAAAGATATTCAAAACAGCTGGATTTATATTCAAAAGCCATTGAGAAAGGATTTAATATTAAATAAAATAAAAAATATATTTTATCGCTTAAAAATGCGCAATTAATTGAATATTTTAACTAAAATTAAATTCCTCTTATTTTATTGAAATTTAAGGTAGAAAAATATTTAAAAATAAATAAAAAAATAAATTATGAAAAAAATAAAATAAAATAAAAAAATTCGTAAATTTATGATGAATATTTATTTTCTTGTGTTATACTCAAATTGTAATTAAATGGGAGGAAATTATTATGTTGTCAATGCTTCTTGATGCCGAAAGTAGTATAAAATCCTTTTTCATTCAAGTGACAAAAACATTAGGGTTTACTGGACTTCTAATTTTAACACTTGCAGTGGAATTATTTTTCGTGCTTTTGTTTGTACTTAGAACAGTTTATTCTTATGAAGTGCGACTTGGTCGAAGTTTGGATAAGCTTAACTCTTGGCTGTTTATAAATAAGAAATTGGATACCAACAATATTAGGGAATTTAATGACCTTGTTAAAAAGTCTCCAAAGCGTCTTGTTTATAATTGGCAACAATATATTCTTTTCAGGGAAAAAGAACCTACATATTATATCTCAGCAGAGAACATTATTGAAAAGCCTTTAAAAACTAGTAGCTGGACAAACAACATAAGAAACCTTTTGTTCTCAACAGTACTGTGGTCAATTCTTACTTTGTTTTTAGGAATTGCGTATTCTGCCAACGGCGGCTCAGCTCAGCTTTCAGCAACCGGCTTTGCAGTTGCCATCTTACTTGCGGTATTTGTACTGTTTATAGGTATCCTTACTGCAATACTTCTACGCGGAAAGAAAACATCAAACCTTGATGAACTTTACAACAATTATCACATTTTCGCAAGATTTTTGACTAATGCTTGTGTTGACCTTCCTCCTTATATTGATTTTGACCTTCTATTTACTAGAAAGGAAATTGCAAAAGGAAATCCTCAACTTCGTGAGTATTATGAAAGCCGTGCAAGGAAGGCCAAAGAAGAATTTGAAAATGCTAAGAAAGCAGACATCAATTATGAAGACTATGACTTTTCAAAGGCAGGCGTGAATGGAAGCCTTGTGCTTGATAGGGCGATGAGGGAAACTGAAAACTTTATTAATAAAAAGACTTCAACACTTGCCAAGATTGCTCATGTCGAAGCGGAGAGAGAGGCGCTTAGAAGAAACTATGAAAACGTTCAAAAAGACCTCCAACGCAAAATTCAGGCTGCTAAAGAGAATATTAACAAATTAATTCAGCAGCAAGAAGCTACCACAAACAGAATGGAAGTTGGCTTCCTTCGTAAACAGCAGGAGCAAGAGATTGCTAAACAGGAGGCGCTTCAAACTGAGTATGATCAAGAGGAAACAAGATTTTCTCTTTCTTCTGAAGAACTTAATCAAGAAGAAACAAAACTTCGTGAATCCTTAGACCAAGCAAAAGACAATGTTCAAAAAGCAATGGTTGCAGAGTACCAATCTTTCTATGAAAGAGTAATGAAGAGTGCTTTAGCACAAGCAGAGCGCAAAGTTGCTGGTGAAAAGAGTGAAATCATTAAACAGCGTGACGAGAACGAAAAGGAACTTATTGTAGTTCAAACTCAAATTAAGCGCCTTATCGATGAAAACAATACGCTTCGCACTCGTCTTGGTGATGAAACAACAGAAACAGCTGATGGACAATATGATGAAAACGGAAACTTCATCTATGCTGATGGTTCATACCATGATGCACATGGATTATTCCACGATACTGACGGCAAGATTTATGATATGAATGGTACACTTATCGAAGAGCCTAAGACTGCTGAAGAACTTGAACGCGAACAACGCGCACAAGACC
Source organism: uncultured Christensenellaceae bacterium (assembly GCA_910587225.1). GTDB lineage: Bacteria > Bacillota > Clostridia > Christensenellales > UBA1242 > Caccovivens. Next base: position 11,710 of record CAJULT010000010.1, read on the forward strand.
TTGAAGCATTTGGTGATTTTGAAGACTTTGACGGCGCTGTGATTGAAGACTATGATCCATTCGCTGACGAAGAGGAAGAAGAAAAGCCGGCAGTAGAGCCTGTTCCAGTGGCGAGTGAGCCAAAGCAAGAAGAGCCTGAGCCTGAGGTTGAAGCGCCTGTGGAAACAGAAGTTAAGCCAGCGAAAGAGCAGGCAAAGTCTAAGCGCGGCAGACCAAGAAAGGAAGTAACTACTCCTGTAGTCAAAGAGCCAAAGAAAAGAGGTCGTCCTAGAAAGGAAACTGATGACAAACCAGTAGTTAAGAAACCAGTTGGGAGACCTAAAAAGGCAGCTGCGCCTGCCAAGTCAAAAGAGGAAACCAAGAAAGATCTTGATATTGAAAAAATCAATAAAATGATTAGCGATGAGGAAAGCAAACTCAGCAAGATGAAAATGCTTGTAAGTAGTGAACTTGATGAGGCAATGTCAGTATCTGATGAAAAAGTATCTGATGATCAAATGGCGGGGCTAATTAAAGATGTGGAAGAGCTTCAAAAGCAAGCGATTGCAATGAAAGACACTGCATCAAGCGAACAACTAGCCAAAGTCAATGAAAGACTGGAAACTCTTATAAAAGAAATTTCTAATCTAAACAAGTAATAAAAAGCGGCATTGCCGCTTTTTTTTGTTTGTCAACATTATCTTAAAGCGGCGCTGCCGCTTTTTTTAATGACAAGTACCTGTCCATATTTTGTCATATTTAAAACTCGCTTCCTATATATTTACTTTAGGAGGAGGCGATGGGAATTTTGCCTTTAATAGTGCTGGGTATTGTGCAGGGTGTAACCGAATTTTTACCGGTGTCTTCAAGTGGACATCTTGTCTTGCTGAGTCGTTGGCTGAGAATAACCGACTCTCTTTTTGTCAGCATAATTTTACATCTTGCCACACTTCTATCAGTGCTTATCTGCCTTAGGAAAGAAGTTTGGCAGATAATTCGTCATCCGTTTAGTGATTACGCTTGCAAACTATACATTGCGACTATTCCCACATGTATATTAGCCGTTATACTTATGCCGCTTGTAAATGCTGCATTTTCTGGGGCAAGCTTAGGGATTTGTTTTTTCTTGTGTGCGATAATCTTGCTACTTGGCGAGAGGCGAGCAAAGTGGGAGCCATCTTCTCAAAATTTAACTACCAAACAGGCGATTATTATGGGGGTGGTGCAAGGCTTTGCAATATTCCCGGGAATATCACGTTCGGGTAGTACAATAAGCGGTGGACTTATTGCTGGCGGTGAAAGAACAGAATGTGCCAAGTTTTCCTTTTTAATGAGTATTCCTATCATACTTATGTCACTCGTTATGGAACTTTATAAGATTTTTGCTCTTGGTCAGGCGGTTGAAGTAAACCCAATCGGAATGGTTTTATCTTTTATAGCAGCCTTTGGTGTTGGAATTTTCTCTATCAAATTCATGTTAAATCGCGCCACAAGCTTTAAGTGGTTTGCAATTTATTTGTTCATTATCTCAATTTTATCAATAGTTTTTTAAAAGGAAATTAGATGAAAGCTTATCATAATCTTACTGCAAGCGAAGTTATGGCTGCGCTTGGCAGTACAAAAATTGGACTTTCGCCCGAAGAGGTGGCGGGTCGCAGACCATCGATAGAAATTTCTAAAAAGAAAAAGGGTAACCTTTTTTCTAAATTTATGGCTCAATTTAAAGATTTAATGATTTTGATTTTACTTGCCTCTTCTGCCATTTCCATTATTATTGGTGCGGTTCAAAATACAGTCAGTGAAATTTTTGATGGTGTTATCATTCTCGCTATTGTAATAATGAACGCAATTTTTGGTGTAGCGCAGGAGCGTAAAGCTGAAAAGTCACTCGAAGCTTTAAAGAAAATGACCGAGCCTGAGGCGATTGTGCTTCGCGAAGGACAACAACAAAAAATCAACATTAAAAATTTAGTGGTGGGGGATATAGTTTTACTTGAAGCGGGAACGATTGTACCCGCAGACCTTAGGCTTATTGAAAGTAATCTACTCATGATTGATGAAGCCTCGCTTACTGGTGAAAGTTATGCTGTTCGAAAGGATGCACAAGCGGTTTTTCATGAAAAAACACCTCTTGCTGAGCGAAAAAATATGGCGTATAGAGGCTGCGTTGTTACCGACGGGCGAGGAATTGGCGTTGCTGTTGCGGTAGGTGAAAGCAGTGAGATAGGCAAGATTGCGAAAGCGATAGGTGAAGTTAAAAAGGAGGACACGCCTCTTCAAAAAAGCATTAAAGAGGTGGGCAAGCTTCTCACATACCTAGTGCTAGCCATGGCGGCGGTAACCTTCTTTTTGGAAGTTGTTGCGCGGCCGGGTAACATATTAGAGGCATTTTTAACCGCTGTTGCAATTTCTGTTGCAGCTATTCCCGAAAGCATGCCGGCAGTAATTACCATTATTATGAGTTTAGGTGTTGCGCGGCTTGCAAAGCAGAAAGCGGTAGTAAAGCATCTTCATTCTGTGGAAACGCTAGGCTGCTGCGATATAATTTGTAGCGACAAAACGGGAACAATCACTCAAAATAAAATGCAGGTTATGTCTACTTTTATAGACGGAAGATTAGGTAAAGATTTAGACAAGGGAAGTAAGAGTTTTGAAAAATTTGTTCAGTGTATGCTCTTATGTAATAATACCGCAAACGCTAACGGAAAATTTGTGGGAGATCCGACTGAGGTTGCTCTTAGCGATTATTCAAAAAAGTTAGGGTGTAGCAAGTTAGAATATGAAAAAAAGTTTGCGCGCACAAGTGAAATTCCTTTTGACAGTCGAAGAAAACTCATGTCAACAATCAATAATATTGACGGACAAAAAGTGATCTTCACCAAGGGTGCGGTAGATAGACTTTTAAAAGTGTGCGATAAAATTTTGCTTAATGGAAAGCAGTGTCCGCTTAGTGAAACTCATAAAAAAGAAATTTTAAAAGCTAATGAAAACATGTGTGATAATGCGCTAAGAGTAATCGCGCTAGCCTACAACATAGGTGGCAGTCAAGAAAGTAATCTTGTGTTCGTTGGACTTGTAGGCATGATTGATCCGCCGCGAAAGGAAATTGAGGGGGCGGTTAAAAAATGCCGTAAAGCAGGTATGCGTCCGGTAATGATAACTGGCGACCACAAAGATACTGCTTTTGCAATTGCAAAACAGATAGGTATTGCAAGAGATAAGAATGAAGTTATGACGGGAAGCGAACTTGACGAGCTGTCAGACGATCAGCTTAAAGAAATTATCGGAAATATTAGCGTGTTTGCTCGCGTCAGCCCTGAAAACAAAGTCAGAATTGTTGATGTGCTCAAAAAGCAGGGGCATGTAGTTGCGATGACGGGAGATGGTGTCAATGATGCGCCTTCTCTTAAAAAAGCAAATATTGGTATCGGTATGGGGATTGCTGGTACTGACGTTGCAAAAGAGGTGTCGGACATAATAGTTACCGATGACAACTTTGCAACAATCGTTGTAGCTGTGGAAGAGGGCAGAAAAATTTACCAAAATATTCAAAAGACAGTTAAGTTTCTTTTCTCTGCAAACATGGGAGAAATGCTTTCGCTATTTCTCGCTACCGTGTTCTTTCCGCAGGTTATATTCATGTTCCCAGTGCAAATCCTTTTTGTGAACCTTATCACAGATAGCCTGCCCGCAATAGCGCTTGGCATGGAAAAGCCTGAAAAAGATCTTATGAGTTATTCGCCGCGAAGTGCGAAAAAAAGTTTGTTTGCCGACGGCATTGGCTGGTCTATTGCAATTTTAGGAATTTTACAAACCTTGCTTACAGTTGCGGCTTTTGCGTTTGGGCTTTTCCTGTACAACGCTCATGTGGCAAGAACAATGGCGTTCTTTACTCTTAACATAATCCAGATGTTCTATCTTGCTTCCATGCGAACAAATGGAAATATGTTTAAATCAAATCCTTTCAAAAACAAGTTTTTTATTCTTTCAATAGCCTTCTGTCTTTTGATTGTATTTCTTGTAATTTTAACTCCGCTTGGAAGTTTATTAAAACTTGTTCCGCTAAACTGGTTGCAATGGTGCGTTATATTAGGACTGTCAGTAACTATGATGCTTTGCAGCGAGGCTTATAAATTTATCGCGCGTCTAATTTCTAAGAAAAAATCCGCTTAAAGATGCGGATTTTTTTATTCTATGCCTCGTAACTACTTTATTTAATTTAAAATTTATGATAAAATAGGGTATGTTAACTAGCGAAATTATTAAAACTGAAGACTTTTTGCATTTGCAAAGACAGGCTCAGGAGGGATTGCTTTCTAAGGCTATTCTTTTGATTGGCAAAGATGATGTTTATACAGATGAATTTGCAAGCGCTATTGCCGCTCTCATTTTTGATCGAAAGATTGACCAGGCAAGCGAAAATTATAAAAAAGTTATGGCGCGCTCTCATCCCGATTTAAAAGTTTATCCACAAAAAGATAAGCTTTTAGTTGGTGATAGCGAAGAAATTGTGGAAGAAAGTTTTATAAAACCTATCTTTGCAGATAGTAAAATTTTTAAAATTTTAAATATTGACAATTCTACCGAAAGCGCGCAAAACAAACTTTTGAAAGTGGTTGAAGAGCCGTCAAAGCATGTATACATGATATTAACTTGCAAAAATATTGAACTTGTGCTTCCAACTATTAGATCAAGGTGTAACAAAATTGAACTTGGAAAACTCTCACCTGACGTTGTTAAAGATCTTTTGCCTAAGGTTGAGGATGAGAAAAAGGCGCTTGCACTTGCGGTTTCGGATGGCATGATCGGTAAGGCAATCAAACTTGCGTCAATGAAAAACTTTACCGAACTTTGCGAAGATACGTTAGCGCTATTTACAAAAATGAAAACAAGCAGACAGGTGCTAACTCACTCTAAAAAACTACTTTCATACAAAGATCAACTGTCACTTGAAATTGAGATTATGCAACTCATAATTGAAGACTTGATGAAAATCAAAGCGGGGAAAAATGACCTTGTCAAATTGCCTTACATCAGCGAGTTAAAAGCGGTGAGCGATGAATACACTCTAAGGGCGCTTTGCCAAATCACATACCTACTTGATAATGTAACAAAAGAGACAGGATACAATGTCTCACCGACGCTATCATTTGAAAACCTATTACTTAATATTTTGGAGGTTAAATACATATGCAAATAGATGTTGTATCAGCACGCTTTTTTCATAGCGGAAATGACTACTATTTCAGCCCTAATGGACTTGAACTTAAAAAGGGTGATTATGCTCTGGTAGACACTGAAAAGGGAAGAGATATTGTGCTTATCGTGAAAGAAAAGTTTTCAATAGATGCTAGCACGCTTCAAGAACCACTTAAAAATGTGGTTAAAATTGCGACCGATAAAGAAGTCGCGCTTGCGCGTGAAAATGATGAAAAGGCGGCAGCGCTTCTTCCTGAAATTAAAAAAATGGTACTGGCGAGCAAACTTGAAATGAAGCTAGTTAGCGTGGAAGGAAATTATAACGGCAGTCGCATGACTGTTAACTTTACCGCTGAAAATAGAGTGGATTTTAGGGATTTAGTTAAAAAACTCGCAGAAAAATATGGTATGAGAGTAGAACTTAGACAGATTGGACCTCGCGATGCGGCTCGCATTATTGGCGGGCTTGGACCTTGCGGAAAGACCTGCTGTTGTACTCAGGGACTTAGTGCGGTAGATCATGTTTCTATTAAAATGGCAAAAAATCAAGGGTTATCCCTTAATCCAAATAATATAAGCGGCCTTTGCGGTAAGCTTCTTTGCTGCCTTGCTTACGAAAATCCGTATTATGTGGAAGTGCTAAAAGAAATGCCAAAAGTAAATAGTTTCGTTCGCACTAAGGACGGCGATGGAAAAGTAGTATTTTGCGACCTAATTAAAAAGACTGTAAGTGTGCGCTATCAAACTGAAACTACTAGCGAAATCAAAGAGTATGAAGTTGGTGATGTAAAATTTAAGAAGGATAACAATGGACAAAACTAACCAAATTGAAGATTTGCAGTGCGGCGGGCTTAAAATAATTCAAAATAAAGCACTTTATACTTTTACTAGTGATTCGGTAATTCTTGCAAACTTTGTTAAAATTAAACGCGGCGAACAAGCGCTTGAAATAGGTGCAGGCTGCGGTGTGATTTCAATCTTGCTTACCGCTAAAACAAATGCTGCAAAAATAGTCGCTTTTGAAATGCAGCAGCCAATGGCTGAGCTTGCTCAAAAAAATATAAAACTTAATAAGCTTGAAGAAAAAATAGAAATTATATGTGATAAAGCGCAAAACTATAAGAAATATTTTAAAGAGGGAGAATTTGATGTCGTCTTTTCAAATCCGCCATATATGAAAAGTGTGGACGGGGAAGAGCGAACAACTCGCTATCTGTCCCGTCATGATGACTGCTTAAAAATAGGTGAGCTTTGCGATACCGCTTCCCGCGCTTTAAAGTTTGGCGGCAGGGTATACTTTGTGTATGGTGCGGACCGCTCGTGTGAACTTATCAGCGAAATGATTAAGCATAAGCTTGAACCTAAGACAATGTTTTACACCGAAAACGGAAAAGGAAAAGTTGTGCTTGTGGTGATAGAGGCTGTTAAAGGCGGGAAAAGTGGTGTAAAAGTACTGCCAAACCTCGTAACCAACGATAAAAATGGCGATTATTACGAAAGACTGCAAACCAGAAATTTTATGTAACTGCTTTTAAGCAGTTTTTTGTTTGCGATTAAAAAGCTATAAAGCACACGAAGTGTGTTACATAACTCTGCAAATCAGGCAGGCGACGACTGAGCCGACTAGCGCGCAGATAAGTGCAACGGGAATAGCATATAACAGCTTTTTAACTTTGGTTTGTGAGAAATAGACAGTTGCAACATAAAAAATGGTTTCGCTGCAACCAAGTATTACGCATGCGCAGCGAGAAATATAACTGTCTGGTCCATAGCGAACTAGCACATCTTCAAGAAGGCCATAACTTCCCGCGCCGGTAAAAGGACGGAGAAGAACTAGTTCGATAAGTTCGGACGGTATACCTAGAAAGCCAAAAACGGGAGAAAGTAGGTTTGCTAAGATTGCGGTTATTCCGCTTGCGCGAAGAAGAGCCACCGCAATCATTATTGCGGCGATAAAAGGGAAAATGTCAACTACCAGAGAAATAGACTTTTTTGCACCTTTGACAAAGGTGTCATAGGTGTTTACTTTTTTAATATAGCAGTAGCCAAAAAGCGCTACAAAGAGAACGGGGATGATATATGCGCTCACGACTTCCTCCGTTTGTAAAGTTTGCTAAAAAATTTGACTAAGATTATTCCTAGTCCAGAAGTGACAGTTGTGGCAAGTATGGTCGGCAAAATAATATCGGCAGGGGCGGTTGAGCCAGTAGCGGCGCGAAGACCGATAACGGTGCTAGGCAGTAGCTGAATTGAGGTTGCGTTGATGACAATTAGCATTATCATAGCAGTTGTTGCCACGCCCGAGCCGTCATCAAGCGCTTTCATAGCTTTAATGCCCATAGGAGTTGCCGCATTTCCAAGTCCAAGCATGTTTGCTGACATGTTAAGAGCAATCATTTTTTCAATTTCAGCATTATCAATTTTAAAAAGTTTTTTGATGAGTGGGTGCAGTGCTTTGGCAAGTTTTTGTCCGAGGCCGCTTGCATCTACAAGTTCTAGTATCCCAAGCCAGACAGCATATACTGCGCAAAGCTCAACGCAGAGTTTGAGCTCGCCAGTTGAGGCGGTAACCATTTCGGTTACAATAGAGGCTGGGCTTGTCCACACGAGAAAGCACATTGAACTAAGTATCATAAAAAGCCAAATTCTGTTCATGGAATAATATATGAAAATTAGGGTTGGTTTAGAATTGAGCTAAGGTATAAGAATTGTTGACTTTTGGCTGAAAATCGTCAATAATATAGGCAAGGAGAAATTATGTTTATTGATACCCATGCGCATTTGCAAGATGCGCGCTTTGATGAAAATTTTGAAGAGGTACTCGCTTACGCTGATGAAATGAATGTTAAAAAAATAATTTGTAGCGGAAGCAGTTTGCCTACATCTATAGAGGCGGCGGCTATTGCTGAAAACTATCCAATGGTTTATGCGTCAGTTGGCGTTCACCCCCAAGACGTTGATAAACTTGACCGAAAAGGGTTGACAACCCTTGAAAATTTGGCAAAAAACAACAAAAAAGTGGTTGCGATAGGTGAAATAGGGCTTGAATATCTAGATGGCTGCCCTGATAAAGAAATTCAAAAAGAAGCTTTTTTAAACCAAATAAAACTTGCAAATAAGCTGGGACTTCCGATAGTTATTCATTGCAGAGAAGCTGTTGGCGACTGTCTGCAAATTTTGGAAGAGAATAAAGCTTTGCTTTGCGGCGGAACTTTTCATTGTTTTAGCGAAAGCTACGAAAGCGCGCAAAGAGTGCTGGCGCTTGGGCTTCATATTTCGGTTGGCGGGGTTGTAACTTTTAAAAATGCCAAAAGACTTCAAGAAGTGGTAACTAAACTTCCACTTGAAAGACTTATTCTTGAAACCGATTGCCCTTGGCTTGCTCCTGAGCCTAACAGAGGAAAACTCAACCAGAGCGGATATATTCCTTACATTGCTGAAAAGGTGGCTCAGCTAAAGGGGGTAAGTGTGAGCGAAGTTATGGTAAAGACGACCGAAAACGCAAGGAGGCTTTTTAAATTATGAGCCATACATTTAAGAAAAAATTTGGGCAAAACTTTTTGACTGACACAAACCTACTTGCTGCTATTGTTAGCGATGCGGGTATATGTGAAAAGGATGAAGTGCTTGAAATAGGAGCAGGGGAAGGCGCGCTTACAAAGCAGCTTGCCTTAGCTGCTAAAAAAGTGGTAAGCTTTGAAATAGATAAAGAACTTGAATTTACTTTAAAATCACTCAACCTTGAAAATGTTGAGTTTGTTTTTGGTGACGTACTTAAAACACCGCTTGAAGAAATTGAAAATCATTTCAAGGGCGAATATAAACTTGTGGCAAACCTTCCTTATTATATTACTACGCCGCTGCTCTTTAAATTTTTAGAAGGTAGCGCCCGCGTTCAAAGCTTAACTATTATGGTGCAAAAAGAGGTAGCGCTAAGATTAAAGGCAATGCCGGGGAGCAAGGATTATGGCATACTTAGCGTTATGACTCAGTTTTATGGAAGCGGTGTGATTACTAGGAATGTGGGAAGACAGATGTTTTATCCTGTGCCTAATGTGGACTCAGCGGTTGTGCGAATTGACATTGATAGGGACAAATATAGCGGGATTGACCCAAAAGGTTTCTCAACGCTTGTACGCAACGCGTTTGCAATGAGAAGAAAAACGCTGCTTAACAATTTGACAGCAGCTGGTTATTCTAAAGACGTTTTGCTCGAAAAAATCGGCACGGCAACCCTTGCCAAACGGGCGGAGAGCCTTAGCTGCGACGATTTTGTTGCTCTTTATACAAAATTGACATCCGCTATGTGACTTTGTTTAGCAGTTTCTTAAACGATGAAAAAACAGACGGCGTTTGAAGCGTGAAAAAACTTTTCAATCTTCTCAAAAACTGTTGTTTTTTGGATTATTATTTGTTATAATGTAGATGATAATATATAAGGAGGGGCAGGCATGTCAGTATCAGTACTTGCAGCAAGTATTTGGGATTATATTGCGGCATTCTTTGGTTACATACCAAAAGCCATGTATTTTATGTATGCTGCTCTTGCAAGTGTGATTGACCTTTTCCAGTTCCTGCTCCGTAAACTTATCGGCTTAGACACCTTTTATATAAACGGGGAAGCCGTTACAAACCAAGACCCAGTTTTACAATTTATCTATGGGATTCTGGGAATAGGCGAGAATGCTGGGGAATACTCCGCACTTCAAACTGTATTTTGGTCACTTGTTATTTTCGGTGCGATCGTTTTAGTTTTGAGTTTAATTGTCGCAATTATTAAATCACACTATCAAGAAGATGCGGCAAAGACCTCTCCGGTTGGCTATGTTTATACAGCTATTAAAGCTGTACTTACATTTGCCATTGTTCCAGTTACAGTAATCGCAGGCTTTTGGCTTTCAAGTTTCCTTTTAAGAACGCTTGATAATATCACCTCAACAGTAGCTGATGAAGAAACAATTAAAGGTATTTATGGTTCGGGCGCTGATGAGTTTGTTAGTTATGATTTGACTGTTGGCAATAATGAAACCAAGAAAGTTTACACAAGGTATGACTTTTTCAGTTTAGGCGGACCGTCTTCAACTCAAACTTTTTCGGGTATGGTTTTCAAGACGGCGGCATATAATGCAAACCGTGTAAGAAATGGTTCTTATACTGAAAGTAAGAAACCCCCACTATCAGGAAATAAAACTCATGTAACAGGGAAAAGCTTACCTGCTGTATTTGGACAAGACATTCCATCTGATGTAGATTGGCAATCATGGGTTGCATATCAAGTGGACTATGCGTTTGCAAATAACTTGGACTTGAAAGAAACGGCGCATATTACGGAACTATGGGATGAATCTCCATTGGTCGAGGTGTCAATATCTGCGGCATTAAGTCCTGTTTTCGTAATAACTGCGGGTGTTGGAAACTTTTCAAAGTACAATGTGGAACTTGTATGGTGCTACTACAACCTTTGGTCATTTAACTTCCTTGTAGGATTTGCCGCAATCATTTTAATGGCTACAATATTTATGAATATTATATTTGGTCTTATGAAGAGGCTCATCCAGTGCGTTGTTTTGTTTATTATCTATCCTGCAACACTTGGACTTGCGCCGCTTGATGAATTTAAGGCGTTTAAGAGTTGGCGTTCTAATTTCATGAAATATATGCTTTCGGCATTTGGTGCAATTATTGGTACAAACCTTTTATTCTTAGTCTTGCCGTATTTCCAAAATATAACCTTTATTACAGGGCTAGATGATTCGGGGATGAATTCAGTTAAAGGAGCGCTTGTTGGATATATAAGTCTACCTGACCTGCTTATTCAAACCTTAATAATCATTGTAGGCCTTAACATGATTAAAGAGTTTATTGCTTTCTTCTCAGAACTGGTTGGTGGAGTTAACCTTGAAAAAGAAGGTGAGGCTGCTAAGAAAGCTGTCGGAGAACCTCTTGTTAAAGCGGGTAAACTTGCAGCAAGCGTAGCGCTCACAGCCGCAACTGGTGGAATGGGTGGTATGGCTCTCAATATGGCTAAGAAAGGAATTACTACTGCAGCTGCTAAGAGAAATGCCAATAAAGCTGCTGGGAAAGGAATTGCTGCACAACACCAAGCAGATGAATTGAATGAAGGTCTTGGACAGTATGATAATGCAGACTTTGTAAAAGAAAATAAAGAAAAAGCTAAAAAAGAGATGGGCTCAATGTGGCGCGATCGCGCTAATAGTTCTAAGGCTGATGAATGGAGAGAAGAGGCAAAGAAAAAGGCGGACAAGAAGAAAGGCTTGAAGGCCGGTTCAGCCGAATACAACAAATTTATTGAAGATAGCGTTAATGCCAAAATTGGTGAAGACCTCGCAAAAGACAAGGACTATCAAGCACTACAAAGAACTGCAAGCGACGGGATTAAAGAGAAAGATCGTGACGCTCTTGCAAAAAGAGATAAATATCAACAAGAAGCTGATATGTTCACAACTCGTGCCCAAAATATTCGCACAACTAACTTTATGGATAAGGACGGCAATGCAGTTCCTCAACAAGGCAAGCAAATGTGGAAATCTTGGGGTAAAGATTTTGGTGGATCAATACTCAAAGGCTTAGACGAAGGACTTAAGAATTTGAACCTTAGTGATGTTACAAAGAAGATTGCGGGAGTATTTACTAACCTTTCTACTTCTAAGTTTGACGATAGTCTCAAACCTACAGGAATATATGGCGGTGGATATGTTGCTGCTCAATCCGATGATGAACTTCAACAGCGTAAAGCTTTGAGAAAAGCCTCTGCTGGAGCATTTGGTGCTTCGGTTGCTGGAGCGCTCTTTGGATACGGTTCATATGGATCTAAAGAAAAGGCTAGAGCAACAGGAGATAAAGCACTTCAAGAGCAGATTGATGAAACTAAGAAAACTACTACGGCTATTGAAGATCAAACTAAGAAGTTTGACGAGCTTATCAAAGCTATTAAAGATAGCGGAATTGCCAAGAAGTAACGAAAAAAGAAGATGCAAATGCATCTTCTTTTTTGTGCTGTTAGCACTTTTTAAAATTTGACATAATCAATGTTTCGTACAAGAGTTTTGTACATGCACTTTTTTAAAAAGCGGCAACGCCGAAAAAATAAATATTTTTGCAAAAAATCGACTATGGTTATATTTATATTACGATACACGGACGAAGAGGGCTGAAAAGCCCTCTAAATTTTTATAAAGCACAATATATGGAAAAGGTTAATTTTGCTTGACACTATATATTGTGTTTTGCTATGATAGAGATAACAATGAAAAAAAGGAGAAAAATGCTATGGAAAAAATCATTAAACGAGATGGACGGGTTGTGGACTATGACCTAGGAAAGATTGAGAACGCTATTATGAAAGCTATGCTTTCTAGCGGCGAGGGCAATGTAAAAGACTGCAAACATTTGGCAAGTCTTGTAGAAGCTGACCTTAACAAGAGCTTTGGCAAGCGTTATCCAACTGTTGAAGAAATTCAGGATACGGTTGAGCGTATACTTATGACAAACGGCTACAGCGATGTTGCTAAAAGCTACATCCTTTATCGTGATAAGCAGGAAAAGGTGAGAAACGCTTCTACCACCTTACTTGACTATCGTCAAACCATTGATAAATATCTTAGCCTTAACGACTGGCGAGTTAAGGAAAATTCGACCGTTACCTATTCAGTGGGCGGACTTATTCTCAATGAGGCAGGTGCGATGACTGCCAACTATTGGCTCACCGAAGTTTATGACGAAGAGATTGGTAATGCACACAAGAATTGTGACATACACCTTCATGACCTTTCTATGCTTACAGGTTACTGTGCGGGCTGGTCGCTTAAACAACTTATTGAAGAGGGACTGGGCGGAGTTCCGGGTAAGATTTCATCTTCACCGGCATCACACCTATCGACACTTTGCAATCAAATGGTAAATTTCCTTGGCATTATGCAAAATGAGTGGGCAGGAGCGCAGGCGTTCTCATCCTTTGATACCTATCTTGCACCATTTGTAAAAGTTGATAACCTTACTTATAAAGAGGTTAAGCAGTGCATTCAGTCATTTGTGTACGGCGTAAACACTCCATCGCGCTGGGGAACACAAGCGCCATTTACAAACATTACACTTGACTGGGTTGTGCCAAAAGACCTTGCAGATCTTCCTGCAATAGTTGGTGGCAAGCCGCAGAATTTTAAATACAAAGACTGCGTTAAAGAAATGGAAATGGTCAACAAAGCCTTTATCGAAATTATGATTGAGGGTGATGCGAACGGGCGTGGATTCCAATATCCTATTCCGACCTATTCAATCACTCGTGACTTTGACTGGTCAGACACCGAAAACAACAGACTTCTCTTTGAGATGACAACCAAGTATGGCACTCCATATTTCTCCAACTATATTAATAGTGACATGGAGCCAAGTGATGTGCGTAGTATGTGCTGCCGTCTTCGTCTTGACCTAAGAGAGCTTCGCAAGAAGAGCGGCGGGTTCTTTGGTAGCGGGGAAAGTACAGGTTCAGTCGGCGTTGTTACTATAAATATGCCACGAATTGCATATCTTTCACAGACTGAAGAAGAGTTCTTCACTCGTCTTGACAAAATCATGGATATTTCAGCGCGTTCACTTAAAATTAAGCGTAACACTATTACAAAACTTATGGAAGCAGGGCTTTATCCTTATACTAAGCGCTACCTTGGCAGTTTTGACAATCACTTCTCTACCATTGGCCTTGTAGGGATGAACGAGGCGTGCCTGAACGCGTGTTGGCTTCGTGAAAACCTGATCAATGAAAAAGCACAAGCTTTTACACAAAAGGTACTTAATCACATGCGTGAACGCCTTAGTGATTATCAAGAACAGTATGGCGACCTTTATAACTTAGAGGCAACCCCAGCTGAATCAACTTCATATCGTCTTGCTAAGCATGACAAAGAGCGTTATCCTGATATTATCACAGCTAACGAAAATGGTTCACCTTATTATACCAACAGTTCGCACCTTCCAGTAGGGTTTACAGAGGATATCTTTGAAGCGCTTGATATTCAAGACAATCTTCAAACTCTTTATACTTCGGGAACTGTTTTCCATGCATTCCTTGGACAGAAGCTTGACAACTGGCAAACAACAGCCAAGCTTGTACGCAAGATTGCAGAGAATTACAAACTTCCATATTACACAATGAGTCCTACATATTCAATCTGCCACAATCATGGATATCTCGCTGGTGAGCAGAAGATATGTCCTGTTTGCGGTGAAAAGACTGAGGTTTATAGCCGTATTACTGGCTACTATCGCCCAGTACAAAACTGGAACGTAGGAAAAACCCAAGAGTTTGCAGATAGAAAGGTTTACAACATCGCAAATTCGCACTTAAAGGGCAAAGAGCACGCAAGTTGCGATTGCCGTCATGAACATGTTGAAAATGACCGCGACGAACTTCTCTTATTTACGACCAAAACTTGCCCAAACTGCAAAATGGCGAAAGCGCTTCTTGACCGCGCAGGTATCAAATACACAACCATAGACGCAGAAGAGCAAAAGGAACTTACTTATAAGTATAATGTACGCAAAGCGCCAACTCTGCTTGTGCCTAATGGCGACGAGTACGATGTTTACGCAAGCGCGGGCGAAATTAATCGCTTTATCGGAGGAGTTAAAGACAGGGCATGAGTGATGTAATAATACTAGGCGCAGGGCCGGCAGGTATGACTGCCGCCCTTTATTGCCTTAGAAATGGAAAAAGTGTAACAATTTTTGAAAAGAATGCAGTTGGCGGGCAGATTGCTATTGCACCGCGCGTTGAAAATTATCCCGCTATTGACAGCATTACCGGCGAGGAGCTGAGCGATAAAATGTTTCAACAGATTCTCGATAAAGGTGTTGATTTTCAGTTTGGTGAGGTAGACGAAATTAAAAAAGAGGGCGACCATTTTGTAGTTGCAACTCAAGAGGAAAGATTTACTGCACGCAGCGTGATAATTGCTGTGGGAGTTAAACGACGAACACTTAATATAGAGGGCGAAGAAGAGTTGGTTGGTCATGGCATAAGCTATTGTGCCATTTGTGACGGGCCTTTCTATAAGGATGAGGAGGTTGTGCTTGTCGGCGATGCTAACTCTGCGCTTCAATATGCGCTTCTGCTTGCTTCTTATTGTAAGAAAGTTAAAATGGTGACCATGTTTGACCACTTTTTTGGGGATGACGCTCTCATTAAGCAGGTTAAGGCAAATCCTAAAATTGAGGTTATTCATGACTACAAAACGGTCGGCTTTGAAGGGGAAAAAGAACTTGAAGCTGTTAATTTCGTAAATGCCGCGGGAGATAAGCTGCGAATTGCAACGCGTGCATTGTTTGTTGCAATCGGGCAGGTATCAAGCAATACCGCTTTTGCTGATATGGTTGACCTTGACAAGGGCGGCTTTATAATCGCTGATGACGACATGAAAACCAAGACAGAAGGACTATTTGTCTGCGGTGATTGTAGAGCGAAAACTGTTAGGCAGGTAACAACCGCATGCGGTGACGGCGCAATTGCTGCGACCTCGGCTTGCAAATATTTAGATAAATAAAAAACACGCAACTCGCGTGTTTTTTAGTACCCCCTTAAATATACATTTTTGATTTTCTTTGATAGGATTTTTTGAAAGTTTTCAGCTTCCTCTTTTGAAATTTCTGTTAAGCCGGAAGTAATACAAGTTCCGCTGTCGACAAAGTGTTGTAGGTAAAGTTTTTCGCTTCCTTCTAGCCATGTTGCAATTTCCTCAATTTCCTTTTCAGTATGGTGACCTGCAACTAGGGTGGTGCGGAACTCATAGGGGAGATGCCCCTCTTTTAAAAGCGCTACTGATTTTTTAATTTGTTCTATATCAAAGTTTCCACAAGCGGTTTTCGGGTAGGCGGAAAGGCTATTTTTTATATCCATAGCAACATGGTCTACAAGTTTTTTATCTATTAAGGTTTTAAGCAAAGCGAAGTTTGTGCCGTTGGTGTCAAGTTTGACAAGGTAGCCTTTTTCTTTTATCTTTTTAATAAAAGTTTCAAGGTCGGGTTGCAGTGTTGGCTCACCGCCAGACACGCAGATGCTGTCTAATAGCCCTTTCCGTTTATCGAGAAAAGCAAAAAATTCGTCCTCAGTCATAATAGGCGGGGTGGCGATATTAACTAGGTCACTATTGTGGCAATATGGACAGCGGAAATTGCAGCCCGCAGTAAAAACTGTGGCACATAAGTGTCCCTCAAAGTCAACCATTGAAAGTTTTTCAAGTCCATATATTTTCATGCTTTAATTATAGCTGAAAAACAAAAAATGTGCAAATAAAAGCACATTTTTATTAAATTCTTTATTCATCGGTGTATTCTACATCGGTTTTGTCGGGTGTGTAGAAAATTGCCCCTTCCTGAAAAGGCCTATCTTTTGGGACGGTGTCCACGTACCAAATTTTGCCTTCATCTTTTTTATCCAAATGTTTTTTCATAGCCGAAGTTTGTAATACTAGTGTGTACCATCTGTAATCAACTTGAATTGAGCCATTTGGAAGGAGGTGTCCTTTTGCCTGTCGTATAACATCCAGTAAAGATGCGCGAATATTCTTTTCGTAGTATGGCTTTGAAAACGTTTTCCATAAAGGTTTTTCAAGTCCGATATATTCACATATATTTGAAAGCAATATAAGGTCGAATTTATCTTCTGCCCCAAGTTTTCTATCAAGATGTCGCACATCATCATAGATATGTCTAACAGTGTGAGGATGCTGCAAAGCCTCGCGAATACGAGTGTAGGCAGCTTCGTCTTTATGTATGGATTTTGATATTAGAGTTGAATCTGTACTTAAAGCCCATTGCTTACTTTCAAGTCCATTTTCAAAAGCTGCGTTCCAAAACTCTTTTGTCTCAGGTGACAACTCATTTTGCACAGCCTTAAAGTACCTTTTTGTAAAATAGTCTTCGTCATCTTTTAACATGCCTTGAATTCTGTAATAAGGATATTTTTTAATTCCTGCTGCTTTATATTCATAAAAGTATTTGGCAAATATGTTTATATCTAGACATACTACTTCACTTGCACCATGTGCTAGGGCGAATAGTACTTGATCGCCCGAGCTGCCAACTGTTAAAACTTTTTTACCTTTTAAGTCAAAGGCAGAGAGGTAGTTATCAATTAACTCGTTTGAGGAAAGGTAGAGATGATGAAAGCTTTCACAACTGAAAGGGTTTGTTCTTTTTACTTGCCCAATCATCTTTGAGATAACCTTTTGATGAAAAGGGTCTTTGCAAGTAATTTTATATGGATTTTTTGTTTGTTTCTTTAACATTATTTCTCCTAGTGCAAATAAATGCACATTTTTATTCAATAATTTATGTATCAGATTGCTCGCTGCAAGTTCTGTCAGGGGTGTAGAAGACTGGACCTTCATCAGTATCCACCCAGCTGCTATGTGGAGGTATGAGTACTGACCAAATTTTGCCTTCGTGTTTGCGGTCGAGAACGGTTCTCATCATCTCTTCTTCCTCGTTTAAGTGAGTCCAGCGATATGCTATTTGAATGCTGCCATTTTTGTTAAGATGTGGCTTTGCTTTTTCAATTACGTCTAATATACAGCCATTTAAGTCTGTTTCATAGTGAGCGCAAAACTTGGCATCTTCGTTTTTCTTTATCGGGGTAAGTTTTCCTATATAGTCGCTAACATTTGAAAATAGCATTACATCAAATTTGTCATTTTTATCAAGTAAGGTATCAAGCTGTCGTATATCGCCTACTATATGGCGTACTTTGTGAGGGCGGAAAAGGGCGGCGCGAACTTTGTTATACATCCTTTCATTTTTATGAAGTTGAGTTTGAGCGCAGGTGGTTGGTCGCCAAAAGGCTTCTATTTTTCTTTCCATACCATTTGCAAAAGCCTTTTTCCAAAAGTGTCTAGTTTGGAGAGGGAGTTGAGAGGAAACGGCATTATAATACCTTGTGCGGAAGTAGCCATGGTCACTAAGTAAATAATATTGCATAGTTTTATAATCAAATTTTTTAATACCTGCAACCTTGTAATCATAAAAATACTTTGTAAACGAGCTAACATCAATGCAAACCACTTCACTTGCGCCATGAGCGAGAGCGTACAAAACTTGATCGCCGCTTGAGCCAACAGTTAACACCTTCTTACCTTTTAAATCAAGTTTTGACATAAAAGCTTCAAGTTGCTCATTTGAAGAAACATAAATATTTTCAAAGCTTGTCCAAGGCAACATGTTTTTTCCTGTTACCTGACGGAGCATTTTCTGGGTGGTAGCTTTGTGTTCTTCTTTAAATCTATACTTATATACTTTTGAATGTTGTTGCATTCGTCCCATTTTTAGTGTCATGGTTTCACCTCTTTTCTTAATTTTCCAATTCGGCTTTCACAGGCTGGTAAAAGATTGCTCCGCCGCATGGATGTGTGCTTACAATGCTAAGATTTTCTGATCCAAATGTCTTTTTAGCCTGTTCATATTTATATTGTTTATGATCCCAAAAATAAGAGACCTGCACGCTAGCTTTTGGGGTAAGGTGAGGATTTAATTGTTTAATTACCTCTTTAAACTTTACATTTTGAAGTTTGCCTTTGTAAAAGTAATTGCTAGTACTATCTATATAGTCGCTAGTATTAGATAGCAAGGCTAAATCAAATTTTCCCATTCCTTGTAAATGTTTATCAACTTCTCTTAGGTCGCCGCAAATAAATTTTACGCGAGGTGCTGAATTTAAAATTTTTTTCATTTCTGCGTAACGCTTTTTATCATCAAAAATTTGGGTGAAATCACCGCAAGACTCACTTTTTAAGAAGCGGTCAACATTTTTTAAAAACACCTTATCCCAAAATCTACGAACAGTAGGAGATAAAAATTTGCGAACCTCAGAAAAATAATCCAATTTTAATATTTCTCTATCTGTGGCGAGCAGCTTATTTGTTTGCTCAAAACTTAAATTTTTAATACTTGCTGTTTTTAAAGCGTAAAAATACTTTGAAAAAGGGTTAACATCCATACAAACGACTTCTTTTGCTCCATGCAACAGAGCCACTAAAACTTGGTCGCCAGAACTGCCAACGGTAAAAACTCGTTTACCTTTAAGATCAAATGCGGATAGATAGTCATCAACTCTTTCGTTTGAATAGGTGTAAATTTTATCAAAATGGTCGCTGTTTCCGCAAGAGATGGCTTTTAACTTATCCATAGCATTTAAAAACTGATTATCGTGAAAATTGATAATTTTGTATTGCCTAGATGCTCTTTTTACATTTTTCTTCAGTAACATTTTCATAATTTTATTATATCATACAAATTTGGTTTGTCAAGATAGGTTATTAGTTTAAATTGTTTTGAAAATATGGCAATTTTTGATATAATAACTTTATAAAATATAAAAGGGAGATGTAATTATGTGGGAAAACTTATATGATGATGAAGAAGAGGAAGAGATTGAATATCGTTACGATACTCAGCTTCTTATTGAAGGTAAAAATTTGAATGAGGACGCCATTCGCGACTACTTTAACAATAATTTTGTAGGCGACTGTCTTTTGGCTGTAGGTGACAGTGACCTCATCAAAATTCACTATCACACCAACGAGCCATGGAAGGTGCTTGAATATTGTGCAAGTCTTGGCGAGATATACGACATCGTAGTTGAGGATATGGTAAGGCAAGCGGCAGGGTTACAGGGATGATTCAAATTAAAAATAAGCGGGACGCAATCAGCAAAATGAAAGAGCTCAAGCTCAATTATTTCCCATGCGATATTTTTTTGGTGAGTGACCTTGAAGGTATTAAAAAGTTTATTGAAAAGCATCCTGCCGAGGAATATGTATTGCGCAATCCCAATAAGGCAAAGGCTAAATTTTTCTTTGTGAAAAATTTCGAAGAGGTGCAGAAGCAGTTAAAGAACTTTAAGACCGAAGTGACTATTGATGAAAGTTACCGACCTTATAAAGAGGACATTGTGCTTGTAGGTGATATAAATATTCACAAAAGCGGAAGAGTGGATCTTGTTGCAAGAGATGACATTGAGGCTACTCAGCGTAATATTTATGAAAATCCAAAATACAATCTTTGCGCTTCTTTGGAAGAGGATAAACTTTGGGACATTCGCGGCTTTGACAAGATTGCACGCTACATTTCTGATCATGAACTTTACGATGTGATTTGTGAATTTAGTGTATATAGCATTAGGCTTGGCGTTAACAAAGAGAACGTGGTAATAAGCGAAATTCGAACCGATTTTTAAATAAAATTTTTGCCGAAAAAAAGTTGAAAAAACCTAAAAAAGTAGGGAAAAATACGCGAAAAAATTTGCGTATTTTTTTGGTTTTTATTATACTTAATATGTAACAAAAAAGGAGAGAAAATATGAAAAAATTTGTTTATCTATTTAAAGAAGCAGATGGCAAAAACAAAGCCCTTTTTGGTGGAAAAGGTGCTAACCTTGCCGACATGACAAACCTTGGAATGCCAGTTCCTCAAGGGTTTATCATCACTACTGAGGCGTGCAATCAGTACTATCGTGATGGGCGCATGATCAATGATGTTATTACTGCTCAAATCCGTCAAAAGCTTGACGCACTTGAAAAAATGACTGGCAAGAAATTCGGGGATGTTAACAATCCACTTCTTGTTTCTGTTCGTTCTGGCGCGCGCGTTTCAATGCCGGGTATGATGGATACAATCTTGAACCTTGGTCTTAACGACGAGGTTGTAGTAGGGCTTGCAAACCTTACAGGAAATGAGCGCTTTGCTTATGACTCATATCGTCGTTTCATTCAAATGTTTAGTGATGTGGTTATGCAGCAAGATAAATCTAAGTATGAACGCATCTTAGACAAAATCAAAACAGAAAAGAAAGTTCAAGACCTTACTGCTGATGATCTTAAAGAGATAGTTAAACTTTTCAAGGATCTCTATAAAAAATCTCAGGGCGAAGACTTCCCACAAGAGCCTCAAACTCAGCTTATTGAAGCTGTTAAGGCAGTATTTAGATCTTGGGATAATGACCGCGCTAACGTTTATCGTAGAATGCATGACATTCCTTATGAATGGGGAACAGCCGTTAATGTTCAGTCAATGGTATTTGGTAACATGGGTGACGAAAGCGGAACAGGCGTTGCTTTCTCAAGAAACCCAGCTACTGGTGAAAATGTGTTCTATGGTGAATACCTGATGAACGCTCAGGGCGAGGACGTAGTTGCTGGTATTAGAACGCCACTTCCAATCTCAACTCTTGAAAAACAAAATCCAAAAGTTTATAAGCAATTCTATGATATTGCTAAGAAACTCGAAAAACACAATAAAGATATGCAAGATATGGAGTTTACTATTGAAAATGGCAAACTTTACATGCTTCAAACAAGAAATGGTAAGCGTACAGCAAAAGCTGCTCTTAAAATCGCGGTTGACCTTGTAAGCGAAAAACTTATTACCGAAAAAGAAGCGCTTATGATGATTGATCCTAAACAGCTTGACGCGCTACTTCACCCTCAATTTGATAATGCTGCACTTAAAAAAGCAAAAGTTATCGCTGAGGCTCTTCCAGCATCTCCTGGTGCTGCTTGCGGTAAGATCTGCTTTACAGCTGAACGCGCTAAAGAACTTGGCGGTAAGAAAGGCAAGGTTGTACTTGTAAGACTTGAAACCTCTCCAGAAGACATTGAAGGTATGGCTGCAAGCCAAGGTATCTTGACTGCTCGCGGAGGAATGACTTCTCACGCTGCGGTTGTAGCTCGTGGTATGGGTACTGCCTGCGTTGCAGGATGCAGTGATATTAAGTTTGCTGCTGATGAAAAATCTTTCACACTTGGTGGAAAGAAATATAAGGAAGGGGATGTTATCTCCTTTGACGGATCTACTGGTAAGATTTATGACGGCGAAGTTAAGACCGAACCTGCAAAGATTTCAGGCGAGTTTGCAACTATTATGGCTTGGGCTGATAAATATCGTAAGCTTCAAGTTCGCACAAACGCAGATAATCCAGCGGATGCTAAAAATGCTTTCAACTTTGGTGCTGAAGGTGTTGGGCTTTGCAGAACAGAACACATGTTCTTTGATGCTGAGAGAATTCCAGCAGTGAGAGAAATGATTGTTTCTACTACTGTTGAAGAGAGAAAGAAAGCACTTGCTAAACTTCTCCCAATGCAAAAGAAAGACTTTAAGGGTATCTATAAAGCAATGCAAGGTAAAGCGGTAACTATTCGTTTCCTTGACCCACCACTTCATGAGTTCCTTCCTCACGAGGATGCTGAAATCAAAACACTTGCAAAAGAAATGGGGCTTACCTTTGATCGTCTTAAACAGACAGTTAGTGACCTTCACGAATTTAACCCTATGATGGGACACCGTGGACTTAGACTTGCAGTGACTTATCCTGAAATTGCTGAAATGCAAACACAGGCTGTTATTGAAGCTGCTATTGAAGTAAGCAAGGCAGAAGGTTATGAGATTGTGCCTGAAATCATGATTCCACTTTCTTGCGATAGCAAAGAGTTTAAGTATGTTCGTGACATTGTTGCAGCAAAAGCAGATGAAGTTATTGCAAAGAAGGGCGCTTCAATGCATTACAAGATTGGTACTATGATTGAAATTCCTCGTGCGGCAGTTACTGCTGACGAGATTGCAAAGAGTGCAGAGTTCTTCTCTTTTGGTACAAACGACCTTACTCAAATGACCTATGGGTTCAGCCGTGATGACGCTGCTAAATTCCTTAGCGTTTACTATTCTAAGAAGATTTTTGAGAGCGATCCATTTGCTCGTCTTGACCAAAATGGTGTTGGCAAACTTGTTAAAATGGCTGCTGAACTTGGAAGAACAACCCGTCCAGATATTAAACTTGGTATCTGCGGCGAACATGGTGGTGATCCATCTTCAATCGAGTTCTGCCACAACATCGGCTTAACTTATGTATCCTGCTCACCATACCGCGTTCCTATCGCAAGACTTGCTGCGGCTCAGGCGAACATTAAAAATCCTAGAAAATAAAACAAAAAAAGAAAGCGATTTGCTTTCTTTTTTTATGCATCTTCAATGCCTTGTTCTTCTTTCATTTTATCAACACACTCGCTTCCTATCTTACTCATCCGCCTTGCGTCTTTGACTAGCGCTGTAACACTTCGAGCGCCACTAGAAGCAAGCACACCTGCAAGTATGCCATTGAGTGCGATGTAGGTTGTGTCTTGGTTTGTAAAAGCACACCATACATTTAGTCCTGCGCCCGCATAAAATAAAACAGAACCTAAAGCATCTGCAATTACATCTACTTTTGCACATCTATATGCTTGTTTTTGCGCGTCAGTGCCATAATGCTCAACAGCCCACTTTTTAATCCCCATGTTTTTCTCCTTTGATATTTCAATTATACTCGGGGGCGTTTAGATAACCCCAAGCAAGAGTTAAAATACCATTAAAATAGCCCTTTTCAGGGCTTTTTTTAATATATTTATATATTAAACTTGCACATAGACCGTATATTCTTGTGTTTTTGTTATTACGCCATTTCCACGAGTTCTTCGTTCTGTAACCACTTTTTCAGTAAATAATGTTATTGTTTCTGGCATTTCATCAAACTCTTCTTTTCTTGTGTAATTGAAAAGTATCTCAATTTTATCTTTGTAAACCTTAACGCTTTTTAACAAGAAATTTATCATTGTTTGAGGGCATTGTTCCAAAGAGTATTTGAAGTAGTTAGCAATTTCTTTTTGAGTAATATGTGCGTGTCTTGATGCTTTTGCTCTTGCTATGTTTTCTTCCAACTCTCGTTTTTTGCCTTCCAGCTCTTCCAATCTTGATTTTGTTGAGGTTGTAAATATTCCGTTTTCAATAGCAACAAGCATATTTTTGATAGACTTATTTACATCGTTTAAGTCGGCAGTTAAAACATTAAGAGTAGAAGATTTGCCAATTCTTTTTTCGTGGACTTCTACGATTTTATTTATTAGCAAAGAAATGTTTTCAGAGTGAGGCAGCAAAGATAGTATTGCTTTATTGACTATTTCTTCCAACACTTCTTTTTTAATTGCTTGATTATTGCAATGTTCATCTTTTGGATGTTTGCATTTGTAGTATCTTATCGGCTCAGTCTTTCCATAAGTTTGAGCAGAGTTAGAAGTTAGGGGAGCATTACAATAGCCACAAAATACTTTGCCCTTAAGCAAGAAAGGAACTCTGTTTGTATGCTTTCCATATTTGTTTGCATCTATTCTTTTCTTGCATATTTCATAGATATTCTTTTCAATGATAGGTGGGTATATTTTGTCAAACTCTTCACCATTAACTCGGTAGATGCCGGTGTATTTTTCTTGCCTTAAAAAGTTGTATATAGTAGTGCTTAAGAATACATTGCCTTTATTAGTAAGTCCTTTGTTGTTTAATTCTCTTGCAATATCGCATACTTTTTTGCCATTAGCATAGTCATTGAAAATCTGCTTTAAGATTTCGGCTTCACCTTGATTTATCTTTAATTTTGCACCATCTCGTTCATAGCCATAGTTTGGATAACCACCTATGAAATTGCCTTTAATTCTAGTTTCGTTCATACCACGCTTTGTTTTTTGTGATAATTCCTCAGAGTAGTATTGATTCATACCTTCAAGCAAACTTTCAAGCAATATTCCTTCAGGTCCTTCTGGTATGTTTTCCATAACAGATATAAGTTTGATGCCATTGTCTTTTAAGTGCTTTCGATGTATTGCCATTTCATACTTATTTCGTGAAAATCGGTCTAGTTTATAAACAAGTACATTGTCCCAACTTTGTTTATCACTATCTCTCAACATTCTTTGAAAAGCCTCACGATCATCGTTCGTTCCTGACATTGCTTTATCAATGTAAGTTTCTACAATAAAAATATCATTTTTCTCTGCATAATCTCTGCAAACTCTAAGTTGTCCGTCAATAGATTGTTCATTTTGTCTATCGCAAGAGTATCGTGCATATACAACTGCTGTTTTCATTTACGCACCTCTTTTGACTTGTAATATTTCATTGCATCTTCTAAAGCATCAAGTAAATCGTTTAAGTCTTGTTGTTTAGAATAAGCTCTGATAACTTTAATTCCATACTTGCTTATAAAGTTTTCAAATCTTTTAATTTTGTTATAGCCTCTACCTAAGGCAAGGGGAGTGCAAATCAAAATATAGTCAAACTCTTTCTTTCTACATCTGTTTTTAAGATTTTCAAAATCAATATAGTATTGTTGTTTTTCTACGCACAAGTCAGCATAGCGACCAACAATTTCAAGATTATGGTCTTTTGCATAATCTTCACCAATTCTCATTTGTTCAGGTATAGGCTCTTCATATTGCCTATAAGTGATGTGTCTGGTATAGATAACTGCCTTTTTCATAAAATACCTCCATTTCTGTTTTTTTCTTAGAAGGTACACTATGTTTCTCGGAATTGTAATTGAGCCTAGGCTTACTATATGTTGACAATGTAGGCATAGTAGGCTTAATAGAAAAGGACAACATACTAACTGCAAACTTACAACTAGCATTTTCTATTTGCTCTAATTGTTCACTAAACATAATTAACCTCCTTTGTCGAACTTTTTTTTCGACACCAAAGAAAAAATCAGGGATTGGAGGGGCTGTCAAAGATTGAAGTGTCTTTTATTTTGGAGTTTCAAGGAAGAAAAAATATTGCTTAATTATT
Source organism: uncultured Christensenellaceae bacterium (assembly GCA_910587225.1). GTDB lineage: Bacteria > Bacillota > Clostridia > Christensenellales > UBA1242 > Caccovivens. Next base: position 37,543 of record CAJULT010000010.1, read on the forward strand.
TTTTAACTTTTCAATTTTAAGCGACATTTTTTGTTCCATTTGACAGAACATACAAGCTCTGATAACATCTTCGCCGAAAAAAAACAAAACACCACCCAAAGACAAAGGAGGGTAGTGAAACAGATAAGAACAATTAGTTTGTGGCTCATAGAGTAAGCCTTTTGTCCGTAGGTAGAACTCATAAAGTAAGCAAATAATGCTCGTAAAGTAAGCATTTAGAAATCATACATTCTTCTTTTTATGTTGTAGAGTGAGCGCAATGAAAGGAGGAGTGCTGAATGAAAAACAAAATTGGCTTTGATTTTGCACTAATGAGCAAGAGTGATTTAGAACTTTTGGCAGAATTATTTGAAGAAATCATTAGCGAAAAGCAGAAAAAACAAACTTCGACAAAAAAAGAGCCACCCTAATGAATAAAGTTTAATTTTTTTGAATTTAAGGGTTGACTTTGTAAAGTGTATATTCTATAATAAGTCTATCGTTGCAAAAATGAAACGATAGAACAAAAGGAGAAAAATCTTATGCGTTCAAAAAGCATAGATTTGATGAATAACATTATAGAATTCATCGACCAAGTTTTTAGCGAGAAAGGAAGAACACCTACACAAACAGAAATTGCAGACCGATTTAATGTTACACACACTTGTATTGGAAATTACATTAGAGAAATGGAAAGCAAGGGGATGATCGAAAGACAATCTGGAAGTAGAGGTATAATGACAAAATCAATGCTAAAAAGAATGAATACACTACAGTTGCCTATTGTTGGAACGATAGCTTGTGGTGAGAAAATGTTTGCCGAGCAAAACATTCGTGGTTATTTATCAATCTCAAGCGAAATTTTAGGTAAAGGCAGTTTCTATGTGTTAGAAGCAAGTGGCGAAAGTATGATAAATGCTGGGGTAAATGATGGCGATTATGTCATTATTAGAATTCAAGAAACAGCAGAAGAAGGTCAAATTGTTGTCGCACTTGTTGATGAAGAAGCAACACTTAAAAGATATTACAGGGATGTGAAGAATAAGAAAATTCGTTTGCATCCAGAAAACGATGCTATGCAAGATATGTATTTTGATAAAGTGCAAATTCAAGGTATAGCAGTAAAAGTCATTAAGGACTTAACTTAATTGTGATAATAAAACAAATCAGCCCCGTTTTGTTTTGTTATATTAGGATACAAAAGATAATTGACTATGGCATTGGACTTCCCAACCGTGCAGATAGTTTATTAAATTCAAACTTATTGTATCTATGGGAAAGAAGGAGGTAGAAAATGCAAACTACTACTTTGAAGAAACAAAAACCTATGATGAAATGTCCTCAATGCTCCAATTATGTTGAGATAACGCCTCATCCAAAGGGTGGAGTTAGTGGGAATTGTCCTATCTGCAATGTAACATTTTACAGTAAGGAACATTCACCAAGAGAACGGTTGATAAAAATTATTAAACACTAAATATATATTTTCGTTTATAGAGCAAAATTAAGGTCGAGCTGAAACAGTGCAAGCAGTAAATCCCTGTTCACTACTTTATAAGCAAGATTCGTGTAAAAGGATCACAAAGATGCCTTGACGAATGTGGTTATCGAAAGAAACTACAAATCGTCTGGGCGTTTTTTATTTTGAAAACTCCCAGCAAAAAAATAATTTTGTAAGGAGATTTTTATGAAACCAGATTTAATCCGAGAAGAATTAAAAGAGATTAGATATTACTATTCTCGTAAAGATATGTTTGAGCAAGCCTCACAAGTTGTTGGTGCAAGTGCAGTTGCTGGGAAAATTAGAAAATATAATGATGCAATTCGCTATGCACCTCCAAGACTCTATGAGATTTATGTTTCACTTTATATCAATAATAATACATTTGAGTCATTGGCAGACAAGTTGGGCTTTTCTTACGATTATATACAAAAGTTAAATAGGAAGTTAGTTAAATTTTTCCAAGAAAATGTTGTAGAGGAGGGAGCTTAAAATGAAGAAAACAAATATTCCTGATATTCCAGAGTTTATGAAAGATGCTACCAATGTTTATAGAACAAAGCATTACATTATCAAGCAAGACTTGTATATGGATGTCAATATAGATGGGCAAGATTATTTATATAGTAAGGACACATTCTATTTGAGAAACAAAAAGATAGACAAGCTATATGAAATGATTTTCTCTGACAGATTAAACATTGATGGTAAGCGAATAAAAAGCACTTCACATTCAAGAACTTATATCGATTAAGCAAGGTTAGCCACCTTGCTTTTTTCATTATAAAGTGCTTTTTAAGTCCTCATAAAGTCCTTATAAAATGCTCATAAGTTACGAGTATGCTCACTGTTATGTCTTTGGTTTTCGTTATAGAATAACAGCGTAATCGATGACAAGAACAAATTGTTTAACGATGGACTTTCAAAACGACTTATAAGATAAAGGTGGCCACCTTCGTTTGAGTCAAGGAAGCGTATGTTTCGTTTTAGTGTTTCTTGGTAGGTTTGATTACAAACAACTTAATAGCCAAAAGTATTGGCAAAACAAAATTTTACAGGAGGATTATAATGGCAAATTATAACACAGAAAGGCGTTGGCAAGTGCCTAATAAAAGAGCCAAAAATTACGCAGATGAACGTAAAGCAAAAGTGCATCAGCGAGGACAAAAAGAAGGTAAGGAACTAACAGATTATGAAGCAGGACTTCGCTCTGGTTATCTTCAATGTCAAAGCGATCACGCAGGACTTCATAGATACAAAACAGCAATGGATGCTGGACTATCTAAACAGGAAGCCAAAAAGTTTTCGAGAGAAAAAGGCACAAAACTTAAAGGAGGTAAAAAGTAATGGCTAAGAAAGAAAACAAAATTATGGTAGAAAGGGAAACCTTTGAGAAAAACGATAAAATATATTTCTCATATTTCATTAAAGGTTTAATTCGTGGTAAGGAAGTCAAAGTTGCGGTTGTTCCACCTGATAAGGGTGGCTACGCAGTACTTGATATTGTGTTCGGCAATGAAACGGCAGCAGAACTCGTTGCAAATCCATTTGAAATTAAAGATGAATCAACCGGCAGAGTAATTGCTGGTAACAGTTATCTTGTTCGTTCAGTTGATGAAAATGGTGAAATCTATGAGTGCAGCATCAAACCTTATCGCAGTTCAGACAAAGCATTGCTTAATATGATTATGAGATAAGGGAAGATGTCCTATGAAGAAATTGATATTGATAATTCTAATCATTGTTTTAGTAGTGCTAGTCGGAACTTGGCCGTTGTCAATTCTAGGCAAGATTTTTGAATGGATTGGCTATGCCTTTAAGTGGCTTGCTAAAATACTCAATTTCTTCGGCTGGAATGGACTAATATAATAAAAAAGCACTACTTAAACGGACAAGTTTATTTAGTGCTTTTTCTTTTTTCAAAATTCTAAAAAAGGAGGACTCTATGAGTAACACATTAAAAGTTATTGGCAACTGTTGTTTGGTTTTTCTTGCTATTTTAGGTGTTTGCGTATCTATTGCTCTTGGGTATTACCACTTCTTTGTAAAAGACATAACCATCGGTGTGAATTATGTTGATAATCAAGTTGGACTTGATATTAAAGACTTAATAAACTCGGATGATTTATCTGATGAAGAAAAAGATGAACTGCAAGATCGATATTTCTTGGAAGTCAATTATTATAGCAATGATAAAAACAATGGCATTATGTTGCAAGAATTAAAAATGAATTACTTTACTGATTGGAACTTGCTATCTACTGGTTATCGTTCTTCTGGTATGCAGTATATAGGCGACTATGAAGGCTTGCCACTTGATACTTGGGATGGAAATAGTAAAGTTGGGTTTATGAATCCATTTGGGAATAATGACCGTTATTATGGAACAGATAGCACATCAATAAAGATTGCAAATGATTATGTTGATAAAAGTTTTTATTATTACGATTTTACAAATGGAATACACTGGGACGGTGTAACAAACGAAAACGGAAGTATTGCAACCGAACTTAAAAGAACAACCGAATTTATTGTAAAGATTGATGACAGAGCTTTTGCTCTAAACCTTGATAAGTATTTTGATAAAGATGTTGGTGATGTTAGAAACATTTTTGGTATTGGCTGGAAAGTTGGCGAAAAATACAATCGCTACTACTACACCTTTGGCAGTTTGTTTCAATCTTGTATGAAAGCAGTAAGAACAAATAGTGCAGGGTATGGCGATTATTACATTACTGTTGATTTGAGCTCATTATTCTCTATCAAAGAATATGACTACGAAACTGGTAAATTTAAAACTGACAATGTAACTGATATTATCAAGAACTATGCTGTTCTTAAATTTCACTATGACGAAAATGGTGCAAGAAACAACACTCAATCTATGTTTGGGCTTATCGAAAATAGCCACAAATACGATATTGTTGACGACTCTATTGACACAAGTTACTGGCAAGAAAGAATGACTTATAACCTAAACGAAAAGGCAAAGTTTAACGGAAAAGATATTTTTGATTACAGATATAGCGAAGTGTATGACGGCTACTTTGTTTCTCTTAATGTAGATGTCAAAGAACTATTTAAGAAAATGCCAAGAGCAAAAGTAAACCTTATTTTTGACCTTGACAGTGAGTATTTGAAAGGCAAAAACATCAATATTGTAGGTTTAGACTACAATGCTTTTGAAGATTTTGAAGTTGATTCTCTTACTTTCAAAGGTGGAAATCAAACTATTCACATTATGGATAAAGCCTTGTATAACTCTAATTTACAAACATTGAAATACACTTCTGGGCTTAATTTTGATATTGCAAGTGAAGCAATAAATAACAAATATGTGGAGGTGCAATTATGAAATGGTATTGGTATATAGTCTGCTTTATTCTCGTTGCACTTGGTGTATTTTGTGGAATTGAACTTTACAGAGAAGTAAAAGCAGAAAGCTATATTAACGGACAAATAGATATTACAAACAAATTCAGTCAAGAGAGTTTCAAATATACTGCCTCATCAGTCGTTTTCTATAACGATATTTACGATGAAACAGACACTTATATATTTGAAAAAGACCTCTTGAAAGTTGATGATTTCAATGGTAAAGGAAAGACTTATCAAGTTGTATTGAACGACTATATTTTACTCGGTAGCGAGATAAATGCAGGCTCTGTTTTTGCAACTATTGATTTGGATTTTTACAACACCGATGGAAGTCTTATCGACAGCGCGAATATGAAAATATCTATCAAATTTTTAAGCAATAAAACACAATTAACCCTTGCGACTACTGGCAGTGAAAATGCTCAATTCTTAGAGCAATACTTCTCTGACAATGGTATTCGCTTGTTGGTAAATGAAATTTTATAGGAGGATTTATGGAAACTAAAAAAGTTTTAGGAATTATTTTCAGTATCCTCTTTGTAGGAGCATTTATTTTTGCTTTAACTTGGGGTATTATCAACTTCAATAAAGTTAAAGAAGGTATGTCCGGCACTGGTGTTTATACAGAGCAAGACTTAAATAATGCTTATGAAGATGGATATAACACAGCCCTTTCTGACAAGGAAGGGTTTGAAAAACTTATCAATAGTTATCGAGATACGATTACAACCCAGTCCGACCAAATATCTCAATTAAATAGCGAAGTTTCAAACTTAAAAAACACTAACAAAGATTATAAAACACAAGTTGAAAATTTGACTGCTCAAAGAGAAAATTTGGAAACACAGGTTGAAACTCTTAATTCGATAAAAACAAATAATGATGCAACTATTTCAGAGTTAAATAGACAAATTGATGACCTTAACAACAAACTTATTGCATTACAGGGCGAAAAAGATCAATATGTAACTCAAATTGAATCTCTAAACTCTCAAATCGCAAATCTTCAATCCCTTAATACTCAGTTGCAAACTACAAATGAGTTAAACTTGCAAACTATTACTGGCTTAAACAACCAAATTACAAGTTTAACAACACAAATTAACGATTTGAACTATCAAATCCAAAACAATTCAACAAGTGTAAATGCACTTAATAATAAGATTGCTGAGCTTCAAAAGTCAGTTAGTTATTACGAACAATATATCGCAAGTTTGGAAAGTGGCGAACAAGTTGTTGCAACCTTTGAATTTGCTGGTAGTGTTTACAACATTCAAGTTGTAAATAAAAACGATATTGTAACTGTAACAACCCCAACTTCTACTGCTTTTGTAATCTTTAATGGTTGGACTGTTAATGGAGAGATTGTTGACCTTTCGACTTATCAAATCACAGCGAACACAAAATTTGTGGCCGATGTAACTTACAAATACGAAGTCAATTTTGTTGTAGATGAAGAAAATTACAACTCTCAAATTGTCGTAAAAGACAACAAAGCAACAGTTCCGGCTAATCCAACAAAAGCTGGTTATGTATTTGATGGTTGGACTCTTAACAATTCAATCGTTGATGTTGAAAATTACAGTATTGCACAAAATACAACTTTTGTTGCTAAATTCTCAAAGCTTTACTCTGTAATTTTCAAATACGAAGATACAACTATTTCAACTCAAACAATTAAGAACGGAAATGTTGCAAATGCAGTTGAAACAACAAGCACAGTTTACAAAGTGTTTAATGGCTGGAAAGTTAACAATTCGATTGTTGACATAACAAGTTACAAGATTATTGCAGATACAGTGTTTGTGGCAGATATAACCTACAAATATGATGTTAAATTTATGGTTGAAGATGCTGAATATAACTCACAAATTATAGAGAAAAATGCTTATGCAACTTTACCAGAAACACCTGTAAAAACAAATTACAGATTTGTTGGTTGGACTTTGAACGGAACGGATGTTGTTGATGTAAACAACACTACAATAACTGAAAACACAACATTTACCGCACTTTTTGTATTAGATAAATTAAATGTAACATTTAAGAATGGAGATACCGTTGTTGAAACACAGCAAGTTGATAATGGTGGTTTTGCAACAAACCCTGATTACAATAGCGATACCTTTATGGGTTGGACTCTTGACGGAACTAATGTGATAGATGTAACAAATACGCAAATAACACAAGATACAACTTTTACTGCTAAATTTGGTAGTTGGAAATTAGTATTTAACGATTCTGTTCACTCTAATTCATATGCTGGGGATACAAGTTTAGAAATTTATACTCCGGGTGTTAAAGCTGGAGATAAAATTAGATTTGGCTGTCCTAATTTTTATGTTAAAGATGGCAGAGAGTTTGCAGGTGGTGGTTTTAATGATTGGAACGGGTTTATTTATTCAGGTGGAGGAAATGGAAATTTTGAAGGAAATCAAGCTTGGTATGAGGGAGATCCTTACAATAATTATGATTATATGGGACCAGGTGAAGTTGAACTTAGAAGTGATGAAAGTTGGACAACTTGCGTTGGACGAGTTAGCTGGAGCGAATACAACTATATGACATTTACTGTTACGGTTACGAGAGACGATTATATTACAATTTCTTGGACTAGCACTGTTCCTTTCTATATTAGTGAAATTATGGTTTGGAACATTGAGGCATTGAGATAAGAAGATGATCACAATAATCTTCGCTCCACCAAGAACAGGCAAGACTTGTTTTATGACGCATATTGCTTGTCAAAGAGCATTTGATAGGCAGCGAAATAGATTGATGGCTCGTGAGATTATGTTGAAACAACAAAACGGCTTTAAGCAAATAAAGACTATACCCAGACATTGTGTTTCTGCAAACTATGATATGACTTTCAAAAAGTTTAGGTATAGTCCACGCTTTAGCCGAAGAATTAACCCTTATAGATTAGGCTTTGCAAACAAGTTTGTTAAAACACATTTCAATCTGCCTTATGAGGTTATCTGCATAACAGAGGCTCAAAAATACCTTAATAGCAGAATGAGTATGTACTTCCCAGATTGGCAGAGTAGGTGGTATGAACAGCACGGACACGATGATATTGACATTTATCTTGATACACAAAGACCGATGCTTATTGATGTCAATATTCGTGAATTGGCACAGTTTGTTGAGATTGTAAGGCTCAAACTCGAATATGACCAATATGGCAAAGTATGCAAAATGAAATGGACTATTAGACGCATTGAGAATAGTAGTCTTTTTGATAAATATATGGCATCTGGAAAGCAAGATAAAACTTGCTATACAGAAGAAGTAGTTGAAGCAGACTACAATGTTTTTGAGTGCTATGATAGTCAGTCTTGCAAGCCTAAATTCTATGAAGGACACCTTGATGAAGATTTCGATTATAAGGAAGCAGAGCCAACCGAAGAGTCGCTTGAAGGGTATAAGAAATACCTTGAAGAGAATGATGATGAGTTGCCTGAAAATTATTATCAAAGGAGGAAAGCAGCGTGATAAATTACAACAAAAACAAACTCATAAACAAAGCACTTGATAAGTACTATGAAACTTTTAGTCATACCTTAGACACAGCTGATTTCGTACCTGATAAGTTTAACGATAAGATCAATAAATATATTTTCAAGAATATGAAAAAGGCGTTTAAGAAAATTGATAAGGAAGATAGAAGTTATCAAAAAAGTGCAAAGAAACAAGAACAGATGCGTAAAAGAGAAGAAAAACGCATTAAGAATCAAGAAAAACGCAATAAGCGAAAAGAAAAATCAAAATTAAAAGGAGGAAAGCATTGTGGGATTTTTCACAGGAAAGCAAAAAAAGATGGCGAAGAAATGCTCGATACAGAAACTCCAAAGGGGTTATGAAAGAGCAGACTTTGCCTTAGAGCGTGCATCATATAACGGTGACAAAAAGGGCTTAAAAGAGGCTATGAAAGAACATCGAAAATATGAGTATGCTTTGCTATATCGAAACACGCCGGAATTCAAAAGAAAGCGTAAAAAATAAATTCTAATATTGGAGGTCTATATGCACTATGGAGAGTCAAAAGTGTATTATGACGGAAGTCATTACATTGCAATTCCTCATACTGTAAGGCTTGTCAATAAGCGTCCAAAACAGCCTGAGGAAGTTATTACAGTTGTAGAAGAAATGGATGCGAAAAAAGACTTGGAGGGCTCTGATATAGAGCTCTCTATTTCTTCTGCAAGTGAAGAAAGTTTTAGCGAAAAAGAAGTTTTAGACAATGCTGAAAGTGTACCAGAAAAGACCTTAAAGATGCCGAAAGTTGTAAGGCAATTAACCAGAAAAGAACTGTTTGATGAACTCTATGTAAAGTATATGAATTGTACGAAAAGTGAGCGTAAGAAAAATATTGTAGCCGAAATGAGTCAGTATTTTTCTAAACTAGAATATTGTGAATCTTATGTGGAAATGCACCTGCAAAGAAAGTTAAGAAACCTTATTTGTCGTAGAGTGCGAATGTGTAGAAAAGCAAATCTTGCAAACTTCAATTACTTTTGCACTTTTACTTATGATGATAAAAAGCATACTGAAGAAAGTTTTAAGAAGAAACTTAGAACTTGTTTTAGACACTTATGTGAAAGAAGAAAGTGGAAATATATGGGAGTTTGGGAACGAGCACCAGAAACCGGAAGATTGCATTTTCACGGACTTTTCAATATTCCTGCTAATGGACTGCCGGGCGAAATTGTTGAGAAACGAGATTATAGCACGCAGTTTAATAAGATGCAGACGACCTTTCAATCTACCTATTTTAATGAACGGTTTGGAAGATCGGACTTCAAAGAGATAGATGAAAATGAAAGGCGACTAGGAAACGCACTTGCTTATCTTATGAAATACATTGAAAAGACTGGCGAAAAAATAGTTTATTCAAAGAACTTGCCTCAATACTTTATCTCTGACATTTTGGAAGATGATATTGTATGCACGATAGGGCAGGAAGATAAGAAACTATTGTTGTTCGACAATTTCACTTGCCTTGATGAAGGTGTAGTTATGGGAAAGGTTAGCCCAGAAGTCATCGAACAAATGAGAAAATGCAATAACTAACGATGGCGTAAAGAAAATGGGGGCTCGTGTCAAGTTTACGCACGAACCCCATTTTTTAGCCATCGTTTTTGAGCTGGTAGTCAAAGCAATCGAAGTTTCTGGCGTGTGCTTGTCTGCTGGAGCGAAGCGACAGCACTCGTATCAAGACAAGCACACGCCAGAATCCCAAACGCTTGATTTTTATAGAGTTATATAATATATTTAATATAATTAAAAAAATATTTATAAAAGTGGACCAAAATAGAAAGTTTTATGTTATAATGACTTTGTATATTAACTAATTAGGTGAATTATGTTTGAGAATATTGACAATAGGACAAAACTTTTAGGCGATGATCTGAAGAAAGAACTAAAAGAAGGCTCAAAGGTGCGTATTGCTGCGTCTTGCTTTTCTATGTACGCCTATAAAGAATTAAGAGAAGAACTTGGCAAGATTGAAGAACTAAAATTTTTATTTACTTCACCAACTTTTACAAAGGACCAATTAACTGATAGCACAAAAAAAGAAAGAAGAGAATTTTTTATACCAAAGCAAAACAGAGAGAACAGTCTTTATGGAAATGATTTTGAAATAAGATTGCGTAACGAGATGACCTTAAAAGCAATAGCAAAAGAATGTGCTGAGTGGGTAAAGAAAAAAGTAAAATTCAAAAGTAACATAACTACCGGTGGAATCCCTAACATTATTGGAATTGAAAAACCAGATAACACTTCATTAACTTATAATCCTATTGATGGCTTTACAACTAGCGATTTAGGTTATCAGCAAGGAAACAATATTTTTACAGCAATAAATAAAACAGACTTTGCAGAGCAGAGTAAGTTTTTGTTTTCTATGTTTGATGAGATATGGAACGACAAGACAAAAGTTGAAGATATAACTGATACAGTTGTTGAAATGATAGGTAGTGCATATCAAGAGAATAGCCCAGAGTTTATTTACTTCATTATTCTTTACAATATTTTTAGCGAATTTCTTGATGATATAACTGAAGATAATATGCCTAATGAAATGACAGGCTTTAAGGATACAAAGATTTGGAACGCATTATATGACTTTCAAAAAGATGGTGTTATTAGCATCATAAACAAACTTGAAAAACATAACGGTTGTATTTTAGCTGACAGCGTTGGTCTTGGTAAAACTTTCACAGCTTTAGCAGTAATCTCATACTATTCACTTAGGAACAAAAGCATATTAGTTTTATGTCCTAAAAGATTAAGCGATAATTGGACTCAGTATTGTGGAAACGAAACAACAAATATTTTCTATGAAGATAGAATTAGATATGAAGTTCTTTATCATACAGACTTGGGAAGGGTAGGAACTGCACACAATGGTAGAGATTTGAAACTTGTAAATTGGGGCAACTATGACCTTGTTGTTATTGATGAGTCGCACAACTTTAGAAACAACAATCCGGTTAAAGACAAAGAAACAAGATATGACTTTTTAATTAACCACATTATCAAAGAGGGCGTAAAGACAAAAGTTTTGATGCTTTCTGCAACACCTGTAAACAATAGATATAACGATTTGAAAAATCAACTTGCTTTGGCTTATGCACAAGA
>CAJULT010000011.1 GCA_910587225.1 uncultured Christensenellaceae bacterium
TTTACGCACTTTGTTGAACTAGAAGAAATTGAAGTGGTAGGATTACTTGTTGTTCCCCATTTTGCTGTAGAAGAATTATGTCCGTTCGTCACTGTCCAGCCAGCAAAAGTATATCCTGTACGAGTCGGAGCTGAAAGTGAAAAGTATGAATCGTAATATTTAGTACCTATGTTAGTTGTACTTGAATAACCATTATATACTCCGCCATTTGGGTCAACTGATACTGTATATTGATTCGCATCCCACTCTGCATATAGAGTTAAAGATGAAGAATAAGTACACAATCCGCCCGCTCCTGCTTTTGAGATTTTATCCCAAGATGGCGTCTCTCCCCCATTGAAATATGTATACTCTTCCCAATCGACACCTTCATAGCAACCAAACCACCGACTAAAATGATAACCCGTCCTCGAAAAACCACAATATTTTAATGTCGGTGCTATTCCGTAATATACAGTTTGAGAGGAGGTTGAACCTGTAATACCAGATTCTCCAACTAAGCTTTTACTATAATTTATTGTAGCAGTATTTCTTGCAAAAAGGACCGCATAATATGCAGGTTTACTTGAAATTGTACTGCTAGTACGAGTACAACCAGAATCAGTAGTGGTACTTTGCCCAGACCAATGAGGTATATAATGCGTGCTTCCAGATGACAATGTGCCCGATGCCTTATAAATACCGTCCACATGAAATCCTGTATCTGCCACTCCCCAAATATATGGATCAGCAGCCCAGTAAACTTTTCGCTCTCCTCTTGTCCAGTGTGTGATTTCCCCATAATTTCTAGCACTATCTACCTGCCCGCCAGTACTAAAACCAGCAACAGTATAACTGCTGTTGGCATAATTCCGTAAAACTGGATAGCAATAAACGTTCCCCCAGTTTGCTTCAGTAGGTTCATCCGGTGGAGATTGCTCCTCTTGATCCATACTAGGAATTTGAACAATTCCAGATAGAAATACTATTCCTCCACTAAAAAGGCATAATGACAAAACTACAATTAGAGTTTGAAGAAACTTTTTCATTATATCTCCTTTTTTATTATTCTACATATTTAAAATAAATATGACAAACGTTTTACCCTATTTTTGAGTGTTTTAGCTTCTTTTCCCGTTTTTATAGAAATATTTTCCAATTCTTATTTTAGCAAATCCCCCCCCGCTTTGTCAAATAAATTAAGCCTAAATCAAAAAAAATGGCGATTTTTTATCAATAATAAAAACGGGCATAGCCCGTCGTCTTTGATTAATTTATTTACTTATTTCTTGTAAATTAGCCTATGACAATGCTCGCAGGTTAAAAGCCCCTCTCTTTCAAGTTTGGAGATTTCAGCCGCTGGAAGTTCCATTCGGCAACCGCCGCATGACCTTCCATCAAGCGGAACAAGTACTGGGAAAATATTGTCGCTGCGTCTTTTTGCATACTTTTGCATAATAGCCGAATCTACACTTTTAGAAAGAGTAGCAAGTTTCTTTTCAAGTTCCACCTTTTCAGGCTCAACAGCTTTTGCTGCGTTATCGTAAGCGGCTTTACTTTGTGTGAATTTTTCCTTAGCCATATTATAAACTTTGATTGTCTTATTAAAGTCGGCAAGTACGGCATTTACTCTTTCTGCAAGTTTAGTAAGGTTCTTATCTAGAATATTAAGGTTGCTAGCAAGTTTATCCTTAATGACAGCATAGTTGTCAATTTCCTCTTTTGTCAAAGTATCCACATTTTTTGCTTTCATTTGGTCAAGTTTTGCGTTTTGACTTTCTACTTGCCCTTTAATCGTTTCAATTTCGCGTGCAAGGTCACCAGCCTGTTTTTCAAGTGCAACTGAGCGCATTTGTGCATCCTTAGCACTAGCAGACATCTGACTTGCTACTTTTTTATCCTGATTGTCGCGTAGTTTCTTTTCTATTGCAAAAAGCTTTGCGTCAAGCGACTGATATTCAAGAATTTTATTTAAATCCATACTCTCCTCCTTATTTATCTCCACCTACAAAATCGATAAGCCTTTTGCTACGATTTGGGTGTTTAAGCTTTCTAAGCGCCTTAGCTTCAATCTGACGTATACGCTCACGGGTAACGCTAAATTCTTTACCAACCTCTTCAAGCGTCTTAGCCTTGCCATCCATAAGTCCATATCTTTCGCGAATTACCTGCTGTTCACGAGGGGTAAGCGTGTCGATAACTGCGAGTAGTTGCTCACGAAGAAGGTTTTGTGAAGCAACCTCCATTGGCGAGCGAGCGCTTTCATCCTCAATAAAGTCAGCCATTTTGCTATCTTCTTCCTCACCGACAGGGGTTTCAAGAGAAACTGGATCTTGCGCGCTCTTTTGAATTTCAACAACCTTAGCCTCACTAATTCCCATAGCCTCAGCGATTTCTTCAAGAGTTGGATCGCGAGAAAGTTTGGCTGTAAGTTGTCTTACAGTTCTTCCATATCTATTGATAGTTTCAACCATGTGAACAGGAAGACGAATTGTACGAGATTGATCTGCTATCGCTCTGGTGATAGCTTGTCTAATCCACCAAGTAGCATAAGTAGAAAATCTAAAACCTTTGGTATAATCAAACTTTTCTACCGCTTTAAGCAAGCCCATGTTCCCCTCTTGAATAAGGTCAAGGAAGGAAAGAGAATTATTGGTTGACCACTTTTTTGCTATGCTAACAACAAGTCTTAGGTTAGATTGGCAAAGTCTTGCCTTAGCTTCTTCATCGCCGTCAAGCACACGTTTAGCAAGTTCAAGCTCTTCTTCTGGAGTAAGAAGCGGAACTTTACCAATGTCTTTCAAATACATTTTTACAGGATCATCCACGCTAGCAAAGCCGGTAAATTCTTCCTCTGCGGCAATAGCATCGTTATCGGTGGTAGGCTTAATAATTTTAATGCCCCGTCCTTCAAGCTTTTTCAGAAACTTTTGAATTTCATGTGCTGAAACTTCATATTTGAGTAACTTGAAATAAACATCTTCTTCGTTTACTGAACCCTTTTTGGAAGCCACGTCCGCAATTTTTTTCATTTCAAGTTCAATCTTATTATCTGACATAAAAATCCTCCAAACTCTTTTCTCTTAATTGTTTACTTATTCCATTGAGTGCAACCATGATTTTTTGACGCTCGTCAAGCGAGGTTGCATTTTTAAACTCTTCGGTGAGTTTTTGCTGCTTATCTTTAAGATGAGCATCAGCAAGCTGCCACAAGCATTCGGCAAAATAACGCTCAGGACTTAAATTATACTCCTCAAAATTGAAAAGTAGGCAGTCTTTTAAAATCGGCATTTCCTCCACTTCAAAATAGTCGTAATAAGAGGAAATAACTGTTCTTTCTTTTGCCTTGCGAATTACCTCAACAAAAGATGGCAAAAGTTTTTCATAATCAATCCTGTTGTCAACATACTCTTTGCCATGAATAAGCGAGGCAAGAATAAATTTAACAGCTCTTATATTCCCATTCTCACGAGTAACAATGGAAGCCTCTTCCTTAGCTTTCACCTTTTTTGTAGAAGAGTTATCTTTTACAAGATCTCGCCTCAATAGATCAATCGGTACATTTGTAAGCTCTCTTACCTTTTCAAGATAAGGTTCTGCCTGCGCTGCACTTTCCATTTTTTGAAGATGTGCAATCACGGCTTTGACAAATTTCCCTTTCTCTTCTGGCTTGTTAAGGTCAAACTTTCTTCGTTCAACTTCAATAAGGTAATCCATAACCGGCATTGCGTTATCTATTAGCGAAGCTAAATATTCTTTTCCCTTATTTTTTAACACTTCGTCAGGATCCATACCTTCTGGCAGCCAAACAATGCGTATGTTAAATTCATTTTGGTCGAGTACTTCTAAGCTGTGCAAGGTTGCTTTCTGCCCTGCCGTATCTCCATCAAAACAAAGGACAATATTTTTGCTCATCTTTTTAAGAGCATTTGCGTTGTCAATCGTAAGCGCTGAACCCATGCAAGCAACCGTTGATTTAAAGCCCGCGCGGTGCATAGCAATTACGTCAATCTGCCCTTCCACAATTATTATCTTGTCTAATCCGCCTGCTTGCTTCAAATTTTTGAGTAGGTTTATTCCAAACACTACTTTGCTTTTTTGGAAGACAAGGGTTTCCGCAGTATTTAGATATTTGGCAAAATCGACCTTTTCTAGCGCTCTTGCACTAAATCCCACACAGTCGCCAAACGCGTTGAAAATAGGAAACATTAGCCTTCCCGCCATAACATCATAGTAATGATTGTTTTTAACCTTAACTACGCCCGCGTCTAGCATTTCTTGATTTGTAAAGCCCTTGCCTCTAAGGTGATTTACAATATCGTTAAAGTCGAGGCTGTAACCTATATGAAAATCGTCAAGTTCCCGCTTGGTAAAGCGTCTAAGTTTTATGTAATCTTGTGCTGGCTTAGCCTCTTTCAAATAGAGGTTATCTTGGTAATGTCGCCAAGCCTCGTCTAAAAGTTTAAGCATGCGCTCCCTTTGCTTTGCCTTCTTATGAGTATCTTCATCCCCCTTAAATTCAGGCATTTGCATATGCGCCTGCTCAGCAAGTATTTTGACGGCGTCCATAAATTCGCAACTTTCTATCTTTTGAACAAAGGAAATTACATCCCCATGCTCTTTACAGCCAAAGCAATGGAATACTCCTTCATCTTGCATAACAGAAAAAGAAGGTGTCTTTTCATTGTGAAATGGGCAACACCCCCAGTATCTATTACCTTTTTTTTCTAGCCTAACATAACGGGAAACTATTGAAATAATATCATTCTTTTGTTTCAACTCATAAAGCCAGTCGACCGGAAAACCTTTACTCTGCAAATTCTGCTCCTAAAATATATCTAATACTCTATTTATACCATAAAAAAAACAAAATTCCTCTTTTTTAATCAAAAAAAAGGCTACAATTTTTTTGTAAGCCTTATTTTTAGCTAATTTTTTGTCCATTTAGCAGAATTTCGGGGATTTTCCCAACAATAATGCTTTCGCTAATCTGCACTTCAAAGTCAACTACTACATTTTGAGTATTGGCAGGAAGAACCATTCCCACCGTTAAACTTATCACAAAATACAGCCTATGAAGTGTTTGATTTATACCTGCCGAGGTAAAGTTTGAACTAAACCTAGTGTTCACACTCCCCACAGGGATTAATTGAACCGCTATGTCTGGTCCAAGCCCATATAAAAACGGTATTCCTGTAAAAGTGCCAAGTGCGATAAATATCTCAGTATTATTTATTGCGTCAAGCCTAGTTTGCACAAGGTTAGTAACCTGACGAACTAGCCTATTTATTTCAACCGAATTGGTGTTTATCATTACAATTTCATTTGCAGAGTTGAGTTTTACGTCCACAAGGTCTTCATAGCGGACATCTCCGGTAAGCATTACTTCTTCCACGCTTTGAGAAATTAAAACTGTTGAGAAGGATCTAACCTTTTCTTGACTTAATGTCACAACAATAGGAGTGACCACTTTGAAATAATAAACAAACAAAAGAGTTAGTACGCATAAAATGCATACTAGCGCAATCACCCACTTTGTCTTGCGAGAGCGCTTTTTTCTCCTCTTATAGCAAGCCATATTAAATATATATGTTACAAAGCGGGCAAATTTTCACAAATATTATATATTGAGGCTAGTATGCATCGCATAATACCATATATTGCGTTATTTTTTGGTTTTTGCTTTAAAAATAAGTCCAAATATGAAGGCAAACAAGACTGCCGCAGCAATACCACCAGCCGTCGCTTCTAACCCTCCTGTGAACGCACCTATAAGCCCTCTTGATTTTACCGCTCCTATCGCGCCCTTTGCGAGCGAAGCACCAAAACCGATAATAGGAACGTTTATACCTGCCCGCGCAAAGTTTGAAATCGGGTCAAATATTCCAAAAGCTTCAAGCGCAACACCTATTAAAACAAAGGTAACCAAGATGCGCGCAGATGTGATATTTGTCTTAATAATTAAAAGCTCACCAAATGCACAGATAAGTCCGCCTATCAAAAATACCCAAAGATAATACATTACTCCTCCTTTTCCCCTTCTATAACTATCGCATGGCAAACTCCGGGAATAGTATCGCCCTGCTGAGTTGCGGTAGTTGAAAGAAGAGCGCCCGTTGGCGCAAAAAGAACTTTCTTATAACTTCCGTCCTTTAATTTTTTCATAATAAAGGAATTTAAAACGGTAGCGCTACAACCACAGCCACTAGCACCGCACAAGGTTGCCTGATCTCTGGTAAAATACATTTGCCCACAATCGTTATAATTTAATCCTAATTTAATACCCTGATCTTCCATAAGGTCAATTAAAATTTCACTGCCAAGCTTGCCAAGGTCACCCGTCACTATAAGGTCATAATCATCTGGCGTTGTATTTGTATCTCTAAAATGCACAAGTAAAGTGTCCATTGCTGCGGGCGCCATTGCTGCCCCCATATCGTTAACGTCATTAATTCCATAGTCAACGACGCGACCAAAGGTAGCCGAAGTTATTCTCGGCCCTTTTCCTTTTAAGGATAGCACGCACGCGCCCGCCCCTGTCACCGTCCACTGCGAAGTTGGCGGGCGCTGATTGCCTAGTTCCAACGGGAACCGAAACTGCCGCTCAGCAGTACAAAAATGAGAAGCCGTCGAACAAACCACATGATCAAATTGCCTGCCGTCGATAAGTGACGCCCCTACCGCTAAACTTTCCGCCATAGTCGAACACGCGCCAAATAAGCCTAGGTATGCAAAGTTAAAATCTCTTGCTGCATAAGAAGAAGATATAATTTGGTTTAAAAGGTCACCGGCGAGCAAGAGATCAACATCGGTAGGCTTTATTTTTGCCGATTCAATTGCTCCTACAATGGCATGCTGAATCATCTTACGCTCAGCCTTCTCATAGGTCTTTTCACCAAAGCTATCGCTTTTCATAACATAATCAAAATACTCACCAAAGTTTCCCTTCCCCTCTTTCGGGCCAACTATTGAATAACTGCCGATTATAATCGGTTTGTTTTTAAATTTAACAGTTTGACTTTTTGACATTATAAGCTCCTAAATAAATAGATAAATGAGTCCTACCAGCACGCTAGCTACCACTCCTGACACAATCACAGGGCCTGCTATCGTAAACATCTTTACGCATAGTCCATAGATAATGCCCTCATTCTTAAATTCCAAGGCTGGTGAGGTAATCGAGTTTGAAAAACCAGTAATAGGCACAATAGAGCCGCCGCCTGCAAACTTACCTATTCTATCATAAACGCCGATACCTGTCAGGAAGGAGGCTATAAAAATTAAGGCTATAAGAGTATACGCCCATGCAGTCTGCTCTGCCATGGTAGGAAAGCCTAACATAATTAGGTCATTAATACCCTGCCCCAAAATACAGATAAGCCCACCAACCCAAAAGGAATTAAATAAGCTAGGCCAAGGTCTAGTTTTAGGAATTTTGGCTTTTACATATTTATTATAGGCTTCGTTTCTCTTCTTCTCATCCATAAATATTACTCCTATAAGAGTTTTTGCCAAATTACAGAGAAATTAAACTTCCCCCGCATAAAATCAGTGATTTGCCGCACACTAAGGGTAAAATGGAGGAATTTATGAAAAAAATCATTTTAGGTACTGTTTGCACTCTTGCAGCCATAGCTATGGTAGGCTGCTCAAACGGAAGTAGCGATGCGGCTATTAAAAACTTATCAAACCAGTTAGATAGAGTGACCAACACTGTTTCATCTATCAGCACCACCCAGCTGCCATCTATGTTGCCTTCTACCGTTTCTAATAGATATACTGCAAACCCAAATTATCAACCATCTTACCAATACGGACAGCCTACTAATACTGGCTATACTGGCAGTACCAGCTTTGTATCATCTCAAATCAATAAATTATCTAATAGCGTAAGTGAACACGATTATCTTCGTTCCAACCTTTTATCGCAAACTGCTATGATTAAAAATCAGTTATCTAAAAAGCCTAAGCTTTCAAAAAATCAGGTAAAAGCTTTAAATGGACTTACCAATAACATTTCTAAGTTTGCGACCAACTTAAACAATACCAAAAACGATATTACCAACTCTGTAAAGATGATTAAGAAAAACAGTTCTCCTAATGTGTACAATGAAACAACCATGGGAAGCTATTACCTTTCTCTCAACAATCACCTAGATGCAAGACTTACCTATATACGAAACCTTATGAGTAGTCTTGATCAAGTCGGCTCCGTACTTGGCGAGTGTGACGGCTGCTATGATAACGCTCCTAATGCAAACATGAAATACCAAGGCTACGACTATAATAATTACAATAACTACAATTATACTAATAATTATTACGCGTTACCTAATAATGAGACAACCACGAAGCAGGAAACCTCTCAAAAGGAAACTAAGAAAGAGGAAAATAAAAGCAATAAAAATATTGACACCTATCAAACAAATCCTGTAAATAATAAAGTTAATGAAAATGTAAATACAAATAACTATCCTCAAAACCGTTACGGAAACCGCGGCTATAATAACGCATACAACGGCAACTACAATAACGGCTATTACAACAATGGTTATGGCACTACCTACTATAACAGCAATGGTTTAAACCGCACACCTTACAATCCAAGCCGCAACACCGATACCTACGGTCCCGGAATTACCAACATTGACACCTACCGCGTAGCACCTAATGCAAATGGTAACCGCTTTGGCTATTATGGCAACAATATAAATATGTCACCAGTTAAAGAGGTTTCTTCTACAGAATTAGATAAAGTAAATGAAAAGGTAGAAAATAAGGTTGAAGAAACAGACAAGGTGAAAGAAAATAAAATAATCTCTAAGGTAGAAGAAAACAAAATTGAGAAACCGAAAGTAATTTCTCATTCCTTATCGCATAGAGATTTTCAACCACAAACTCTCCCAAAGCGAACTACAACTACAAACATCAGAATAGACCGCATCCAAACAAATAAGAACATTGAGAAACTTATTAAGGGTTAATCTATCCGAAGTGGCAAACGCCACTTTTTTTTATTTTGCCCATTGACTGTTTGATATTTTTATGTTATACTTACCCCGTAAGGAGAATATAAAATGAAAAGTAAAAATAGAGATCATAGATTTTTAGAAGAAGAACTCATCGTTAATCAAAATGGATGGGCAAGAGTTACTAGAAAAAGTGAATTGCAAACATATTTTAATATATACACAGGAGAAACACTTCCTATTGATTTTAATTATGCTTCTATCATAAATGAAGCGAGCAAAGGCTGGGTAACAGTTGAAACAACTGATAGAAAAGTTACCTTCTACAACATTGACACTAACAAATTTGCTGAGCAAACTTTCTCTTTGGCAAGCGACCTAGGTGAAGAGCTTTGGGCTGCGGTTGAACTGTCTACCGACAACTGGACTTTCTACAACCCTGAAGAAAATAAATTCGCAGAAAGAACTTTTGAGCTTGCTCACAGCGAAAACGATGGCTGGGCAAAAGTTAAATTACAAGATGGTAGTGGTTGGACGCTATATAACCCAAGTTCAGATTTCCTGCTCCCAACCAGAATACCGTTTACGCCTGATCGCTGCGAATGGAGTTTCCTATGCCATATAGATCCAGAAAATTATCAGTACCTGCCAACAAGTATGTTTGCAAAACATAAGGCAAGGGAACTTGAAAAAATTGATAAACTTATTAGACATCAGCTGACAAGAATCAAACCAACCATAGAAAACGGGGAAGACTGGGATAACTACCTCGCATACCTTAACAAAATTGATGCCTTAATGGATGAAAAGAGAGCTACTGAGTATGCTAAACTCGCAAACAAAAATAAAGCTTCTCAACTGCTTGAAAATCCTGTAGCGGTTGAAACAACCCCTGATGACGAAGATATATAAAAAGAAAACTTAATCCAATCGGATTAAGTTTTTTTAAACAAGTTTACTTCTTAAAGATTCGAGTATCTTATTTTCAAGTCTTGATACTTGAACCTGCGAAATATGCAACCTTTCGGCTATCTCACTTTGCGTCTTATCAAAATAATAACGCAGCATTATTATCTTTCTGTCCCGCTCGTCAAGACTTCTAATAATGTCTTTAAGTGCCAATTTTTCAAGCAGGTCGCTCTTGTCGGCTTGCTGCTCTTCCACCCTATCTATCACGCTCAAATTAGCGCTGTCCTCTTCTAGCGGTGCATATAGCGAAATAGGCATGCGGGACGAGTCCATTGCCATAACTATTTCTTGACTATCTACTTGAAAATGTGAGGCAAGCTCTTCAATGGTAGGTTTACGTTGCTCCCGCCCCATAAACTCATCCACATATTTGTTAATCTGCAAGTTTAAGGACTTTAACGCTCTGGACACCTTTATCGCCCCGTCATCTCTCATAAACCTTTTTATTTCACCGATAACCATCGGCACAGCATAAGTTGAAAATTTAACCTCAAGACTAGGGTTAAAATTTTTTATCGCTTTTAAAAATCCGATACAACCAATTTGATATAAATCATCATACTCTACCCCCTTGTCACGAAAGCGTTTAATAACGCTTTTTATAAGCGGCGAGTTCTCCTCTATCAAAATGGTCTTTGCCTCCGCATCCCCTTTCTGAGCTAGCGATACAAGCTCTAAAGTTTTTGCGGCATCAAGCATTTGCACCTACCATGGCAAGATTTGGGAGTATTCGTTTAACCATTGTCACTTTAAGCCCTCTGCCTTCATTCTTTTCAACTTTGACGCTATCCATAAAACTTTCCATAACGGCAAAACCCATGCCGCTACGCTCTTCACTTGGTTTAGTGGTGAAAAATGGCTCTCTCGCCTTTTCTATATCACGTATACCAATGCCCTCGTCGCTCACCTCAATTTTCACTTGGTCGCCTACAAGCTCGCAGCGGAGTTTAATAGTCCCTTCATGCTTTGGATAAGCATGAACAACGCAGTTTGTCACCGCCTCGCTGACAGCTGTTTTTATATCGGTAAGTTCATCTACTGACGGATTGAGTGCAAGGCAAAAAGAGGCAACGCACACTCTTGCAAAGCCCTCATTAATTGATTTAGCAGCAAACGCCACTTCCATAAAATTATTTTTCATTTACCCTCCAATTCTAGGCATGATTTCATATAGCCCAGTCATTTTAAAAATCTTTTCCGCGTGCGAAGACGGATTTGTAATAAAAATAGGAATGCTCTTAGCTTTAAGTCGCTTGTACCTGCCAATAAAAACGCCAATGCCAGTACTGTCCATAAAATCAAGTTCGGACAAATCCATAATCACCTGATTAAAACCTTTTTCATCAAAAGCCGCATCTAGCGAGATTCGTGCATGCGTGGATGAATGCTCGTCCAGCTCGCCACATAGCATTACATAAAGCGTACCGTTTACAACCTTGCTTTTGATATGCATAACCTTCCTCCTGCTGCTTTAACTTTACCACAGCCAAAAATGCAAAAAATAACCTCTTTCCGCGAAATAGCGAAAAGAGGTAAGAATTATGAAAGAAAGCCAAAATTACAAATAAAAAAGCCACCGCTTTATGCGGTAGCCTATTCCATATAATTCACTTTTTTATTATGCTTCAAAGCATACTCAATTTCCGATTTGGTACTTTCTCCTATATAGCCACCTTTATTAATAACAAAAATTTCGTCCGCCATGTCTATCTTTCTTTTATGCATATCATCTAGCATTTGTTTTTTGTCGGCAGTCCAAACTTCATTATCACCACTAAGCCCAAAAAGTCCAACTGAAATTACTATATTACCTTCCAAACTGAGCCGCTTTTGTTCTCGCAAAAATTCATCTTTAAATTTTGTGCTTCCGCATAGAGTTATAACTTTATATTTCCCAACCATATTTTACCTCGCGCGTTTTTGCGTCCCCCTACTCAGCTTGTTGACCTAATTTTGCTTCCTGCTCTTCCTTAGATAATCTAATCCACTTCTCAACATCGTCAGCATATTTAAGTGCCGTCTGACACATTTCCTTAGAGCCAAACTTATGAACTTTGTAAAGCAATGCAACAACCTTTTTATCCGATCCTTCTCTTGATGTATATTTAAGATAGTGCGCTGACGCAATGCAAGGATAAATCTTTTCTCCCTTGCCAGCAAATGTTTTGAGGTATTTTGTATAACGCTCTCCCACTTCGGTAATTTGACCTTCTGCCTGTTTAGGCATATGAAATATGTCCCTTTTCAATGAAAGCGATTGTGGACCAGCTTGCGTCATAAAGAAACCATAATCATCATCAATACCTATCCCCATACTTCCAATAAGATAGACAGCAGCCTGTAAATCATCCATACAAGTTTGTTGCCTTGCATCAAAATTTTCTCCAAAAAGATTTTTAGCGAACAAAGTCAAGTCTTTGAGCATAATAACCTCCTAGAAATAAAAATTTCAAAATGAATCCATTTTGGAACTTCTGGTGGGCAGGGATGGATTCGAACCATCGAAGGTAGTACCGACGGATTTACAGTCCGTTGCATTTGGCCGCTCTGCAACCTACCCATAAATAAAATGGAGCTGGTGAAAGGAATCGAACCTTCAACCTGCTGATTACAAGTCAGCTGCTCTACCATTGAGCCACACCAGCAAATTTGGTATTTCTACCAAAAAAATTTTGACCACAGAGGTCAGCTTTAAATCTAAGACGGAGATATGATTATATCTTAGATTTTTAGCACACAAAGTTTATAAAAAGGAGGGTTAACTTGTGTGCTTGGTGCACTAATAGAAAATCTTTGTGTCGATATTCCCCTTAGTTTACCTATGGTGCCCTAAGGTGGAATCGAACCACCGACACAAGGATTTTCAGTCCTTTGCTCTACCGACTGAGCTATCAGGGCATAATGCAAAACTTTCATTTTGCATATGAGGGATGTTTTTCCTTATATAAGGAAATGGCGACTCGAATGGGGCTCGAACCCACGACCTCCAGCGTGACAGGCTGGCGTTCTAACCAACTGAACTACCGAGCCACAAATGTGGCGGATGCTTGTCCCTGCATCCTAATTTTGTTATCGTTGCAATTTTTGGTGGGCCTTCACGGACTCGAACCGCGGACCGACCGGTTATGAGCCGGTTGCTCTAACCAACTGAGCTAAAGGCCCATTTGCATCAATAACTGTGGTCGGGGTGGAGAGCCTCGAACTCCCGACCTCATGGTCCCAAACCACGCGCGCTACCAACTGCGCTACACCCCGTCAAGCCAAGCTTGCCTTAGTAGTTTATAATAAAATAAACATTATGTCAAGAAAAATTACAAAATTTTTAGAAAAATTTATAATTTTTTATATGCATTATCATTATATAATTTTACTTAGTTAAAAGTGACTTAATCAAAAAAAGACCTATAAAGGTCTTTTTTAATTTTATCTGCCGCCGCAGCCGCCTCCGCCGCCTCCGCCGCCGGAAGAGCCACCGCCTCCGCCGCCAAAACCACCGCCGCCAGAGCCTCCGCCGCTACGCCCTATCGAAGCACCAGCATGCCCGAAGGAATGGGATATGCAGCTTCCAATAACAACCGCAGAATAACCATTGAAATATTCTGGGTTTTCCATACGGAGTGCTTTAAACTTCTTTTCCATTTTATTAGTTATTCCAAACACATAGCAGTATGGCAAAATATCATAATAGTAATTTGGATTTTCTTCAACTAGCATTTCAAGTTGTTTCAGTTCAGCTCTAACAAGGAAATTTTTAAAGCCAATGAGCTGTCCCCTCACCGCTATTTCCTCTTTTGTAAACCCTTTGACAAAGATAGCTAGAATATGAACAAGATAGAATATAATCAAAACATATATCCATAAATGCATGAAATCATATGAATAATCAAACGAGCCAATAAGAAAAGCCATCGGCACGCTAAATCCACCACACCAAATTAACCTAAACCAAATAGGGATCTGTCTAGTCTCGGTAAATACAAGAATAGCTATAAGCGGGAATAAAAACATGAATAAACTGCCAAAAGTTAAATCCAATGCAACAATTCCCCAAAGTAGCAAAAGAAGTAAAGGAAGGCAAGCCAGAGCATGCAAAGCAAACTTAGCGGTTCGAATCTTCTTTTTCTTTTCATCTGGCTTCATATAGATTAAGGATACCGCACTATTTAACTTGCTTGCATGAGATAAATCACTTCGGCAAATGCGAGTATCAAACACATCGCCCTTACTAAACATTGTTTCAAAAAGGTGTTTCTCGTCACCACTGGTTGCAGTTAAAGGTTCTTCCAATTCAAACTCTTTAAGTTTTGTAACGACTATGCGTGTTTTACTTTTTATATCAATATTGACAAATCCCTTGCTCGCCCATGAGATTATCAAAGCTGCAAAATCTTTACTTTTAATATCCCCTCGCCACGCATAAGCAACCGAAATAGGTGAATAGCCCTTTGGCGGGGCAAACTCAGGTGTAACCACTCCATGCTTTCTTATGCGATTGAAAGTTAAAATAAGCGCAGCGGCAATAACCGTAAGTACGCAAGCAGCGATAACTACATAATATAACGGATGAGGAGTATAAGAGGTCTTAAAAAAACCTTGCGGCAGAATAAGCTGAATAGTAAGGCCTTGGGCTCTTCCTAAATATCCAGTAGAACAGGAGATGGTCTTTTCCGCTGAATTATAAGAGAAGTTAACATCCTCATAGCTTACCTCTCTCATAAAATTTGTACGAAAAGTTAGCATACTTTCAATGTTTTCATCTACAAAACTGGATGGAAGTTTTATATCCGCTGAGAAAGCACTCACTTCACTCCTAAACCCATAGTCCATTATATCAAAGGTGAAATCGTCAAACTGGGAAATAAAGTCTTCGCCCATATCATAGTCGTATCGAATTTCGTAAACATGCTGTCCAACTTTGTAATCGTAATCTCTTCCAGTATTTATGTAGTAATAATCAGTGTCAGTTTCTACGAAAGCATATTCTTCCTCGCCATCCATATATACTGTATAAGCTTTTAAACCCGATATGGTTTTTGAAACATATTCTTTGCCATCAACGATTCTAGTAATCTTGTTAGCTCGAGAGACGTTTCGCGAAAGACCCACATTAATTTTGGGTTCTTTAAAAGTTACAGTGATAGTTTCAGTGATATGACAAACCTTGTTTTCGTCAATCTCTATTGATTTATGTATATTGTCATAACGAACATTTGTATCCTTATCTGAGTCTGCCGCTGTCGGCTCTGAGGCTACCGAAATGGCATTCGACAAAACCCCATTGCCTGAAAAGACTGGAATAATGAAAAGCGCCATAGCGCAAAACAAAATTAAAGATAAAAATACTTTCTTATACTTTTTCATATTAAAATTATAGCACACATTTATAATTTTGTTAAATAAAATCATGGCTTGCTTTGACAAAATATAGATAAAAGTGTTATTATTTAGATATCGGGGCGTAGCGCAGGGGTACGCGCGCTTGGTTCGGGACCAAGAGGTCGTGAGTTCAAATCTCACCACCCCGACCAAAAAGGAGAAGAAATGAAACTTATTAAATTAGAAGAAACATATAAACATAAAAATAGCGAAAACTGTATTGCAACTGAATATGATTTTCACGACAAGGATATAGACTTTGCAACCGCAACTATCGATGGTCGTTACCCTGAAACTGGATACTGCGTCAATCGAGAAGTGAAAGAACTAATTTTTGTAATTTCGGGAAGTGGTTTTTTACATAAAGAAAATGAAAAAATTGCATTTAAGAAAGGTGACGCAATTTTAATAGATAAAAACGAACCTTACTATTGGGACGCTAAATGCACGGTGGGCATGGCATGCTCGCCAGCATGGCGGCCTGAACAACATCAATTTATAAGGAGTAAAAATGATTAGAAAAACAGCAATTATTATCGGCGGCTCTGGCGGAATTGGCGGTGAAATAGCAAGAGAATTTGCTCGCAGCGGCTATAATGTGGCATTCACCTATAACGCCCACCCTTCTAAAAGCCTAGAAAAAGAGCTTGCTGGCTTAGGTGTGGACGCAAAGTCGTACAAACTCGATGTTTGCGATGAAAAAGCAACTAATAAAATTATAAGCAAAATTTTTAAAGATTTCGACTATGTCGACACCCTTATTTATGCAAGCGGGATTGCACAAAAAATCAATCTTTTAAGCGACATGGAAACAGACGAAATAGACAATTTGCTTTCTGTCAATTTACGCGGCTACATTTTGTGTTGCCGTGAGGTAAGTAAATTCTTTATTAAACAAAAACATGGCTCTATTGTGGGCATTTCATCCGTTCAAGGAGTAAACGGTTCTAGCTGTGAAAGCGTTTATAGCGCAAGCAAAGCAGGTATGCTTGGTTTAACGCAGGCACTGGCAAGCGAGCTTGGACAGTATAACATCCGTGTCAACGCAATTGCCCCCGGCTTTATTGAAACTGAGATGACAAGCCACTTTACGAAGGAAGAAAAAGAGAAAATGGCTCAGCTTTCCCCTCTCAATAGATTAGGCAATCCTTCCGACATTGCACCGCTTGCCCTATTTCTTGCAAGCGATAAAGCTTCCTTCATAACCGGTGAGTGTATTACAGTCAGCGGCGGCGTAACAAAATTTTAGGTGCTGTCAGCACTTTTTAACACAATAAAAGTCAAGCGGAATGCTTGGCTTTTATTAAACTATTTTGCTCGTATAATGTTTTCAATATAATCAATAGTTTGCTCAATGGTCATATTAGTTGTGTCAATTATATATGACTTTTTTGTTGGCACAAGCGGACTAACTTCTCTGTGAATATCGGCATAATCTCGCGCGTTAAGTTCCTTCAAGATGTCCTCATATTTTGCCTCATTAGCTGTTCCTTTAAGCTGCTCGTAGCGGCGGCGCGCCCTCTCCTCAGCGGTAGCAGTGATGAAAAGCTTAAATTTAGCATGAGGAAGAACATGCGAGCCTATATCCCGCCCTTCCATAACACAATCATTATGTTTTGCAAAATCCCGTTGAAGTTTTAACACCTTTTTTCTAAGCACCTTAAAAAGTGCAACTTCTGGTGTCAGCGCAGAAATTTCTTCTGTGCGAAGTCTTGTCCCATACTCCTTACCATCTATATAAACAAATTGCTTTTTCCCTTCAAATTCAATTTTAACGCGAGTTCTTTTTGCCAAATCTTTAACAGTTTCTTCGCTCACCGTGCTATATCCGAAGTCTTGAAAAGCGCAGGCAAAAGCCCTGTAAATTTCGCCTGTGTTTAAGCATTTAATTTCAAGTCTATCAGCAAGAAGCCTTGCAATTGTGCTTTTTCCACTTCCACTAAGACCATCTATCGCAATATTAAGCATATTTATTTCTCCATTGTAATTATATCAAAAATGCATGACAATTCAAAACAAAATTTGGACATTTTAAAAATTACGGATTTTGCATACTAGTACAATATATTGTAGGTAGTCTATTATATCCTCTCAGACTAGTCACAATTTATAGTTTTAACTTTTGCTTGACCTCAAAAAAGTTTTTCCATGGATTAGCTCGTTTTATTCGCTTTAAAGCCTCCTGCATATCAATGCCATTTGGGGACACCGTGTCAAGTTCACTCCATTTGATTGGCATAGACACTGGCGCTCCCACTCTTGCACGCAAGGAGTACGGCGCAACGCTTGTCGAACCTCTACCATTTCGCGCCCAGTCAATAAATATTTTCCCTTTTCGCTTTTCTTTTCGCATATTGCTAGTGTACTTATCTGGCCATTTGCTTTCCATAAGATCGGCGACCTTCTTTGCAAAATCATGAAAAGCCTCCCATTTCGCATAAGGCTGAAAAGGAACAACTACATGATAGCCTTTGCCTCCGCTCGTCTTTAAAAAACTTTTAAGCCCCAGCATTTCAAGCACCTTTTTAAGATCTCGCACCCCCTCTCGGACTTTGTCAAGTGGCATTTTCTCATAAGGATCAAGATCGAACACCATCATGTCAGGCTTTTCTAAGGTCTTTACCTTACTTCCCCAAACATGAAATTCTAGTGTCCCCAGTTGAGCTTCTTGGACAAGCCCCGCCACGCTCGTCACATAATAATACTCGCTTTCTTCTCCCTCATCATTTGTTATCATTAAGGCTTTAATATTCTTACATTTATAGTCTGGATGTTTTTTATAGAATTTCTCACCTTCCACTCCTTCATGACAGCGCACAGCACTTATTATTCTGCCGCCAGCATATTCCAGCATGCGAGGCGCAACCGCCTGATAATATTTGATGACATCTAACTTTGTTAATTTTTGCTTTTTGTATATAAGCTTATCGGAGCTAGAAATTTTCACACCTTCAATTATTGTTTCATCTTTATTTACTTTTAGCTTTTTATTTATAACTTTCGGCTTTTCTAACACTACTTCACCCGCGCTTTTATCTAGCCGCAAGCCTTTATAGCTTGCCTGCCTCAAAAGATTTTCTTCGGTCACTTCTGCAAACTGAATTTCCGCCACAAGCGCAGGTTTTAGAAAATGCGCAATTTCTTGCCTACTCATCTTAGGCAGGTTTTTGAATTGCGGCTTTTTAACTTCCAACTTTTTAAATTTCTTTAAAAGTTCTTTTGCTTCCGCTTCACCAAAGCCAGTTCCAGCGCGGCCAATGTAATCAAGCTCTCCCTCTTCGCTGACCGCAAGCAGCAGCGCTGCAAGCGCTTTTTTCTCACTTTCTGTGTAGCCCACTACTACAAACTCTTGCCTCTTATAACATTTTAATTTAAGCCAAGCCTCACTTCGCTTTTCAATATATTTACTATCAGCTCTTTTCGCAACAATCCCCTCAAGCCCCGCCTTTTCTGCAGCCTTAAAGCAAGCCTTTCCACCACCTTCCACATGCGAGCTATAACATATATCACTGGGCGCGCCTTTTAATAGGTTTTCAAGCCGCTCTTTGCGCTGGCGCAAAGGTAATTTTCTTAAATCTTCGCCATCAAGAGCGAGCAGATCAAACACCATATAAATAAGGTTGGCTTTCCCCTGCCTTCTCATATAGTTTTGCAGAGCCTGAAAATCTGACCGTCCCTCTTCATCTGGCACTATAACTTCGCCATCTAATACCATTGAGCGCTCCCCTGCAAAAGCTTGCAATGAGTCACATAGAGAATCGAACTTTGAAAACTCTTTATTATTCCGCGAAACAAACCTCACTTTTCCCTTTTCTACAAAAGCTATGGCGCGGTAGCCATCATATTTTACTTCATAAAAATAAGCCTTGTCGTCCTTAGGCACTCCGCTAGTAAGAGTAGCCAGCATAGGCGATACACTTTTAAAAGGATTAGGCTTGGATTTAGTTTTTTGAGTGGTTTTCCCGCTTTCTATTTCACTCATAGTTCGCCCACTTTTGACGCCGGTTTTGTGACCACTTATACCTGCCGTTTTCTTAGCATATTCATCTTTATCTTTTATAAGCAGCCAGTTCTTGTCGTCATCCTTTAACCTAACGAGCGCCCACCTGCCTTTTAGCCGCTCGCCGTGCAAGATAAATTTTAGAGAGCCCTTTTTTAGCCCCTCTTTAAAATTTTCTGCTTCTTCATATTCGCCTATGTCCCAAAGCATAACTGTTCCGCCGCCATATTCACCCTTAGGAATAGTTCCTTCAAAGTCGGCATAATCGGTAGGATGGTCTTCTACATGAACCGCTAGCCTCTTGTCAGCAGGATTGAAGGAAGGACCTTTTGGCACTGCCCAACTTAGTAGCACTCCGCCAAATTCTAGCCTAAAATCATAATGGTCATGACTTGCCATGTGGTGCTGAACACAAAAAATAGGACGGCGAGAACTCTTCCTCGTCCGCCCCATAGGCTCGCTAGTTTTATCAAAATTTCTTTTACTTTTATATTCTTTAAGTCCCATGACTTAATGATAGACATTATTAAAAACGATTATAACCCAACGCCTAACCTTTCCATATACTCATAAACAGCTTTTTTGAAGGCAGTTAAGAATTTGTTTAAGGTTTTCTTTGATAAATATGGAAGACTCATGTTTGGATTACTATCAGCCATTTCTAGCATAATAAGCTTTCCATCTTCTAGCTCTAAGAAATCAACCCTTCCAAATGAGCAAGTCAAACCATACAATTTAAATAGATCTTCCCCCATTTTTATCTGACTGCGGTTTAATTTTACTTCAACTGGGTCAGGATAGTCAGGCCATTTGCTAGGCGAATATTTTAAAGCATACATAAACCTGCCATTCACAAAATACATTTGTATTTCAGATTTAAATGATAGCTTAGGCTGCACAACTTCATCCTTTAAAACGACCTTGCTAATTTTTTTAGCCGATACTTTTTTCATATCAAACCCATCATAGCCTATTGTAGGCTTAACAATGTAAAAATCGCTTTTAGGTAAAAGGTCAAGCTCCTTCATGTCATCAATAGTAGGAACAACATTATACCCTTGTTTATATAAATCTACTAAAATGCGCTTCCCCCGAGTAGCAAAATCTAGCTTTCCATCCAGCGTATTAACAATCGGCACTTTCGCCTTTTTCACAGCCTTAAAAAACTCAGCCTCTTGCGCAAAATAATTTCTATAGGTTTTCTCATTTAAATCCCACGCATTTTTAAAAACTATCAATTGATAATCTTTAATAAGCTTGTGGTCAACTGGAAAATTTAAAATGTCAACATGATGCCCATCTTCCGCAAATGACTTAGCAATTATATAATCTTCATCGCTGCACTCATCGTATAAGTTGGTCACAACTGCAATTTTCATATTATGCGTCCTCCTCTTCAAGTGGGTACTGCGCAAGTTCAGTTTCAGTCAATATCAATTGATTTTCAGCTGATTGATTATACTTGTTCTGTTCACTAATTGCCGCCTGTCTTGTAAGCGGATACCTTTTCAACAGCTGCTCATCAGCAATGTGATAACGTTTTTCAAACTGCTTTCCATCTCTAAAAATCCCGTTTTTGCCAAAGCCATTTTCTAGATTATATCTTGCCCTAGCATAAGTCTTTCTTTCATTCTGAATTAAATTTGCTGCCTTAACCTCACCAAAATAGTTTTGGCACAAAATCACCCTCAATTTTAAACTGTCTAAGGGCAGATCTAAATAGCGAGGATCATCAACAATCTGCTGGCAAGTGATACCCGATTTCAAAAGTCCATCTATCTTTGCCTGCGCAACTTTTATATCATTGGTCAAAAACTTAACCCATTTATTCACCATGCTTGTAATATCATTATCATCTGCACTTAAAGCCGACTTATAAAATTTGATTTTTTCTGGCACAGAAGTTGGCTCACCACTATCCCATGTAGCAAAATTAAGCAAACTTGGGCATTTTGCAATCACCCCACCACCCTCAGTCTTTGACATACCAAAAAGCTTTTCATAATCTGCTACCTTTGTCTGCACAAGCGACAATTGCCTCACCCGAATTTCACGATATATTTTATCTATTTGACCTTCTTCAAGTAAAAGTTCCTTTTCAAAATATTCCCTCAAATCCATAATCTTCTCCTAATAATAGTATAACAAAAAGCCTCACCAAAGGCAAGGCTTTTAAATGTTCTCAGCAAGAAACATAGTTTTAAATTTTTCATTACGCTCAAATAGCTCATCAAATGTTCCGCTATCAATAATTTTTCCGCCATCAAGGAAATAAATTTTATCAACATCCTTGATAGTCGAAAGTCTATGCGCAACTATGATAATCGTACTTTCACCTTTCAGGCCATCAATACTTTTTTTAATCTCGCCTTGTGCAAAGTTGTCAAGCGAACTTGTGCTTTCATCAAAAATGATAATAGAAGAATTTCTAAGCATCGCTCTAGCCACAGCAAGTCGTTGCTTCTGTCCGCCCGAAAGTTTAATCCCGCTTTCACCAACACTGGTTTCGATACCTTTTGGAAGTGAGGCTATAAACTCATCAAGTGAAGCTTTTTTAATCGCATCTGCAAGCTGCTCATCGGTCGCTTCTGGCTTTGCAAGTAGCAAGTTTTCCTTTATTGTCATGTCAAATATGTATGGGAACTGATTAACAAGTGAAATTGAATTGCGCAGCGTCTGTTTACTAAGAGTTTGAATATCTGTGCCGTCGATTAAAACTTGTCCGTCATCTGCATCGTACATCTTGCTCATAAGGTTCAAGATTGTAGATTTGCCACTTCCGCTTTTCCCTACAAAAGCAACCGTTGTATTATGCTGTATTTTGAATGATAACTTATCAAAGATATGATTTTCACTGACAAGCTTCTTTTCCTTTTTAAAGTCCTGCCCTCGCGATTTCTTCTTTTTGTTATTTTCAAACGGGTCAACATACTCATATTCGCGGAAGGTATAACTAACGTTCTTAAACTCTATATCACCAACAACATTATCAAGTACCACATCACCAAAACGCTCGGTAACAAATTCGTGTTCATCAAATAAAGAGAACATTCGCCTTGTACAAATTTTTATGCTTACAAAGGTGTTGGCAAGATTACCTACCCCATGAACAACATCCCAAAGTGAGTTACGATTTGAATAAACAATCATAAAGGTCGCCATTGTCATAAGCCCTTTATCCATAAGCTTAATCGAAAGTAAAAGAATTACAAGTCCACCTATACCCAAAATAAAGTTTCGAGAAGCCCAGAAATTACAATCGGTTTTGTCCATTTTATAACGAGTGTTACGATAATCCTCATAGTACTCTTTTGAAACTTGTGAAAGCTTTTCTTCAAGACCAAGTGATTTAATGTCTTTTTCACTTCTCACAATTTCGGTTGTAAGAGAATGCACACGGTCGTTCTTGCGACGAACAGTCCATCTATTTTTTCTGC
Source organism: uncultured Christensenellaceae bacterium (assembly GCA_910587225.1). Lineage (GTDB taxonomy): Bacteria > Bacillota > Clostridia > Christensenellales > UBA1242 > Caccovivens. Next base: position 22,731 of record CAJULT010000011.1, read on the forward strand.
GAATTTTAACTCTGAAAAATTCGATTACCCCCGAAACAGCCGCAAGCCCTATAAGCCCGAGCGACACCCAAATATTCAAAGTAGCTATATATACTAGCATGATAATTGAAGTCACAAGCTCCATAAGCGTGTCAACGATGGTTGCAAGGCTGTCTACCGTCTGCGCGGGATCTTCTACAATCCTTTGCACCATTGTACCAGTGTCGTGGTCGTTATATGTTTTACTGTTAAGCTTGAATGCCTGCTTTGCAAGATCAGCACTTAGTGCTGACATAATTTTATTTGAATATTTGTAGTAAATTAGGTTTATAAAATACCAGCAAATTCTTTGAACAATGTTAATACCGATAACTGTTAATAATAGATATATCGCCTTAGTAAAATCTGGCACAGTCACCTGATCAATCATATTGGCAAGCAAAATAGTAAAGAAAATACTACCCGCGCAACCGATAAGCGTTAGAAAAATATAACCAAAAATTGGCCACTTATATCTTGCTAGATACTTGCCCATTCCAATTTTTTGTTTTTTCTCTTGTTTATTTTTTCTCATAAAAAAACCTCCTATAAAATTAAAATTATTACGAAGGCCTCAAATTTAAAGTTACAAATCCCCCCCCCGTTAGAGGTGATTTATTTAATTTAACAAATTGGGCCACTCGCCTTAGATTTCGCATTCAAAAATTTAAAAACCATACTCGCGGCCCTCCTTTTAATAAAATGCAAGACGAGTATAACAAACCTCGCAAAAAATGTCAATAAAAGTTAATAAAAAAGTTAATAATTATTTTACCTAATAAAAGGTTTATGATATAATAAAAATCACAAACTAAAGATTAGGAGGATCTTTATGACTATTACAGTTGTATGCGATGTGCTTGGTGAAGAAAATAACGGCACAATCATGGCATCAATGAATTTAATCAGATATCTATCTTCGAAAGGACACAAAGTTCAAGTGCTTTGCGCCAACAAGCCTTCTTCCACGGGGGGGGGACTTTGTAACTTCTTCGTTGTGCCGAATAAAAGTTTCGGTAAGCAACTTGATAAAATTGTAGAAAAAGTTGGCGTCTCACTCGCAAAGCCAGATCCTGAAATTGTGGAAAAAGCAGTTGTGGGCGCTGATATTGTTCACCTTATGGTTCCTTTTGCTCTTTCAAATAAAGCTCTTGAAGTAGCCCTTAAAAACAACATCCCTGTAACAGCAGGTTTTCATATGCAAGCGGAAAACTTTACTTCATATTTAAAATTGAATAAATCACGACTTGCAAACCATCTTGTTTACCAATATATTTGGAATAACACCTATAAATATGTTGACGGCATTCACTACCCAACTAGGTTTATTCGTGAAATTTTTGAAAGACATATAAAGAAAGATACGCCGGGCTACGTTATTTCAAATGGTGTTAACTCTTATGTTCAAAAACAGGAAGTAGAAAAGCCGAACGAATATAAAGATAAAATAGTGATTTTAAGCATTGGCCGCCTTGCAAGAGAGAAATCCCAAGACACTCTTATCAAGGCAATGAAATATTCAAAATACTCAAATCAAATTCAGCTAATCTTCGCAGGTCAAGGACTTAAAGAAAATAAATATAAAAAACTTGCCAAAAAACTGCCTATTGCCCCTATCTTCCAACGCTTCCCACGAGAAGATATTGTAAAGATGTTAAATTATAGCGACCTTTATGTTCACCCTGCCGAAATAGAACTTGAAGGCATTGCCTGCCTTGAAGCAATCTGTTGTGGAAAGCTAACCATCGTTTCAGACTCTCGCCTTAGCGCTACAAGAGAGTTTGCAATAGATGATAAGTGCATATTCAAAAATAGAAATCCAAAGGATTTAGCAAGGGTTATCGATTACTGGATTGAACATCCAGAGGAGAAAAAAGAGTATGAACAAAAGTATCTAGCAAGCTCCGTCGTGTTTAGCCAAGACGCATGCATGAAACAAATGGAAGATATGATGTTTGAAGTTATCACCCTTCATAAACAAAAGGAAAAATAAAAAGTAAAAAACACCTGCCTCAAGGCAGGTTTTATTTATACAAATTTTTTGTAATCGGGGTCAAGATATCTTAGCGGCAGGTCAGCAATAGTAAACGCCCCAAATTGTTTATCAGTGTAAAGAGCGTTTAACGCTACTGCGAAAGCTATCATAATCTTTGCAGTAAAAAGTGGATTGCTTTCCATTTTAACGCTAAAATTCATACTATCACCAAGCGTTAAAACCTGCCCTGCATGATACATTTTTACGCTGTCAAGTTTCTTCACAAATTTAACTTTGGTCTTGTAACCTTTGAAGTAGTCCGGCATACCTACTATCTTGTTTTTTATCGCTCGCTTGTCACCATCTGCCACCACATAGCAAAGCCTGCTGTGAAAAGCTTGCTTGTTAGATGGTTTATACCTGCCTTCTTTAATAAGTTTAATAAGCTTTTTATTTGGCAAGGTGTATTGAACTGCCGCCTTAACCCCCTCAACCTCTTTCAGCGCCTGCGTGTGCCCCTGACTCACTCCCTTACCCCAAAAAGTAAAGGCATTACCTTCCACAGAATTAAGTATTAATCTCATCAAACTAAAAAGTCCGGGATCCCAACCCACACAGCATATCGCACTTCGATTGTGCTTTTTCAAGCTTTCATCCATACCTTTTAAATATAGTGGTATCTTTTTATGATTATCATAAGCATCTACAAGGTTAAAATATTTTGAAAGTGGAATTGCCATGCTCTCAATACAACTTTTTGAACCTACACATAAAAATAGCAAATCAATTTTGTCCCGCCACTTAGCCATTTCTTTTAGATTAAGCGCGCCCTTTTTCATTGTATCCGCTCTTGTAAAAATCTTAACAAGCTCAAACCTATTGTCACCTTTTAATAACTTTTCAATACTTTTGCCAAGATTACCATAACCAACTATTCCAACTTTAATTTTCATAAAAAACTCCCTGCATGTTTTGTATGCAGGGAGAAATAATTAAGTTATTTATAATAACACTAATACCACTACTATTACCGCGATAATTAGCGCAAACATTAAAAGCCAAACACCCAGCGCCCACCAACAATCTTCCCCTATTTAATTTGTAGAAATCAAATTGTTTTGTTCTTGTCTAAAAATTTTAACAAAAATTCATAAGCTTCTACTTTAGGCGTCAACTCTTTATATCCTTCGTCCATCATTCTTTTTAATTCTTTTAGCGAAACAAACTTTACTTCGCAAACTTCTTCTGTTTGCAAATTCAATGTATTCACATTAATATCAGACAGAGCAACATAATATTCATTAAACATATTATCTTTGATGTCACCTTTAATAAAACTATTTTTAGTGCAACCAATGAACACAATATTTTGTCTTTCTAATTTAATTCCTAACTCTTCCCATGTCTCTCTTATTGCAGTTTCGTAACCAAATTCTCCGACATTAGAATGTCCACCTGCTGAAACATCTAGCATATTAGGCCATTTCTTTTTTAAAGGACTTCTTCTTTGAAGTAACACCTGATTGTTACTATTCACAAGAAATACAACAACCGCTCTGTGCCATAAACCTTTACTATGTACTACCTCTCTTTCTTCCTGCACATTCAGAAAATTCCCATTCTCATCTAATATATCAAATAATTCTTGCATTTGCATCTCCTCCATATTTCAAGCAAAATTTTGCACTCACACTTTTAATTTTTTAAAAAGCAAAACTTTTAAAGTTTATCACAAACTCTTACACCGCAACCAAGATTAAAAATAGTTCCTTTTATTAATTCAGCCTTAATATTTTTTTGTAATGATGTGTTTTCGGGAAGTTCAATATAGTTTTCACAAGATTTCAAATTGTAAACAAAATTTAAAATATCTCCCATACAATTGTCCCCGTCTTGCGAAAATTAAAATGTTTTATTGATCAGAATTTCGTTCAAAGATTTCTTTTCTCTATAAAAGTTTTCATCAGAATAACCCACACTTACTGCTGAATATAATTCTAATTCAGTTCCCACTAATTGAGAGATTTCTTTTCTTACATACCATGTATCTGCAATCCAAAGAGAAGATAATCCCAACTCTGTTGCTTTTAACAAAATATGTTCAATTGCTCCACCAATAGATAGTGTGTCACTTCTATCGAATTCCGATTTTGAATCTCTAAAAACCAAAATTAAGACTGGCGCTTGAAAAATTGCATTTGCTGTTCCCATCAAGCTTGTTTTGTTGTTTTTGTTTTCCTTAAACCAATTTACCATTAAATTAGCTATTTTATCTTTATTTTCTTTTTTTTGCGATATAAAATTTCCATGGCTGTCTGTTTTTGGCTGATGGAGCAAGTCTTGCTGCTTCAATCAAAGACAAAATTTTTTCATGATCAACATCTAAATCCTTATAACTTCTCACAGAATGTCGTTTAGTTATAATTTCGTCTAATGTCATAAAGTTATCCCCTTAATAATACTTTTTATACACTCTACTTGTGTCAACTGACAACAAAGTCTTTATTTTAATTTCTGTTATTTGATTTTGCGACGTTCAAAAATTTGATTTTTAATCAAAATAAATCAAAAATAATCAAATTAAAATCAAATTTTGATTTTGCGATCGCACTTTTGATTTTGCGAAAATCAAAGCAATAACTTTGCTATCTCGCTCCACGAGTCGACTCGTGTAATTTTTTTTCTCTTTAGTTCTTTATTGGGCATATTTTTATTGTGATAAGCGGTAAGCATCAATTTTTGTCCAATATGTTTTCCAAAATTTGTTGGTTTATCATCTATCATAATATCCGCGTGCAATAATTGTTTTCTTCTCATAAAAATAAACTGCTTGGGGTTGAGATAAGAAAATTTTTCTCTAAGCATATTAAATTTGCTTATAAATTCTTTATCTCCTTGCCATTCGTAGTTAGGAATTAAAAAATCAGTACATAAAAGCAAATCGTATTTCTCGTTTAACTTTGGCAAAATTTCTTGCACACCTTCTTTAATAGGAATATTTTTGTACATATCTTGCGTAAAAATAAAATTATAATATTCATCTAGTTTTTTCGGGTCTTTGATAGCATCTTCAAGATAATAATTCGAAAAATCTTCTTCTTTATAATTTGTCCCCAGAAATTTGTTTAACATAATAAACATATAACTATCAACCAAAACATCATCAATATCAATTACTAATACTTTTTTCATAATCCATCCTCAAAAAAGACTTTTTGTACAATATAGTTGGAGCTACTGGGCGGACTCGAACCGCCGACCCGCGCATTACGAATGCGCTGCTCTACCACCTGAGCCACAGTAGCATGTTCGGTGTCAAAGCTGACACCTTTATTTTTTATTAAACACAATATATTGTAGGTTGTATGCGCATACTAGCTAGCAGATATTGATTACTTTTTAAATACCATGACATACATAGTACCCATGTCACCAGTACAGAATTTATCAAGTATCCAGCCATCTTTAGCATAATCAGTCATGATTTTCTCTGCTGTTTTTACCTTTCTGCAAGTTTCAATTTTGTATTCCATAGCTACCTCCCATTATTTTACCAAGCCAAAGCTTACCTTTTCTTCTTCCTCATCCTTATCTAGCACAACCACTTTTACGCTTTCATCAAGCTTAACAATTTCATAAATCTGCTTTTGTTTATCTTCGGTTGCATTAGAAATGTGAAGTAATCCGCTTGCGCCATTATCAAGTTTGATAATCGCGCCAAACTTTAAGATTTTTACCACTTTCCCCTCATACGCTTGTCCTACAACAAGGTCTTTTATCGCTTGCGTCTTTGGACTTATCAAAAGCGCCTTACGGCTAAGAGCAACTTTCTTTTTGTCGCGGTCAAGTTCAATCACCTTAAACTCGTACTGCTCACCCTCTTTGATTGCATCTTCTACCCTATTAAGTCTTTCATAGGAAATATTTGAAATATGTAAAAAGCAATCAACCCCATCAACTTCAATAAAAGCGCCATACGGCATAATCTTTTTAACTTTGCCCTTTACAATTTTATTTGGGAAGATTGAGTTCCAAAACAGGTTTTCATTGGTTTGTTTTACCTGTTCGGTAAGAAGTTTCACACTCGCAATAATTACTTTATCATCACGATTAAGTTCGGTTACCGTGGCTTCAAATTGTCTACCTACAAGTCTTTTCGGGTCGCGAACTCCGCCCTCAAAGATTTCATCCGCTGGCACAAATATTTCATATTCGCCCATTTTGCTTACAAGACCACCATCGCGTGTCCCCGTCACCACAAAGCTAAAATTAGAGCCAAGTTTCAATTTCTGTGCATTTTGAGTTTGCAAAACTTTATCATCCGCAAGCCTTTTAGAAACTTCAATCATACCCTCTTCATTTTTTTGTTTGGTGATGATTACTTTAAAGCGGTCACCAATTTTTAAGTTTTCATAATCGTCAAAGTCATCACTTGGAATGAAAGCATCATTCTTACCGCCTATATTGAATATCACGCCATCTTCTCGTTTAATAACGACCACGCCGTCAAACATTTGACCTTTTTTATAAGCCGTAAAGGTTTTGTCTATTGAGTTAAAATCGAATTTCTCATCTGGTTGAATTTTATTGTCCATAAATTACCTCTAATTAATTTTATCAATTTACTTTTTCTTTGTCAAAGAATTGATAGTATTTTCTCGAAGGGCTTGCATTTTTTCTTCAACCATAGCTGTTGCCGCGCTTAGTACTTCATTGTCAAGTCGCTTGCCATAATATTGTTCAAGCGAGAAAGGCTCGCCAATTGCAATTATAGTCTTATGAAAAGCCTTTGGCTTGCGAGCTATATACATAGGCACAACTGGCACTTTGGCTTTAATAGCAAACATACTAACACCCTGCTTAATTTGCCCAAGCTCCAAATCTTCACTTTTAGCGCGAGTACCTTCCGGGAATATAACAAGCTTCTTGCCTTTTTTAAGCAGCTTTAAACTGTTCTTTATTGCGTTCACATCAGCGGATTCCCTATCAATTTTTACGCAACCTATCCCCTTAGCGCAAGCACCGACAAGTTTATTTTTAAACAGTTCTTTCTTAGCAAGATAATACTTTTTCTCCCAAGTATTAATAGCAAACAAAATAGCGTCAAAATTTGATGTATGGTTTGACGATATTATACAAGCCCCTTTGGGCAAATTCTTTTTCCCTAGCACTTTCGTTGGATAAAAAATTTTAAAAAATGGCGCAACCAAAAATTGTGCAAATCTAAAAAACATTTATACCTCCTTAATTATCGCCTTGGCACAGGCGTTTGCAGTTGCAAATGCAATTTGCAAATTGAATCCACCAGTCAAGGCATCGACATCTAAAACTTCACCGATAAAATATAGACCGACTTGCTTTTTACTTTCCATGGTCTTTGGGTTAACTTCACTCAAGTTCACGCCGCCACTTGTAATAATGCCTGCCTCAATCGGATATAAGCTTTTATATGCAAGCGGAAAATGTTTTAGGTATCCAAGCAGCGTTCTACGCATAGACGCAGTCACACTGTTCACCTTAACCTCCCCATTTAACCCCGCCTTTTGCAAGAAGAAAGGAACAAGATTTTTAGGTAGAAGTGTATGCATTACATTTGACAAGTTTTTATTCTTAGCATTTTCAAACTCGCGAAGTAACCGCCCGTCAAGCTGCACTTCGCTAAGCGCTGGCTTAAAGTCAAGCCAAAGCGAAATCTTTCCTGCTCGGTTTATAAGACTTGACATAGAAAGCACAATGGGCCCTGTTATACCGTCACCTGTAAATAACATTTCCCCGAACTGACTTAATTTTTTGCCATCAGCCTCAGCATGCAAAGTCACATTTTTTAGTGCGAGTCCTTCCAGTCCTAAAACATTATCAGCAAGCCTTATAGGAACAAGTGCCGCTCTGGCTTCAACTACTTCATGCCCAAAAGTGCGCGCAAATTTATATCCACTACCGCAGCTACCAGTTGCCGAATAACTTTTGCCACCAGTAGCTATTATAACTTTATCAAAAATGTATTTACCTTTTTCGGTTACTACTTTAAATACCTCACTTGAAAATGAAATATCTTTTACTTTTTCATTAAGTTTAATCTCACAGCCGCGGCATGACCTTTCCAAAGTTTTTATAACATCACTCGACTTATCACTTGCAGGAAACACACGATTCCCTCTTTCAGTTTTAAGCCTCAATCCTCGCTCTTCAAAAAAGTCCATAGTATCTTGTGGTAAAAATGCAGACAAACTACTCATCATAAATTTTTCGCCGCGCACAATGTTTGATAAAAATTCATCGCGGTCACAATTATTTGTGAGGTTACAACGCCCCTTGCCAGTTATGTAAAGTTTTTTGCCAAGCTTTTCATTTCCGTCAAAAATAGTGACATCAACATTTCCCTCTCTTAGCCGCGCTCCCGCAAAAAGACCGGCAGCTCCGCCGCCTATTATCGCTATCTTCATTCTCCCCTCACAAGAGCCGAAAGTTCGCTCGGCGTCATATCCCGCCACTCACCTCGTTTAAGTCCGCCTAAAGTCACCTCACCTATGCGCACACGTTTCAAAAGTTTAATAGATCTGCCAATCGCCTCAAACATTCTTCGCACCTGACGATTCTGACCTTCATCAATCACAACAGAAACTTTGGTCACTCCATTTTCACAGCTAAGCCATTTTACTCTTGCAGGAGGCATACGCACTCCATCCACCACAGCACCTTTTCGCAAAACCGCAAGCTCGCTTTCCTTTAATTCGCCTTCAACATTGACTCGATATTCTTTTTCTATCTGATAGGAAGGATGCATAACAGCATTTGCGAAATTACCATCGTTTGTAAGCAAAATTAGCCCTTCTGTATCATAGTCAAGTCTACCAACAGAGAAAAGTCGCTCTTCGCATTTAACAAGTTCGTAAATCGTTTTACGCCCTCTCTCGTCTTTGGCTGCGCAAGCATATCCTTTCGGTTTGTTAAGTTTTATATACACAAAAGAGGAAGGAAGTTTAACCTCTTTCCCCTCTACTTTAATTTTGTCCTTTTTCTCGTTGATGATTGTGCCAAGCTCGGTAATAATTTTTCCGTTGACACTAACTTTTCCTTCTGAAATAAGCGTATCGCATTTACGCCTTGACGCAACCCCACTTCCGCTTAAAAACTTGTTTAATCTCATTACATTTGCTTACCATTTTTTAAATATATCCTTTAACGACTCAAAAATGGTATTTCCCCTTACTTCTTCCATTGTATATAATTTTTGAGAAAATAGCAAGTCATTAGCAAAGTAAATTGAAACTTCTCCTACTTCCTGCCCATTTTTTATTGGACAGGCAAGGCTTTTTGGCTGTTTGTAAATATAAGCTATCTTTTCGCGTTCTCCCTTCTTTAAAGGATAGAAAAACTTTTCACGCGTTCCCACTTCTACAAATTCCTTTCGTCCACCTTCTACTTTAACAAATTTATTGTAATCATACCCCTCAGTAAGATCAACCAGTTTATATTCTTCAAAGCCGCGTTCTAGAAGTTGGGCGCACTCTTCAAACATAGGCCCACAGTTTAAAACAACGCATACAAGTTGCATTCCGTCCCGTTCACAACTTGATACAAGACAGCGCCCCGCATCGTCAGTAAAACCTGTTTTAACTCCATTACAGCCCTCTAAACTATTTAATAGACGGTTCTTATTTTTTAAATATCGTGTTTTGCCGTCAGTATTGACAATCTTAGTATTTTTGGTTGACACTATCTCTTTAAATGTGTCATTTGAAAGTGCATAACTAGTAATAAGCGCAAGGTCATACGCAGTGGTATAATGCCCCTTAGCATCTAATCCATGAGTGTTGGCAAAGTGCGAATTTTTAGCTCCTATTTTTTGAGCGGTCTGGTTCATAAGCTCCACAAATTTTGCCGCACTGCCGCTTACTCTCTCACCAATAGCAACTGAGGCGTCATTTCCGCTTACAAGCATAAGCCCATAAAGAAGGTCGCGTACACTCATTGCTTCCTCTTTTCGAAGATAGATGCTTGTTCCGCTAATTCCCACCGACTTTGGTGAAATAACAAACTTTTCATCAAGGTCAGCGCAGTTTTCGATAGCTGTTATCGCAGTCATAATTTTAGTTGTGCTTGCCATGGGAAGTTGCGCATTTTGATTTTTAGAATATAGCACTCTGCCACTTCCCGCCTCCATGGTACACATGGCTTTTGCTGAGCTGTATACTTCTGCTCCCGCAGCCATTGTTGCTCCCGATGCAACTAAGAATATTCCAAATGCAGAAGCTGCAAGCATCATAATGAGCATAACACCTGCAATGATTTTAGTTTTCACTTTCCTGCTCCTCAGTCTTTGTTTCATTTTCCTTCGCTATAATCGAGTTAACAAGATTTAATATGGTCTGATAAAGGGACTTGTTTTCAACATTAACAAATTTAATCTCGCCCTCTGTTTCGATTAAAAACCCGACAGGTGTTACGCTCATACCACCGCTAGAACCGCCGGCCATAGGATAGTGATTAGCAACTCGCCTAGCCGAAAGGTCTGCATACTCACCGCCACCCACAACATAACCAACAGTAACTTTTGAAATTGGAATAATTGTTGTTCCGTCAGCAGTACGCACCTGATCGCCAATAACAGTGCTGCTGTCGACTATTGTTTTTATTTTATCCATAGCCCCGTCTATTAAAGATGCTATTGTTTCGTTCTTAGTATAAATTTTCATTTACTGCCTCCTTTTGACAATCTTTTAATTAGAATAACCGACATGATAAGAGAATATACAACGTCTACCAAAGAAATACTGACCGTTCCCTTTCCTGCAAACTCAAACACTTCTCGGTTGTAAGATATGGTATCATAGACGCCCATTGATGCGGTCGGTCGCCTATTTTTAAGGTTAGTGAAATAAACTAAAAGTGCGTTATTTATAAAACCACCAACCATAGCAGAACGAAAAGCATCCCCAAGACCGAGATTATAAAAAACAAACAATTCTTTCACTCTCGCTTTGTCGCGAAGCTGTTCCTTAAAAATCTTAATTACTACAAGCTGACGCGGGTCAAACTCAAACTCTTTTATTTTTCGCTGCTTTTTATTTTTGAGTAAGATATAGCCCTTCTTTATTTCGTAGATATAGTACCTTACTTTTATCTTGAATAGAAAAAGACAAATAACGCCGCTTAACGTGCTTAGGTCAAAAGTCGCCCTAAGACTAATTTTAAGCGGAAAAATACATATTAAAATTATCGCGGCTGGAATTAGATAATATAACGGATGCATACAAAGATTGTTTGCGTTTTTATCATTTTAATTCATAAGGACGCTATCAAGCGCTTTTGAAATTATATACACCATGGCGTCAAGCCCGTCATGAATGTCTTTTGGGGCAAGAAGCAAACCTTTATCCGCCTTGTCAGTAAGGGCTGAGGCAAAAATCATAAATGGTACGCCTATTGAAATGCAGGGCACTCCCATCTCATTTTCGTTGATTGCAATTCCCCCTCGCCCAACGCCACTTCCGGGAGTAAGCCCTGAAGATGAAAGTTGAATTGAACCACCAAGCCGCGATAGACTATTTGACGCAAGTGCATCAATCAGCACAATGCAATCTGGTTTGCAGCCCTCTTTAATGTACTTAACATAGTCGGCAGTATTAATATTCGTGTTCGCCTCAATATTCGGACAGATTTTTAAAAGGTTATCATTTGCATAGCCCATAGCCCTTACAACCTTACTTCCTAGGCAGTCAGCAAGTATTTCAGGGTTGCCTAGCCCCACTATTAAAAATTTACTTTTGCGCTCTAACGATAAATCATCCAAAAGCCTTAGTAGGCAATTTTTTGTTATCTCATAAAAATAGTCGCAAGCATCAATTCCTTCGTCTAAAAGAGTGGGCGCGTTGATAATAAAATACTCACCCTTATCAAGCGTGCCACCGTCATCCACTCTCATGTAAGCAAGCTGCCCATTAAACTTATCAAGCTTTTTGACGGTATAGCCATAGTTTGCTAAATCCTCACCACATTCATCAATCAAATCATACATGTTTTTTATTTTAAACATTTTATATATTTTTATTTATTTTGCTTGCAATTTAAAATTCTTTATGTTATACTGCAAGAGAATTTTATTAAGGAGTGAAATATGCCACAGATTAAATCAGCTGAAAAAAGAGTAAAAATTATTGAAAAGAAAACTGCTCAAAATAAAGCCATTAAATCTAAAATTGCAACCTATGCTAAAAAATTTAAGTTGGCTGTTGCAAATAAAGATGCTATGGCAGCAGAAGTTGCATATAACGATGTTGTTTCACTTATGGATAGCGCAGCAAGAGAAAATGTTATTCATGCAAATAGCGCTCGCCGCAAGAAAGCACACTATGCAAAAATGCTTGATGACATAAAAAAAGCAAAATAGTAAAAGAGGGCGTCGCCCTCTTTTTTAATGAACAATTTAAAAAATGAAAAGTTTAAAAAAGCGGCAATGCCGCTTTTTTATTTGCAAGATATAGTATTATGCAACGCATAATAGCCTCAATATATGTAAAAAACGGCCATTGGCCGCTTTTTTTAATATTTAAGATTTATAAGTCCAAACTTACCATCTTTTCTACGATAAATAATATTTACTTTCCCCGTCTCCGCATTTAAAAATACATAGAAGTCATGTCCAAGACGCTCAATAGCAAACCTTGCATCGTCTACAAGCATAGGGTCAAGATCAAATGTTTTTGACTTGTAAATTGCTGGAAGCTCTTCAGGTTCATCCTGCAAAAATTCAAATGGAAGAACCGTCATATCTTTTACTTTTTTCTTCTTGTCGTTACGCTTGCCAGCGGCACGAACTATTTGCTTTTCAAGCTTTGGAAGAGCAAGGTCAATATTGTCATACATATTGCCGCTTACTACTTCGCTGCGGTAAAGGTAACCTTTTGCCTTCAAGGTAATTTCAAGTTTCTCTTGCTTTGCCTGTTTGCTGCAAACAACCTTAACGCTTACATCTTCGTCAAAGTATTTATCAAGTCTTGTAAGTTTTTCTTCAATAATTTTTCTAAATCTTTGAGCGGCTTTATATCCAACCCTTTCATTAATTTCTATTTTCATATTAACCTCCTAACTTCATTATATCAAATCTTTAAAAATTCTCCAAATCATTCACTATCAAAAGTTAGTCCTTTTTCATTTGCATCTATTATTACTGCTCCGCTATCTTTAAGTTGTCCGAGTAAAATTTTCTCTGCTATCTGATCTTCAATTTCCTGCTGAATATATCTTTTAAGTGGCCGAGCGCCATATTCAAGATTCGAGCCATGCGAAACAATATATTCAAGCGCCTCTTCGGTGAGTTTGATTGAAAGGTTACGCTCTTTCAATCTTTTATTGATATTAGAAATAAGAATTTTAGCAATCTTAATAAGGTCGCTTTGAGTAAGCGTATCAAAGATACAAATCACATCAATACGGTTTACAAGTTCAGGCTTAAATTTGCGTTTCAGAGCGTCCATATAAATCTTCTTACTATCAACCTGCTCTTCTTCCCCTTCACCAAAGCCGAGGCTCTTACGCTGCTTTGCGACCTCGTTTGCGCCAAGGTTGCTAGTCATAATTATAATGGTGTTTTTAAAGCTTACCGTTCTTCCCTGTCCGTCTGTAAGTCTTCCGTCATCCAAGATTTGAAGAAGTGAGTTAAGCACATCTGGATGCGCCTTTTCAATCTCATCAAAGAGAACGACGCTATATGGCTTGCGGCGAATTTGTTCGGTCAGTTGTCCGCCTTCGTCAAAGCCTACATAGCCCGGAGGCGCACCAATGAGTTTAGATACGGTATGACTCTCCATATATTCACTCATATCGATACGTA
>CAJULT010000012.1 GCA_910587225.1 uncultured Christensenellaceae bacterium
AGAAAAAACAAAAAATGCTTAAAGTAACTTGGGTTAAAAGTGCCATTGGTTACAACAAAAAGCAAGCTAAAATAATTGAGGCTCTTGGTCTTACAAAACTCAACCAAACAAAATTACTTCCTGACAACGATTCTATTCGTGGAAGCTTATTCCATGTTAGACACCTCGTTTCAGTAGAAGAAGTGAAGTAGGAGGGCATCATGCAATTAGAAAATTTAAAACCTGCTGCTGGAGCTACTACTAAGAAAGTTCGCGTTGGTCGCGGAATTGGAAGTGGTATCGGCAAAACAAGTGGTAAGGGACATAAAGGTCAAAACGCTCGTAGTGGCGGTGGCGTTCGTCCCGGATTTGAAGGCGGAAATATCCCTCTTATCAGAAAGCTGGTTATTCGCGGCTTCAACAACAAAAACTTCAAGAAAAATTACGCTTGCATTAATGTTGGCGAACTTGAAGCTTTTGAAGCTAACGCTGTGATTACTGAAGAGCTTTTATACGAAACAAGATTTATTGGTAGGCGCGAAGCTTATGGTCTTAAAATCTTAGGCGAAGGCGAGCTTACCAAACCACTCACAGTTAAAGCAAACAAATTTACTAAGACTGCCAAAGAGAAAATTGAAAAAGCTGGCGGAAAGGTAGAGGAGTTATAATGTTTAAAACAATTATCAATGCATTTAAAGTAAAAGACATTCGAAAGAAGATTTTATTGACACTGCTTCTTCTGTTTATTTATCGTCTTGGCTGCTGGATTCCAGCAGTTGGTTTTGACCCACAAGGCATTACAGGGGAAAACGGAAACGCAATGTTCGACCTTATGAATATGGTCAGCGGTGGTGCGCTTAGTCACTGTTCAGTGCTTGCGCTTGGGGTAACACCGTACATTACAGCGTCAATCGTAATTCAACTTTTGACGATTGCTGTACCTGCACTTGAAAGACTTTCACGTTCAGGGGAAGACGGAAGAAGAAAAATCAATCTTTATACTCGTATTGCAGCTTTAGTTTTAGCACTCGCTCAGTCAATCGGTATTGTAGTTGGCTATGCAGGTGTGCTTGATGCTAACGCTCTTTGGGTAGGCGCTCCAACCTGGCTTATCGGAGTTGGTGTTGTGCTTATCTTAACTGCAGGCGGAATGTTTACTGTTTGGATTGGTGAGAGAATTACCGATCTCGGCATTGGTAACGGAACAAGCCTTCTTATCTTTGTAGGTATCTTGGCTTCTGCTTCTAACTCTATGTTTGAAGCTTTCCGTATGGTTGGACAGAACATAAGTTATCTTTGGTATATCGCACTCTTTGTAGTTGCGGTAATTGCAATTTTTGCTTTAATTGCATTTGTGGATAGCGCTGAGAGGAGAGTTCCTGTTCAGTATGCAAAACAAATTAAGGGAAGAAAAATGTATGGCGGACAAAGCACTTACATCCCTATCCGTGTAAATGGTTCGGGTGTTATGCCAATCATCCTTGCAAGTACATTTATCACTTTCCCACAAATTATTATCAGCATTGTCGCTCCTCAGTCTGGGGCTATGGAGTGGTATCAAAAATGGCTTGGTACAAATTCTTGGATTTACATTGTTCTGCTTGCTTTGCTTATACTTTTATTCTCATTCTTCTGGGCTAAGATTTCCTTTGATCCAAATGATGTGAGCAAGAGAATTCAGCAAAACGGCGGGTTTATTCCGGGTATCCGCGCAGGTAAACCTACAGCAGAATATCTAGGCAAGATTTCAAACCGAATTACGCTTTTTGGTGCAATGTTCTTAGCTGTTATTGCTCTCATTCCATCACTTGCCTTTAAGGCGATAGGTGATGCGACAGGCGCGGGCATCCTTATCAATGCATTTAGTGCAACTGGACTTATGATTGTAGTTTCGGTAGCGCTTGAACTTGATAAGCAGCTTGAAGCGCAAATGCTCATGAGAAATTATAAAGGTTTCTTAAATTAGACATATCAGCCGCAAGGTTGTAGTCATAGCTCTCCCGCCGCAGCGGCGGGGGAGTGCGACCTTTTTCTTGGTCGTTAAAGAAAGAAGTTGTAGCATTGACCCACTCTCATAGGTCAAAAAATAATTTGAGGCGGCTTAAGGAGGCTGAATGAACATCATTCTTTTAGGAGCGCAAGGAAGCGGCAAAGGTACGCTTGCAAAAAGAATCAAAGCTGACTTTGGACTTGTTCCAATTTCAACTGGAGATTTATTTAGGCAGAGCATAGCAAATGGTCAGCCGCTAGGACTAGAAGCTAAAAAGTATATGGACAGGGGGGAGCTTGTTCCACTTGACCTAACTTTAAAAATCCTTACCGAAAGGATTAAGCTTGGTGACTGTGCGAAAGGTGTGATTTTAGATGGTTTTCCTCGCTCAATAGAGCAAGCCGAAGCACTTAAAAAAGTTCTCAAAATCGACAGTGTGATTTGCTTAGAACTAAGCAAAGAGCAGTGCATGGAGCGTATGCTCGCAAGGCGGATTTGTCCAAAATGTGGAGCAACTTACAGCACGCTACTTGGAGATGGGGATACTTGCACTAAGTGCGGTGTAAGCTTAGTCAGGAGGGATGACGATAACCCTGACGCGATAAAGACTCGTCTGGAAGTTTATGAAAAGATGACAACACCACTCATAAACTTCTACAGTGATAGGCTTTTAAAAGTATCTGCGGACGTAAGTCCAGAAGAGGTATATAAGCCTGTGAAAGATTTTCTATCAAAACTTGGAGGCAAAAAGTGAGAACGATGACGCCTGCAGAGCTCGTCTTAATGAGAAAGGCAGGGCAGATTACAAGGGATGCACTTAACTATGCAGAAACTTTAATTAAGCCCGGACTTTCAACTTATGATCTTGACAAAATGGTAGAAAAGTTTATAATAGATTGTGGTGCAATTCCGTCCTTTCTAAATTACGAGGGCTATCCTGCTTCAATTTGTGCTTCCGTCAATGCGATGGTGGTGCATGGAATACCTTCTAAGGATGTTACTTTAAGAGAAGGTGATATTATAAGCATAGATGTCGGTGCGATTTATAAAGGTTACAACGGTGACGCAGCAAGAACCTTTCCTGTTGGAAAGATTGCTCCCGAAAAAGCTAGACTTATTGAAGTTACAAAAAATTGCTTTTTTGAGGGAATTAAAAACCTTAAAGTAGGTCACAGACTTGGAGAGCTTAGTCATGCAATTCAGGTTTATGCCGAAAGTAATGGTTACAGCGTGGTTAGGGAGCTTGTTGGACATGGCATCGGGAAGAAGATGCACGAGCCGCCTTCTATACCAAACTATGGCAAAGTAACAGATGGACCGATTGTGGTTGATAACTGCTGCCTTGCAATTGAGCCTATGATTAACATGGGACGCAAAGAAGTTTGGTTACTTGAAGATGGCTGGGGAGTTGTCACTCGTGACGGAAAACCGTCAGCGCATTATGAAAACACCGTACTTGTTACCAAGGACGGAGTAGAAATTCTGACTTTGTAGGTGAAATATGAAGCTTGGAGATTTAGTAATAGCGACTGCGGGAAAAGAAAAGGGGCAAACCCTTGTAGTTGTAGGAGCGGACAGTCAGTTTGTCCTTCTTGCAGATGGGAAGCGGCTAAAAGCAGCTAAGCCCAAAAGAAAAAGCTTAAAGCATGTGAAAGCGTGCAAAGGGCAGCTTGACCTAACGTGCGAAGAGTTAAAACTTGAGCGGGTCAATGCAAAAATAAGAAATTATCTTAAAAAGGAGAGAGCATGTCAAAAGAAGACGTTATAGAATTCGAAGGCATTGTTGAAGAGGTGCTTCCAAACACCACATTCAGAGTGCGCCTTACAAACGGACATGTTATTACAACCTATATTTCCGGCAAACTTAGAAAAAACTTTATTAAAGTGCTGGAAGGGGACAAAGTTAAAGTCGAAATGAGCCCTTACGATCTTACTAAGGGCAGGATTACTTGGAGAGAAAAGGGTTAAAAAGGAGCAGGTAATGAAAGTTAGAGCATCTGTAAAGCCAATGTGCGACAAGTGTAGAGTAATCAAAAGGAACGGTAAGGTAATGGTTATCTGTTCTAAGAGTGCAAAACATAAGCAGACACAAGGCTAAAAAAATTAAATGGAGGAAAAAAATAAATGGCAAGAATTGCTGGTGTAGACCTACCTAGAGAAAAAAGATTGGAACTCGGACTTACCTATATCTATGGTATTGGAAGAGTTACTTCTAACAAGATTTGTGAAGCAACAGGCGTAAGCGCAGATATTCGCGTTAAAGACCTTACTGACGACCAAGTTGCTAAACTTCGTAACTATATTGAACATAACGTTATAGTTGAAGGTGAACTTCGTAAAAAAGTCGACATGGACATTAAGAAACTTAGCGAGATTGGATGCTATCGTGGCGTTCGTCACCGCAAAGGACTTCCTGTTCGTGGTCAAAATACAAGAAACAATTCTAGAACTCGCAAAGGACCTAAGAAGGTTGTTGCTGGTAGTTCTAAGAAGGGTAAATAAAGGAGATTAATATGGCACAGCCTAAGAAAACTACAAAAACTAAAAAGAGAGTTTCTAGAAATATTTCTAGCGGTCAAGTACATATCAAGACTTCTTTTAACAATACCATTGTTACCTTCACTGACTGCGACGGAAATGCACTTTCTTGGTGCTCATCTGGTAAATTGAACCTCAAAGGTTCAAAGAAAAGCACACCTTTCGCTGCTCAAACTTGTGTTGAGGAAGCTGCTAAGGTTGCTAAAGAACATGGAATTCAGAGCGTTGAAGTTTATGTAAAAGGACCGGGCAGCGGGCGTGAACTTGCTATCCGTTCACTTCAAAACTGCGACCTCAATGTTACTTTAATTAAGGACGTTTCTCCAATCGCGCATAACGGTTGCAGACCTCCTAAAACAAGAAGAATTTAAAAGGAGAAAACTATGGCTAGAACTATTGAACCTGACTGCCGTCAGTGTAGACGCGAAGGTTGCAAGCTTTTCCTTAAAGGTGAGCGTTGCACAACTAAGAAGTGCGCTATGGAAAGACGCCCTGTTATTCCTGGACAACATGGTAATTCAAGAAGACGTGTGACTTTCAGTGAATATGGCACTCAACTTCGTGAAAAACAAAAAGTTAAAAGAATGTACGGCATTCTTGAAAGACAATTTAGAGAATATTATGAGGAAGCTGAACGTATGAAAGGCGTTACCGGCGCTAACATGCTTTCTCTTATCGAAAGACGCCTTGACAATGTTGTTTACAGAATGGGCATCGGTGCAAGCAGAAAACAGTGCCGTCAAATTGTAAATCATGGCCTTATTACTGTAAATGGCAAGCGTGTAAACATTCCTTCTTACAGCGTTAAAGCAGGTGATGTGATTGCAGTTAAAGAAAATAAGCAAGACAACGAAATGTTTAAATCACTTAAAGGCATGAAAGTTGTTATGCCTAAATGGCTTGAATTCGATACTAACACTCTTACTGGAAAAATCTTAGCACTTCCAACAAGAGAAGATGTCGACGCTGATATCAAAGAACAGCTTATCATTGAGTTGTATTCAAGGTAATTGGAGGGAATTATTATGGAAATGGAAAGACCTAGAATTAGTTGTGAGGAAACCGAAGGCGGAAGCTATGCAAGATTTGTGGTTGAACCTCTTGAAAAAGGGTATGGTATTACAATCGGAAATACCATGAGAAGAACTCTTCTCTCTGCTCTTCCTGGTTCAGCTGCTATTGCTGTGCGTATTGCTGGCGTGGCTCACGAATTTTCAACAATCAGAGGAGTAACCGAGGATGTTGTTGACATCATCTTAAACCTTAAATCACTTGCTGTAAAGTGCGCAAATAGTGACCGTGATTTTGTTAGCTATCTTCGCATCAGAAAGTCAACTCCGGGAGTTGTAACTGCTAGAGATTTTGAGGCTAACGATGAAGTTACTATTCTCAACCCAGACCTCTACATTTGTACTATGGATGAGGGCGGCGTACTTGATCTTGACCTTATGATCGGAAATGGACGTGGATACGTTCCAAACACTGTCAACAAAACAAAGTTTGATAACATTGATTTCATCGCTATGGACTCAATCTTCTCACCTGTAAAGAAAGTTAACTTTAACGTTGAGAACACTCGTGTTGGACAAAGCGTTGACTTTGATAAACTTACTGTTGAAGTTGAAACAAACGGAACTACTTCTGCTCGTGAAATCGTAGCCCTTGCTGGCAAGATTATCGTTGAGCATATCGGTCTGTTTGTTGAGCTTTGCTCTTCAATGAATAGTATGGACATCCTTGTTTCTAGAGAAGAGGATAGACAAATCAAACTTATGGAACTTCCTATTGAAGAAATGGACCTTTCTGTTCGTTCTTACAACTGCTTAAAGAGAGCAGGTGTAAACACTATCGAAGACCTCGTTAAAAAGTCGAGAGGTGATATGCTTAAAGTTAAGAACCTTGGCATTAAGTCTATCGATGAGGTTATTGCGAAACTTGAAAGTTATGGACTTTCTCTTCGCAAAGATGAAGATTAAAAGGAGAAAATTATGGCTAACGATAAATTAGGCAGACCATCAAAAGAAAAGGATGCAATGCTTCGCGGCCTTGTTAGCGACCTTTTGTGGCAGGGCAGAGTTGAAACCACTTTGGCTAGAGCTAAAAACGTTCAACGCCAAGCTGAAAAACTTTTAACTCTTGCCATCAATTCCTATGAGGACATTGTTAAAGCTTCTAAGCAGGTTAAGGACGACAAAGGCGTTAAGGTTAACACAACCGTAACTAACGACGGCCCTAAAAAATTACAAGCTCGTAGAGCGCTTATGGCTTACCTTCTTGATAGACAGGAACAACGTAAACCAAAAGAATCTGTAGAAGCTTTTAAAGCAAGAACTGCTGGCATTAATCACCCACTTCTTGAAAAGATTTTCAATGTATATGCTCCTAAATATGCAGGACGTGCAAAGGAAGTTGGACAGGGCGGTGGATACACAAGAGTTATTAAACTTGGACAGCGCCGCGGTGATGCAGCTGAAATGGCTGTTGTTGAACTTATATAAGACTATTTAAAAAAGAATAGCAATGGCTATTCTTTTTTATTAGTCATATTTCGACAAGTAAATGTTTCTTTGTTAGGGCATGAAAAACTTATAATATATGTATGGAAGAGATTATGTTTCTGTCCAAAGCGGGCAGCTATTTTTATGTGTTAAATGAAAAGGGGTTAAACATTCGTAGAGCGGATAATTATAAGGTCATTATAAGTTTTTCGGAGAGCGAAGTTAAACCTATTCAAAGTTTTAGTTTTTTTAAAATGCCGCAGGCGAAAGATATTATTTGTGACAATTTTGAAGCCGACCTTATAAGCTTTTTCAAAAATGCGACAAATGAAAAAACTCTTACATGGCTGCCGCCCTTTGTTTTTATGAATGCTAAGCTTCTCGGTAGAGCTTTTGACGGGCTTGAAAGGTATTATGGAAAAGAGGCAAAATCGCTTATTTTAAGTGAAAAATATGATAAAAACCTAATAATCAGTTATCTTTTTGAATTAAAAGAGAAATGCTGTTCCCTTATTAAGGGCAAAGTTGATGCGCTTGTTAAAACTTATGGGCAGAAGGCGATACAGCTAGTACATGATGAATGGCGGTATCAAAGCGATTCGTGGATTAAAAATAGACTTGGCTTGTTGCGTGAGGCTCGAAACCTATTAAAGCAAAGAGGGCAGAGGTCAGTACTAGACATGGCAGCACAGGATGACAAATTAAATGAAAAGCAAAAAGAAATTCTAAGAGATATTGTTGAATATAATAGGGTGGAAATCAAAAGTTATAGCAAGAGAAAGAAAAACGAAGATATTTAACAAAAAAAAGATGAGCAGGGTTCATCTTTTTTTGTTTATCAAAAATTGGTTTTAATTTGCAAAATATTTGGACTTTTTTTAACAAATTGATATACTAAACCTAAGGAGATAAAATGGTACTTTTTGGAGATTATCATACTCATACCAAATACTCGGGTAACGGACATGGAAAAGGCACGGTTTTAGAGAATGCATCCGCTGCGGCAAACAAGGGTTTAAAGCAGATTGCAATTACCGACCATGGCTTTAATCACATGACTTATGGCGTTAATCGTAAGGATATGCCTCAAATTCGTGAAGAAATTTTGACAGCAGAAGAGATAACTGGTGTTAAGATTTTGCTTGGAGTTGAAGCTAACCTTACTTCGCGCAACGGAGATATTGATATTAAAGAGGAAGACTATGAATTTTTGGATGTTCTTCTTATGGGACATCATAAACTTGTTTACACAGAGAAAGCGGGCGACTTTTTTATGCTGAATTTACCTAATATGTTTCTTTCTCCATTTGCACCTAGCAAACAGCGCATAAATAGAAACACAACCGCCTTTTTAAAAGCTCTTGATAAATATCCGATTGATGTAATTACTCATCTTAATTATGGATGTCCGACAGATACGCTTGCGGTGGCAAGAATGGCTAGACAAAAGGGGACTTTTGTAGAGTTAAATGGCAAGCGTATAAACTTTACTGATCAGGAACTTGAAATTATGGCATCTGAGGGGGTTAAATTTATTGTAAACTCTGATGCGCATAGACCTGACAAGGTGGGCGAGTGTAACAACGGACTTAACACTATTTTTAGATTAGGGTTACCATTAAGTCAGATTGTAAATATAGACAAATTACCAAAGTTTAAAAATAAGAGGGGACAAAATTGAGTTTTTCACGCGAAAGCAAGATGGAAATATTATCACAAAGGATTGAAGACGCGGACGAGTGTCAAGCTTTTTTATCCGGATTGTTCCACGGCTGCGGACAGATTACCAAAAATGCCGATGGCTTGCGTGCTGACCTTGTGACTGATATTTCTGAAATATTTGATTTTGTCAATGATATTGCAAAAAAACTATATGGCGACAGTCTTAAAATGGAAATAAGCGACGACTATATGATTAACAAAGTGGTTTATTATCGTATCATGTTTCCGATTGAGTTATCTCAAAGAGTTTTAACTGACTGCGGTATTTTAACTATGGGCAGCGGCGGGCTTTCAATCAATTATTCGGTCGACCCTAATATAACTGCTGACGAAGCAACGAAAAAAGCATTTGTTAAGGGTGCGTATGTGGGATGTTCCACTTCGAGTATAAAATTTAGTGAACTTGGCTCTCAAAATGCGACAACAGGCTATCATCTTGAATTTTCTTCACACAATAAAACATTTTTGGAAGGGCTTAGTGAAATTTTGTCTGAATTTGGCATAAAAGGCAAATTGTCGCAACGCAAAAGCCTGAATGTGTTATATTTGAAAGATAGTGAAACCATTAAAGATCTGCTCGCGCTTGTTGGAGCGGGAGAAAGCGTAATGAACCTTGTTAATGAAATGGCGACAAGGGGACTTCGCAATATTGTTAACAGGCAGGTCAACTGCATTAATGCCAATATAAACAAAACGCTAGAAGCAAGTTTCAAACAAATTGAAGCTATCAAACTTATTGATGAAAAGATTGGGCTGGACGCACTTCCTGAGGATCTTGTAGATGTGGCAGTATTGCGGCTTGCAAATCAGCAGGAAAGCATGGAAGAACTTTTAGCGCTTTCCACAATTAAGCTCACTAAGAGCGGACTTAATCACAGATTTAGGAGGCTGCTTAAAATTGCGGAAACCCTAAAGAAAAACTAAGGAGCTATAGATGAAAGAATTTGTACATTTACATTTGCATACTGAATTCAGTCTTCTTGACGGTTTGGCGCGAATTGATAAATTAGTTAAAATAGTGAAAGAGCGGGGTTGGAAAGCCTGCGCTATGACTGACCATGGCAATATGCACGGTACAATTAAATTCTTTGAAGCTTGCGTGACTAATGGAATTAAGCCTATTATAGGCAGTGAGTTTTATATCACGCATGATATGCATTCGCGTTCCAACAAGGCCGACACGGGTCACCTTATCTTGCTTGCTAAAAATAACGAAGGTTATCAAAACCTTTTAAAACTTTCATCCTTTGCATTTACTGAAGGAATGTATTATAAACCAAGAATTGACTATAAACTTTTAAAGCAGCACTCTGAGGGGGTTATTTGCTTGTCTGCTTGTCTTGCTGGGCATATCCCACAGGCAATTCTTCGCCATGACTACGAAGAGGCAGAAAAGCTTGCGCTTTGGTATAAAGATGTTTTCAAGGATGATTTCTATCTTGAAATACAGAACCATGGAATTAAAGAGCAGCAGGAAGTACTTGTTAAGCTTACCGAAATGTCGCAAAAGCTTGGCATCAAACTTGTTGCAACCAATGACGTGCATTATTTAAATAAAGAGGACGCCGAACTTCAAGATATCCTAATGTGCGTACAAATGGGTAAGACCTATGACGATCCTGATCGTATGAAGTACGAAACCCAAGAATTCTATCTAAAAACCTATGAAGAAATGCTAGAAGCATTGCCGGGATATGAAGAGGCGCTTGACATAACAAACGAAATTGCAGATAAGTGTCATGTTTCGATTAAAACAAAATCCTTGCGCGAAGCATACGAGGATGGCAATACTAATGTGCCGGAAGAGTGCAGGTTAGGCGCGAAAGAAAACTTTATTCCTGCGTATATACCCGAAACTGGCGAAAGTCCTTACGAGTTTTTGTCGCGTATGGCATGGGAAGGGCTGGAGCGGAATTATAAGGTTATACCTGATGAGTACCGTGAAAGGTTACAATTTGAACTTGATATTATTAAGAACATGGGCTTTGTTGAATACTTCCTTATTGTATGGGACTATATCAACTTTGCTAGAAATAATAATATCCCAGTAGGGCCAGGACGTGGTTCGGGTGCGGGTAGTTTGGTTGCTTACACAACTGGAATTACACAGGTTGACCCTATGCGCTACGACCTTTACTTTGACCGCTTTATTAACCCTGAGCGTGTTTCCATGCCCGACTTTGACGTCGACTTTTGTATGGATAGGCGAGGAGAGGTAATTGAATATGCAAAGCGTAGATATGGCTATGATCACGTTTCCAACATTGTTACATTTGGTAACATGCAAGCTAAGAACGCGATTAAAGACGTTGCGCGCGTTCTTCGATATCCTTATGCGGAAACCGATAAAATTACAAAAGAAATACCCGGCAAACCTTTAAAGAAAGGTGCTGTACTTGGCGCTTATTTTGGCACGACTGGAAAGGAAGAGGATAAACAATATCTAATTCCCGAACTTCGTAAAATGTACGAAGAGGATGAAATGGTAAAGAAGATTGTCGATATGGCAATCAAGCTTGAAGGTGTGCCACGTAACATGTCTATGCACGCCGCGGGAGTACTTATTTCTCCTGATACAGTATACACCTATGTTCCACTTGCAAAGAGCGGGGAAGATATTGTTACTCAGTTCGACATGAACGAGCTTGAACACTTAGGCTTACTCAAAATGGACTTCTTGGGGCTAAGGACGCTTACAGATATTCATAAGGCGCTTCAATATGTCTATGAAAATCATAATGTCGTAATCGACTTTTCAAAAATGGAATATGACGATCCGGCTGTATTTGAACTTATTAGTTCGGGCAATACTGAAGCTGTTTTCCAACTTGAAAGTGCTGGTATGAAACGATTCATGAAAGACCTTCAACCAACCTGTCTTGAAGACGTTATCGCGGGTATTTCGCTCTACCGTCCAGGGCCAATGGACTTTATTCCGCAGTTTGTGCAGGGGAAGAAAAACCCTGAAAGCATTCACTATGAAGACCCATGTCTTGAACCTATCTTGAATAACACCTACGGGTGTATCGTATACCAAGAGCAGGTTATGAGAATTTTCCAAGTTATGGGCGGGTTCAGTCTGGGCGGCGCGGACAATGTGCGCCGTATTATGAGTAAGAAAAAACCGCATCTTCTTCCACCTGAGGAAGAAAAATTCATAAATGGCTTTGTCGACCCTGAAGGGATTAGACCATCAATTCCGGGGGCTATCAAATTAGGACATAGCAAAGAGGTATCAAAGAAGGTATTCGACCAAATGGCTAAGTTTGCGGGCTATGCGTTTAACAAATCGCATGCGACTGCTTATGCCTATGTCACCTATCAAACTGCCTACTTGAAGGTGCATTATGAAGTAGAATTCTTGACTGCAACACTCAACAATCGTATTTCAAATGCAGATCTTATAAAAAGATATACTAACTATGCAAGGGTGGAGGGCTTTGAAATTTATCCACCTAATATTAATAAAAGTCACACCGAATTTAAAGTTGAAAACGGAAATATTCGTTTCGGACTTGGTGCGCTTAAACATGTGGGTACGGGCGTTGTAGACCAGCTTGTTGCAGAGCGTGAGCGAGGTGGAGATTATAAGAACTTTGAAGATTTTATAAATCGTAATATTGGCATTATCAACAAAAGACTTGTCGAAAGCCTTATACTCGGCGGAGCATTGGATGTATTTAATATTCCACGCAGTCAGCTTATGGCGGTTTATGAAAGTGTTATTGATCGTGCAAACCATGATAAGAAAAATCGCGCAAGTGGTCAGTTTTCTATGTTTGAAACTTTTGAGGATGCAGCTGCCTGCGTTAATGCAATAGAATATCCAAACATAAAAGAATTTAATAAAGATACCTTGCTCAAATATGAAAAAGAATATGTAGGCATTTATCTTTCTGGGCATCCTCTGGATGATTATCTCTCTAAATATGAAAGCTTTAATTTCACTTCGGATATGATTTCTCAAGAAGATGAAGAGGAAGAAGGATTTTCATTAGAGGAAGAAGGGGAGCAGGAACAAGCTGACACTATTGGAGAGCTTCACGATGGTGATAAGGTGACTTGCGGTGGTGTTATTGTTGGACTTAAAAAGCTGCAAGGAAAGAATGGTAACATGGCGTTTGTTACCGTAGAAGATATAAATGGCACTTTTGAGGCAATGGCGTTTGCAAGAATTTATGCCAAATACAAAGATATTTTGGTGGAAGATGGATTGATTACAATAAATGGGCATATTTCAATTAGGCAGGATAAAGCACCTAGTGTAATCATTGAAAGCATTTTCCCATGGAAACGGGTGGAAAGTGAAGAAGATAAAGGCGTGAGAAAGTTATACCTCCGCTTTGACACAAAAGATATTGATATCTTCGACAAGGTTAAAAAAGTTTTAAATTCTTATCCAGGTAAAAACGAGGTTGTTATTAAATGCTCATCTACTAATAAAGCTTTTGCATATACTTCAAATGTCGACATTAACAATTATCTTGAAAATGAAATTTGTGGTCTTCTCGGTGATCAAAATGTAATTATTAGGTAAAGCACAATTTTACCTAATAATTTACTTTATTAAATTACAATTTTTCAAACTTTATAGTGGAAAAAGTAAATATTTTCCTTAAATTTCTTGACAAAACTCTTCGGCTATGTTAAACTTGGCATAGCCAAACTGTGCAGGTGTAGTTCAGTGGTAGAACACTAGCCTTCCAAGCTGGTTGCGAGGGTCCGATTCCCTTCACCTGCTCCATTGGGCTTCCGTAGCTCAGCTGGATAGAGCAACGCCCTTCTAAGGCGGAGGTCGAAGGTTCGAATCCTTCCGGGAGCACCAAATATATGGTGGATGTAGTTCAGTTGGTAGAACGCCAGATTGTGGCTCTGGAGGTCAAGGGTTCGATCCCCTTCGTTCACCCCACTTTTATTTTTAGGAAGCCTCTTTAATGGGGTGTCGCCAAGCGGTAAGGCATTGGACTCTGACTCCAACATCCGTAGGTTCGAATCCTACCACCCCAGCCATAGGCAAAAATTTTGCTTTTAAGACCTCAACTTTTGCAAGCAAAAGTCTACGGCCGGGACGCAATTTTTTGCCTTGCGCGACCAAACGAACTTACGCGAAGCGTAAGTTGTCGCGACTTACAAGCGGTCAATTTTAAAATTGCCGCCAAACGAAATTGCACAAGGTGCAATTTGCGGCAACTTGTAAAGCGGTTAGTTTTGGAAAGGTGACTTAATTGCCACAACATCATACAGTATGGCAAACTTGTATGAAAAATCACCCGTTTCAATCCGTGATAAATGAAAATCTTGTTTTCATTTTCGCAACCTTAATTGGAGGGAGATTGGGACGGGGAACCGAAAGTTTAGCGGTTAGCTTCGCTTGGCGGAGCGTGCCCGCGTTAAAAACTTTTGGTGCCTCCCCAGCCTTTATGGCCTACTAGCTCAGTTGGTAGAGCACTTGACTTTTAATCAAGGGGTCCCGGGTTCGAGCCCCGGGTAGACCACCATGGTGGGGTGTCGCCAAGGGGTAAGGCACAAGATTTTGATTCTTGCATTCGTTGGTTCAAATCCAGCCACCCCAGCCAAAAAAGCAACCAAGACGGTTGTTTTTTTATTTTATTATTGTAATATGAAAGTATTTATGCTATAATAATTGTTAAGGAGAGAAAAATGGACGAAAAAGAGCAGGCAAAATTAAAGCATGAAAAAATGAAAAAAGGATTAAAAATAGGCGGCTTTGTTTTATTAGGCTTAGGCGCAGTATTTGCAATAATTGGTTTTATTGATTTCTTTTCTGTATTTAATTCCATGAGCGGAATGCCAAGACTATTTTGGTGTTTGTTTATTGGTCTGCCTATGCTCGGGGTTGGTGCAATGTTGTTGTCATTGGGGTATAAGCGAGAAGTGCTGAGTTATGGAGCTAAAGAAGTTATTCCTGTAATTAATGAAGTAACTGAGGATATTAAACCTGCTGTTAAGAATGTTACTGAGGCTATCGGTGGGGCTGTTGGAAGTGTTGTTAGAGGAGTGAAAGACGGGCTTGACGGCTCAGGCAAAGCCTGCCCAAATTGTGGAAAGGTTTATAAAAAAGCTCATAAATTTTGCCCAAATTGTGGGTATAACTATGTAAAAGTTTGCTCAGGATGCGGACAAGAAGTGACTGGAGAAGATAAGTTTTGCGCAAATTGTGGCAAAAAGTTGGACTAAAATCCTTTACAAATTGCAATATTTATGGTATACTCAAACAGAATTTAATTTAGAGGTGACTTATTATGATGATTGAACCATCTATCGACACACTTGTTTCAAAAACTGGCGGAAACCGTTATGTGCTTTGCACTATTATTTCAAAGCGTGCGAAGGAAATAGAAAGCGTTAAAAGACTTGAACTTGCTGATCAAGATCGTAAAGCTATCAGCCTTGCTTGTGAAGAGATTGCAAGCGGCAAAGTTAAACCTAGCGCATTTTAATGACAATATGAAAAATTTGTGATATAATTCTATCGTAAAGCGATAGAATTTTTCATTTTAGGAGGAAAATGTACGCATCTGTAATCATTGACCAAGACGCAAAAGCGATTGATAGAGTTTTTGAGTATATCGTGCCAGATGGGACGCGCGTTTGTGCTGGAATGAGAGTTGTTGTTCCATTTGGGGCAAGAGTTGTCCAGGGGTTTGTGATTGAAATAAAACATGATTGCAGCTATGATCCTTCTAAACTAAAAAAGATAATTTCATGTCCAGAAGATTTTGCGGTTATCAAACCCGAAATGCTTGAGCTTATGAAGTTTATGGCCGATAAAAATCATCTTAAACTTGCATCTGTGTTAAGACTATTTTTACCAAGTGAAATGCGGGAGGGAAAGGTTCGCGAATTGTTCGCAACTTCTTGCAGTCTTTATGAGGGGGAGATTTCGCTTTCAAAAGCAGCCGTAAAGCAGCAGGAGATTGTAAACTATTTAAGGGAAGTTGGAAGCGAAAAGCTGACTACTTTAAATGAAAAATTTGGCGCAGGTGCTGTTAAAGCTTTATTTGATAAGGGCTTTATTATCAAAGAAAAAGTCCAGCTTGTGCGTAGTCCTATGTCTAGTGTGGGACAAGATAAAAAAATTACATTAAATCCTGCTCAGCAAAAAGTTTTAGATACCGTGTGCGAAGAGGGTGTTTATCTTTTGCATGGTGTGACGGGCAGTGGAAAAACCGAAGTATACATGCACCTTATTGACCGCGAACTTGAAAACGGGAAAAATGCGATAATGCTCGTGCCTGAAATTTCACTTACCCCACAAATCATGGCAAACTTTAAGGCTCGCTTTGGCGACAAAGTGGCTCTTCTTCACAGCGGACTTTCGGCAGGCGAACGCTTTGATGAGTGGAAAAGACTTTACAGCGGGCAGGCGAGAATTGCTATTGGAGCGCGCTCGGCGATTTTTGCACCACTTGACAATTTAGGAATAATTATTCTTGATGAAGAGCATGATTCGAGTTATACTAGCGAGTCTAACCCTCGTTACTTTACTGCAGACATTGCAAAGTTTAGGGCGAAGTATAATAAAGCTAAACTTCTTTTAGGCAGTGCAACGCCTAGTGTGGAAAGTTATAAAAAGGCAAAAGAGGGCGAGTATAAACTTTTGGAACTTCCTATCCGTGCCAATGGTAGAGAAATGCCAAAGATTCAAATTGTGGATATGATAGGCGAAATTAGAGCGGGCAATAGCGGGATGTTTTCATCGCAGCTTCTTGCGGACCTTGCAAAAGTTGTAAACGACAAAAAGCAGGCAATGATATTTATTAACCGAAGAGGTTACTCCTCTTTTATGCGTTGTCGCGATTGCGGTTATATTGCAAAGTGTACAGACTGTGATGTTAGCTTAGTTTATCATCGCGAAGACAACCGACTTAAATGTCACTACTGTGGCAAACAGTTTAAAGTGCCTGACAGGTGTCCATCCTGCGGTAGTGAAAATATCAAACATGGTGCGGTGGGAACTGAAAGGGTGGTAAGCGAACTTAAAGCTCTTTTCCCTGGTGTTAAGATTTTGAGAATGGATAACGACACCACCTCTTCTAAGAATGCTCACCAAAAAATTTTGGATGAATTTAAAAATTCTCTTCCTGCAATTTTGGTAGGGACGCAGATGATTGCCAAAGGTCACGACTTTGAAAATGTAGTGCTTGTAGGAATTGTGGACGCAGATCAGAGTTTGTATCAAACAGATTATCGTTCTACCGAGCGCACCTTTTCGCTTATCACGCAGGTGGCGGGTAGAGCTGGGCGAAGTGAGGATGAAGGCAAAGTTGTGCTTCAAACTTATGCGCCCCGTCATTATGCATACAAGTTTGCAGCAAATTATGATTATAAAGGATTTTATAAAAAAGAGGAGAATATACGCCAGACTGCATCTTTTCCACCTTTTTCACGCATAATTCGTGTACTTTTTGCGGACAGTGATGAAAATTATGTGCGCGACACTTTGAAAGTGTGCTATAATGAAGCAAGACTACTCAAAGAAAAATACGCGGGGCAGATTATATATATGGATGCTATGAAGTCGCCGATTAAGCGTATGCAAAACAAATATCGTTATCAAATTTTAATGAGAGTAAAACTAGATAGAGCGGACGAGATTGAAAAAGAATTATTTGAGATTTGCGATAAAGCTTGCAAAAATAGTGTATTCTTTGAAGTTAATCCGCAAAACTTATCCTAAGGAGGAAGTATGGCAATAAGAAAAGTTGTAAAGGAGGGGGACGAACTTTTGCGCAAAAAAAGCAAACCTGTAAAAACTTTTGATAGGGAGCTATGGAACCTTTTAGATGATATGTGGGACACAATGTACGCAAACGATGGTATGGGGCTAGCTGCTGTTCAGGTAGGCATACTTCGCCGCGCTATTGTAATTGACGTTAATGGACTTAAAGCTGAACTTATCAATCCGGAAATTTATTATGAGGAAGGCGAGGACATTGACGAGGAAGGCTGTCTTAGCGTAGTTGGCTTCAACGGCAATGTTAAAAGACCATATAAGATTAAGGTGCGTGCGTTTGATAGATATGGCTTTCCGTTTGCGCTTGAGGGGGAGAAATATCTTGCCCGCTGCGTTTGTCATGAGTGTGATCACCTTGAAGGCATTTTATATATTGATAAGTGTGATAATAGAAACGAATATTTTAAGCGCAGGAGAAAGTAAATGAAGATTTTATTTCTAGGAAGTCCACTTTTTTCCAAGATTGTGTTAGAAAGACTAATTTTATCTTCTCATGAAGTTGTGGGAGTGGTAACGCAGCCGGATAGGCCTTCTGGGCGAGGACATAAACTCCTGCCGACTGAAATTAAAAAATTTGCTGTTGAAAGGGGTTTGCCTGTTTATCAGTTTGAAAAGATAAGTCAAAACATGGATGCGATAAGAGAGATAGAATATGATTATGCTCTCACAGCTTCCTTTGGGCAGATACTTCCGCAGGCGTTTTTAGACTATAGGCCTTGTCTAAATGTTCACCCGTCAATGCTGCCAAAGTATAGAGGTGCTACGCCTATTCAGACAGCGCTACTTAATGGTGATACTTCGACCGGCGTGACTATTATGAGAACTGTTAAGGCAATGGATGCAGGAGATATAGCAATGCAAGAAGAGGCTGAAATTTATCCTGACGATAATTATGAAACTTTGATGGTAAGGCTTGCAAAGCAGGGTGCTGAAATGGCGGTAAAAGTTTTTGACCTTGTGGAGAGCGGAAGGGCAAAGTTTATCCCGCAAGATGATGAAAAAGCCACTTTTGTGAAAATGATTTCAAAAGAGGATGGCTATCTTGATTTTAATCAGACCGCTGAAACTCTTGTTAATAGAGTGAGGGCGCTTGCGTCAAATCCCGGTTGTTACTTTTATCTAGGAGAAGATAAAATCAAAGTAGGAAGCGCTAAGGCGGCGGAGTTTGCGCTTAAACCTTTTGAGATTGCCAAGATTAAAAAGCGCTTTGTTATTGGTTGCGCTGATGGTGCATTCGAGATTTTAAGCTGTCAAGCACCCGGGGGAAAGATGCTACGGGCTATTGACTTTTTAAATGGTTACAGCTTAGAAGGTAGCGAGGTGGTGCGTGCTTAGCGACCTTACATTAACTGAAATTAGAGAATATGTAAAGGAAAAAGGATTGCCTGCTTTTCGAGGCAATCAGATTTTTGATGCGATTTATGCAGGCAAAAGTTTGCAGGAAGTGTCAAATTTGCCTCAAAACATAAAAAATGAAATTGAGAATGACTATCCAGCTTATAAAATTGCAAATATGTTTGAAGGCAAGGACGGCACTAGAAAATACATAATCCAATTCGCTGATGGTGAAATTGTGGAATGTGTACTTATGAAATACAAGTATGGAAACACTCTTTGCATTTCAACTCAAGTTGGTTGCCGTATGGGCTGCAAATTCTGTGCCTCCACTTTGAATGGGTTAAAAAGAAATTTAACCGCTGGCGAAATGCTAGGGCAGATACTTCTTATTAACCGCGATATTGGTGGCAACAAGACCGAACGCAAAATTACAAACGTGGTACTTATGGGAAGCGGTGAGCCGCTTGACAATTATGACAACGACATTAAGTTTTTGAAATTGGTTTCAAGTGGGGACGGAATAAACATTAGCGAAAGAAATATATCACTTTCTACCTGCGGACTTGTTGACAAAATATACAAGCTGGCAGAAGAAGATTTATCAATAACTTTAACTATTTCTCTTCATGCACCGAATGATGAAATAAGACGCCAGACGATGCCTATTGCAAATAAGTTTTCTATCGAGGGAATATTAAAGGCCTGCGACTACTGGATACAAAAAACGGGTAGACGCGTGGCAGTAGAGTATACTCTGATTAAGGGTGTGAATGACAAGCCTGAGCATGCAAAGACCCTTATTAATATATTTAAGAATAAGTTATATCATATAAATATAATTCCTCTCAATTATGTAAAGGAGCGCGATCTTGCCGCAGCTAGCAGGCAGGAAGCATACTCTTTTGCGGGACTGCTCACTAAGGGCGGACTTTCTGCAACAGTTAGACGAACTATGGGTGAAGATATTGGCGGGGCATGCGGTCAACTTCGCAACACTCTTTTAGGGGAGGCAAAATGAAAGGACTGATAACTAAAAAAAATGCAGGGCTATTTGAAGTTGACTATGGAGAAAGAGTACAAAACTTAAAAGCGCTTGGCAATGTGAAAAAACAGGGACTTTATGTTGGTGACTATGTTGAAGCGGATGAGGTCATTACAAAGATATACCCTCGCAAAAATATTTTGATTAGACCGCCGCTTGCTAACCTTGATAGGTTATTTATAGTCATAGCGTCAGCGCCAAAACCTGACCTTGTGCTAGTTGATAAGCTTATAATCTATGCTGTAATAAAAGGTATTGAACCTTTAATTGTAGTCAATAAAACAGATTTGGGACAGGAGCTAGCAAGCCAAATTAAACAGATTTATTCGCCTCATTATAAAATTATTTTAACCAGCGCCTTAGAAAATGCGTCAGAGCTTAGAGCAGAAATTAAAGGTCTTTGTGCTTTCTGTGGACAGAGTGCTGTTGGCAAAAGCAGTTTAATTAACGCACTGCTTGGAGAGCATGTAACCGAAGTTGGCGATCTATCTAAAAAGGTAGAGCGGGGCAAGCAGACCACTCGCATGACAAGGTTATATAAATTTGAAAACGGATACCTTGCCGATACTGCCGGTTTTTCGCTTTTAGATGCTGCTCTTACCTTGCCCGTAGGCAAAGCAGAGCTTGGGAAATACTATCCAGACTTTCTTGCTTTTATTGAGAAATGCAAATTTCGCACCTGCACTCATGAAAACGGAAAGGACTGCGGGGTAATAAAAGCTGTTAAAGACGTACAAATTTCTTTGACAAGATACCAAAATTATCTTAAAATATTAGAAGAAATAAAGGAGAAAAGATGAAAAGAAATGTTGCAATTTCGGTTTCAACCGATCCTGTGCATGAGCTTGATGAAGTTGTAGATTATGCTAAAAGCCTTCAAGGACAAGCTGACTTTATTCATTGCGATATTATGGATGGTAAATTTGTACCAAATAAAACCTATGATGAGCAGGTGGTAGAGAGCATTAATCAAAGCTGTCTGACTATGCTAGATGTTCACCTTATGGTTAGTGAGCCGCTTGGCAAGATTGAAAGTTATGTGAGAGCGGGGGCAAATATACTTACTATTCACTATGAAGCATTTGAAGATAAAGAGCAGCTTGTAAAAGCGCTTAAACTTATCCGCAAATGTGGCGGACTTGTCGGGCTTTCTATTAAACCAGAAACTCCTTTTGCGGAAGTAAAGCTTTATTGTTATGATATTGACCTTATTCTTGTTATGGGAGTAGAACCCGGATCAAGTGGGCAAAAGTTACTTCCTCGCACAATAGAAAGAATAAAAAAGATTGCCTCGTTTAGACAGGCAAACTCTCTTAATTTTAAGATAGAAGTAGACGGGGGAGTAAATCCAGAAAATGCACCTATGCTAATTGACGCCGGTGCTGATATGCTGGTTAGTGGCAGTTATGTCTACAAAGCTCGCGACCGTGTAAGTGCGATTGAAACTTTGCGCGGGTTATAAAAATCTAACATTACCGCAAAGTACATCAAAATATGAAAAAGTTTGAAGCGGCTCCTGGGGCGGCTTTACAGTAAAAACACTTGGATAGACATCTTTTATCACTCCGCTGATGGTGTCTATCTTTTTTCTACCTCTATTTACATTCATCTCAACTTCCCGCCCTTTAAGTGCGGAAATTTTTTGTTTTACTTCATCAAGACCTAAATTTATTTTTCTCACTATTCCTCCAAGTTAATAAATACTAGACAAAATTAAAAATTTTTAAACATGTTAGTCATATTTGAGACTTTCCGCGAGTAGAATACTTGCGTATTGAAATGTAAGGGGGAATAACATGGCATTTGAATCAAATAATTTTAACGTGGTGAAAAAGGTGAGATTGCCTCAAAGCGAATTCAGCGTTGAGTGCAATGTTCCACTGGCGGAGGGAGCTGCAAAGGTACTTGCCGTTAAGGCAAGCCCAGCCGTAACAAGCAGCGAAGTGCTTGCGGGTAGTGTAAACTACGCAGGCAGCATCGACCTTAAGGTCGTATATTTAACAGCAGATGGCGAACTTGGCTGTGAAAATTGCAGCTGTCCTTTCACTTCCAAATTTGAAAGTGAAGCTATTACGGCAGGTAGCAAGGCAACTATTTCGGTGAGCATTATTGAGCATAACATCGAAAAAACAGGCGAAAACAATGTGAAAATTGTTTGCACGCTTAAACAGAGCGGAAGCCTTATCTTAACAAGTGAAGTTCAATCTGTTCAGACAAGTGATGAGGATGTTTGCTGCAAAAATGAAGAAATTCAAGTTATTCGTTTTGTAGGCGACGTTGCCGAGACAATTAATGTGGAAAGCGAACTTACTATTCGCGAGCCTGTGAAAAAGCTTATCTTAACTGAAAGCCAAGCAATAGTTAAAAATGCGGAAGGCGGAGCAGGTTTTGTAAGCGTAAGCGGTGAAGTGGTGACAAGAGTGCTTTATCTTACCGAAAATGACAAGTTTGAAACAGGTTACGTTTATGAAACTTTCAAAGAGGAAGTTGACCTTGAAGGTGCTAGCCGCCTTAGCGAAGTTGAAGCTTATGCATTTGTTAAGTGTAATGGCGTAAAAGCTGAGCTTGAACAAAATGACAAGTCTGTCAAGGTTAGTGTAATTGTACCTGTTGAACTTATGGTAAAGGCATACGAGCAAAGTTCGGTTACCGTTGTTAAAGATTTGTACTCTACAAAGCATGAGCTTTCGGTAAGCACAACATCCTTTGACATGACTGTTGTTTGCCCAACTACACTTGTTGAAGGCAAGATAGACGGAACGCTTACCTTGGATGAGGAAAGCCCTCGCGTTGACAAGATTATGTTTGTGGGCGGAAACAATATTGCAATTAGCAATAGTTATATTGCAAACGGGGAGATTAATGTTGAAGGTATTGCATCAACATCGGTAGTATATCTTAATGATGAAACTGGAAGCTTGCATAGCGTACAAATCGATGTTCCGTTTGTGATTAACGAAAAATTCGAAAATCAAAGTGTAGATGGCATCATCGACGCAGAAGCTATTGTTTGCGACGTTGATGTGGTGGTCAAGAAGGGTAGAGAGTTCTACTACGATGCAAAAGTTAAAGTCAGCGTAAACTATTGTCACCCAGAGGTTTCAGGTGTGATAAGCGGGGCAGAAGCTATGGAAGAATATGATGAACGTGATTATGGCATGGAGCTTCTATTTGCTCACGCTGGCGCGGATGCTTGGGACATTGCAAAACAAGCAAGGATTAAAGAGGAAATGTTACTTTTGCAAAATCCTGAAGCTTCATTCCCCCTTCAAGAAGATAAAAACTTGATACTTTTCTATCAGAAGAGACCATATTAATAGCCAGTGTGGCAAAAAGATAATCGTCAATTATGGCGATTATTTTTTCTTTTTCGCTTTTTGATTTAATTTATATATTCACTTCTTGTCAATAATTAGGTCAAGGAGAAAGTTATGAAGTGGATTATTTCAGCTATTTGCGCAGTCGGGCTTGCGGTGAGTTTAATTATAGGTGGTCTTACAATGACGAGACCACAAGAAGTTGAGTATCTGCGTATTCATGTGAGAGCAAACTCTAATAGCGAAGCCGACCAAGCAGTGAAATATATGGTAAAAGATGGAATTGTAGCTCTTCTTACTGAGCTTCTTGTTGATGCTGAGAGTAAAACTGAGGCAACTGAGATAATAACCGATAATTTCAGCCTTATCGAAGAGGCTGCAAACATGATACTTTCAAAGGAAGGTTTTTCATATACAAGCAGAGCTGAAATTAAAAATGAATATTTTCCAACTCGTACATATTCCTCAGCGGAAGGGGAGATAACGCTGGCTGAAGGAAGTTATGACGCACTTATTTTAAACCTTGGAAGCGGCACTGGTAATAACTGGTGGTGCATAGTTTATCCTGCTTTCTGCTTTGGAACTTCAAAAAATTTTGACAAAATTGTGTATATTTCGCAAATTTGGGAGATACTTAATAGTAGAAAACAAGGAGGATAACATGAAAAAGACGTTAAGTGTTGTGTTTGCTATGTTTTTTGCGCTAAGTACTTCCATTATGGCACTTGGTTTTACATATTTCAATGAACCAACCAAAGGAAGTCAAGTCGTGGAAACATTGACAACTGCACAAAACAGAACAGTACAGACAAAACTCAAAAACTGGGGTTATTATAAAGGTGCTGTTGATGGCATTTATGGTCCAAAGACCAAAGCTGCTGTTATTTCATTCCAAAGAAAAAATGGGCTTGTAGCTGACGGAATTGTTGGTAAGAAGACCGCTGCCGCACTCGGAATGAGTTTAGGAAGCACTACTTCTTCTTCAAATCAGTCATCAAGCGACCTTAACTTACTTGCAAGATGCGTTTATGCGGAGGCAAGAGGAGAACCTTATGCTGGACAAGTTGCTGTTGCAGCGGTGGTACTTAATAGAGTTAAGAGTGCCTCTTTCCCAAATACAATTTCAGGTGTAATTTATCAGCCATGGGCATTTACTTCGGTTAATGACGGGCAGATAAACCTAACTCCAAACAGCTCTGCATACAAAGCTGCTCAGGATGCACTCAATGGTTGGGACCCTTCTTATGGTTGCCTTTACTACTATAACGCAGCGACTGCTACTAGTAAGTGGATTTATTCAAGAAAGACTGTTGTCACTATCGGCAAGCATGTCTTTGCAATATAGGAGGGCTAAATGGAAAACAACGAGCGTTTCTATATGAAAAAGAAAGATAATAGCATTAACCGTAATGGTCACGATGAAAATTCACATAAAGGTAGATACAAACCTTCTAAAGCGGTAATTGCGCTTTCCATCACTACAGCTATTTTAGGCGTTACCACTATTGGCTTTGCTGCGGGCTATGGCGTTATGAAAAGTCAGGCACAAGATTATGGGACAAGACTTGAAAATGTTTACCAGCAAAATTTCTATGACCTTGTCGATAGTGTCAACAACGCAGAGATTAAGCTTTCTAAAATCTTAAATTCTTCAACTTCTGCTTATCAGAAAAAACTTTTGGTAGAGGTTTCTAAAAATGCAACAACAGCAGAAGAGAGCATTTCTTCTCTTCCACTTTCGCAAGACGATATTAATCAAAATGTGCGAATGATAAATCAAATCTCAGGTTACACTTCAACTCTTGCTGACAAACTCGCAGAGGGTGGAAACTTAACCGCCGCAGAAAAAGATACATTGCAGGAAATTTATGATAATGTTTTGACTATGAAAAATGAGCTAAACAAATTTGCTCGTAAAATTCAGGCGGGTTATAATATTTTGGATAACAGCATGAATTTAAGAACAGGAAGAAGTGACTTCTCCTCACAAATGGCTCAAATTCATGATGTTGATATTGAGTATCCAACTCTAATCTATGACGGACCATTTAGTGATTCGGTTGTAAATTCAAAAATTAAGGGACTAAGTGGAAACAAAGTATCCAAAGAAGAGGCAAGTGAAGTTTTAAATAAAATGTTTAAAAATGTTGTAAGTGTCCACTTTGAAACTGAAACAAATGGTCGCTTTGAAACCTACAATTTTAGACTTAAAAACTCAAACGATGAAATGCAATACGTTCAAGTTTCAAAAACTGGCGGGCATATCCTGACAGTTAGCGGAACAGGCAGTGCAGGCAATAGCAGCATTCAAGAAGATGATGCTGAGAAAATTGCACTTGAATTTGCTAAGGAAAATGGAATTGAAAATCCAAAGGTAGTGTGGAAAGATACTATTGCAAATGATAGTTATTTCAACATTGCACCTGTGCAAAATGGGGTTGTACTATATCCTGACCTTGTAAAAGTGAAAATTGACCTTGTAAGCGGTAGCATAGTAGGTTATGACGCGACAACCTATTATACAAACCACACTTCAAGAAGTTTGGGAAGCTTTGGCACTTCTATCGAAACTGCTCGCGCTAAAATTCCAACCAGCCTTACAGTTGTAGGGGAAAGGAAGGTGCTTGCACCGCTCGAATACAATAGGGAAGTGTTATGCTATGAGTTTGAGTGTGTAAATAGTGATGATACTTACTACTTCTACATTAACGGTTCAACCGGCGATGAAGAGAACATTTTGAAAGTTATCAAGACGGATGACGGCAGTAAATTGCTTTAAAAAAACGCGCTTATGCGCGTTTTTTTTATTATTTTAAATTTGGGTATTGACAAATCCCCCCCCCATGATATAATAAAGATAAGTGGGAGGAAAATAATGAAAAAAGTAATGGTAAACGGAAGAGAGAGACGGATAATTGGGATTGTTTTTTCTAATTCACAAAATGGTTGGGCATCAGTAAAATTTTTTAATTATCAAGAAGGGTTTTATAATACTAAAACTGGTGAAGTAATTGACCAAATTGAAGGAAAATATATAGTAGATACCGACAGTATCAATAATGACGGGCTTGTTGATGTTCGACTCGAAGATGGCAGCCGTTGCATATTTGAATGTGATAGAAAGTTGTATTTTCCATATAAAGCCGGCTCATCGCATGCTAATAGTTGGGAATGGCTGATTTATTTAAATCCAGAGAATTTTCAATATTTGCCTTCAAAAGAATTTTATGAAGGAAGGCATATAGATAGAACTCGCCCTACAGCTTCAACAATTCATTTCTATAGTAGTGTACCAAGGAAACGAGTTGCCCAGGGCTATATTGACCTTGCTTTTGATTCTTTAGAGGAGGAGAAAGAAAAGCTTTCCGTTGATGAATTTAAAGAAAGATGTGAAAGATTAAAAGCAATAATTGCGAAAAGGCTTGAAGAAGAGAAAGATACAATTGAAGCGGGTAAAAAGGCTAGGGAAGAAGAGGCGAGAGTTAAAGCAGAAAATGAGCGACTGGAAGAAGAGAAAACAAATATATTAGCTGATGCTAGAAAAGCTTTTACTAGCAGCCAAGATGACAGCGAAGATGGCAAATAATTAAGTTGAAAAAATAAAAAAACGGATTTTAACATCCGTTTTTTTTGTTACTCTGCGTCTGCGTTATTATAAGCAGTTAAGATTGCCTCTTTAATCATTTCACGAGTTTCATTGTTGATTGCGTGAACTGTGTCTTTGTATTGTCCATCAGGTGTCTTTCTATTTGGCATTTGGATGAACAAGCCTTCGCGTCCGTTGATGACTTTAATGTCATGCACTACGAAGCAATCATCAATTGTGATTGAAGCAACTGCCTTTAATTTTGATTCTGGCTCTTTAGCGACCATTCTTACTCGTACGTCTGTAATTTTCAATTGTCTATACCGTCCTTTTAATCTTTTAGCCTTTAAAGCTTAGTTATATATTACCATTTTTTATCAAAAACTCCAAATGATTTAAACAACAATTACCTTTTGTTCATAAAAAATAATATGGTCTACTCATACAGCGGAGTCAAAATATATTTTAAGCGTTATGGAAAAACATCTTCGCGTCTAACTCTTCTTTTACATGGTTGGGGTTGCGACGGCAAAAGTCTTGAGGGCATTGTGAGGTCTTTTCCTAAGCGCAATTTTTTGGTTGTTGACTTTCCGCCCTTTGGAAAAAGTGGAAAAAACATTGAACGGTGGAACATATTTACCTATGTGAATATGGTGATAAGTTTATGTGAGCATTTGGGCATAAAGCGGTGTGATGTGCTTGGTCATTCATTTGGTGGGCGAGTTGCATTGCTTCTTGCCGCGCTAAGACCGCCACTGGTGACAAGTTTGACACTTGTGGATGCGGCCGGGCTAAAACCTAAACGCAAATTAAGTTATTACTTTAAAGTTTTTCGCTATAAACTTAGCAAAAAGTTTGGACGAAAAAATCAAAATGCAGGATCTGAAGATTACAGAAACATGCCTGATAATTTAAAGGCAGTTTTTGTGGAAGTGGTCAATGCGCATCTTGACGAATATTGTC
Source organism: uncultured Christensenellaceae bacterium (assembly GCA_910587225.1). Lineage (GTDB taxonomy): Bacteria > Bacillota > Clostridia > Christensenellales > UBA1242 > Caccovivens. The sequence goes on from CAJULT010000012.1 coordinate 27,732, forward strand.
TTTTAGTGGCAGCGCCCACTCTTATCATTTTTGGCAAAGAGGACAATGCAACGCCTATTTATATGGCAAAACGCTTTCATTCGCTTATAAAAGGCTCACAGCTTGTAATTTTAGAGGATGCTGGACATTTCAGTTTTTTAGACAGTCCGCTTTCATTTACTCGTGCTTTAAATAAATTTTGGGAGGAAATATGAACTTTCTTTACGCTATTTTATGCACAATTGTCATGCTTGCATGGTCTTATGTGCAATTGAAAACATATCAACTTGTAGGATACAATATACCTAAATTTCTTGATAATACTATAAAGCTTAACTTTGCTTTTGGTAGTAAAAACGCCTTAAAATTCACTAAAAGAATGGTTAGATTTGTATGTTTGTACATATTAGCAAGCTTTGGACTATATTTGCTTATATTCTTCTTTGCCTCTCATCCGCTGCTTGTCGTGCTGGACGGAGTGATCGTGATGATATTTTCGCCGATATTAATTACGATTATTCACTACATTTTATATCCAGTAGAAAAGCTTATAAAACAGATTTATCTTAAAAAAGCTTTTAAAAAACTTTCGTTAAGCAAGGCAATTAAAGTTGGCATAACCGGTAGCTTCGGCAAGACCTCTACCAAAAACATTTTGTCGCATATACTCGGCAAGCAATTTAAGGTATGTGCGTCGCCTGCTAGTTATAACACCGAAATGGGAATTTGTAAGACAATACTTGAAAAGCTGGATGATGAAGATGTTTTTATTGCTGAAATGGGGGCGAGGAACAAGGGTGACATTGAAAAGCTTGCGAAACTAGTTCAGCCCACTTATGCAATTTTAACCACGATCGGTCAGGCTCATCTTGAAACCTTTAAATCCATAGAAAACATAGAAAATACCAAATTTGAACTTGTCGAGTTTATGTCGCCTGATGGAAGCGTGGTAATAAATGGGAATAGTCCGTCAAACATAAAGTTATATAAAAAATGCAAAAAAGCAAAGTTTTTAACCTGCAAAAATGAAAGTTATGCGTATGCGCAGGAGGTGGAAACCAGTTCCAGCGGTAGCAGTTTTACTCTTGTCATTGATGGGCAGAGGCGAAAGTGCAAAACGGTTTTGTTAGGCAGAGTTAATATAGACAATATTGTCACCGCGTCCGCGCTTGCTTATTTAATGGGAGTCAGCTTTGACGATATTCAAGCTGCAATTTCAACCTTAGAGCCGACGGCGCACAGACTGGAACTTTTAAAAAGCGGCTCTGTCACCATAATTGATGACGCATACAATTCCAATCCGACCGGCGCGCAAGAGGCATTGAAAGTTCTAGAAAGTTTTGAGGGACGGAAGATTGTCATAACTCCTGGTCTAGTAGAAATGGGGGAGGAGCAATCTAGGCTTAACTTTCAGTTTGGCGCTCAAATAGCAGATGTTGCGGACTATGTAATAATAATGAACGAAACAAATAAAAACAATATTTTATCTGGGCTTATCAGTCATAACTTTGATAAAAAGAAAATATTCTTTGCATCAAGCAGAGCTGAGCAGGAAGAGAAACTTAAACTTTTAACATGCGAAGGGTGTGTTGTTCTTTTTGAAAACGATCTGCCTGATAATTTTAGTTAAGGAGAATAAATATGAAAGAAACTATAGCAATTTTTTATGGCGGGCAAAGTGTAGAACATGATATATCTATTATCACCGCTTTGCAGGCGATGAAATTTGTTCCGTCTAAGTATAACCTTTTACCTATCTACATGACGCAAAATGGAAGATGGGTATCTTGTAAAAATCTTGACAAAGCGGAAGTCTATCTTGATTTTCGTCGTCGGGCTAAAAAGCAAAAAGAAGTTATGGTTAAGGCAGGCGAACCATATTTATATATTGGTAAAAGTAAAGTCAAAATTGACTGTGCGCTTATCTGTTGTCATGGCAGAGGCGGCGAGGACGGTGCGCTTGCTGGCATGCTTAGGCAGTGTAAAATTCCTTTCACAAGCTGCGATGTGATGTCGGCGGCGGTAACTATGGATAAGGCAATGACAAAACGTGTGCTAAAATCCTACAAAATTCCCTCTCCTGACTTTGTGAATATTTATTCGCAAGATTATAAAAACGACAAATTTCTTGTTATGAAAGAAATAGAAAAAAGTCTTACCTTTCCATTAATTGTTAAACCTGCAAACCTTGGAAGTAGCGTTGGCATTACTATTTGTGAAGACCTGCCTTCGCTTGATAAGGCTATAACTCTCGCTTTTGAGTTTGATGAAAAGGTGGTAGTAGAGCAGTTTTTAGAAAGAGCAAAAGAATATGCTTGTGCCGCTTTTAAAATGGGTGGAAGCATTATATGTTCAAATGTGCAACAAATACATAAAGGCAATATTTACACTTTTGAAGAAAAGTATTTATCTAAAAAAGAAGAAAAATTTGATAAATTGCCTGCAAAACTTGAAAATTTGATTAAAAAAAGAACGCGGGAGTGCTACTCAGCGCTTGATTGCGACGGGGTGGTAAGAGTGGACTTTTTAGAAAGTGAGGACGGCAAACTATATGTGAATGAAATTAACTCTATTCCCGGTTCACTTGCTTTCAATCTTTTCAATCTTCCATTTAGAGAAATAATTCAAACCTTAATCGATGAGGCAAAAATAAGAGAAGAGATGCGCTCCAAAGAAGTTTATGAGTTTTCAAGTAAAGCTATCGAGGCTTATATAAAAATAAGTAGTCAAAATAAATATACAAAATAATGCATAAATATACAAAATGTAATGCTTATGTCAATTTTTGATATATTTTGTCTATCAGGCTATACAGCCCTTAAAAATTTTTAAAATAGAGGAAAGGAGAACTCGTGAAATTAAGTAAGCTATTAAAAGGAACAGGCGTTATCTCTTTTCCTAGTGACATTGAGATAACAGGAATTGCTATTGACAGCCGCCAAGTGAGGTCGGGTGACATATTCATTTGTCTTAGCGGCGGCAGGGCAAATGGCGATGACTATGCACGAGAGGCGTTAAGTAAAGGCGCGAGGGCGATTGTAAGTGAAAAGTCACTTCCTTTTTCATGTGCGATAAAAGTTGAAGATGCGAGAGCAGCCTATGCGCTGATTTCAAAAAACTTTTACGGGCGGGCATGTGACAAGATGAAAATTATTGGCGTGACAGGCACAAACGGCAAGACAACTGTGGTGGATATAATAACTCAGATTTTAAATTCCACTCATCGCAGCGCAGCCTCGATCGGCACGCTTGGAGTAAAACATAATAAGATGAGCGAGCAAACAGGCTTTACAACCCCTGACCCGCATATTTTGCATGAAATGTTTTATAAGCTTTGGAAAGAGGGCGTGGAGTATGTTGTAATGGAAGTTTCCGCGCATGCGCTTGCGCTTAAAAAACTAGAAGGGGTTAATTTCGAAGTGGGAATACTTACAAACATTTCGCAGGATCACCTTGACTTTTTTAAAGATATGACCTCTTATGCGGAAGCTAAATATTCTTTTTTTGAAAGTGGACGGGTTAAGACGGGTATATTTAATATTGATGATGAGCTTGTGCGCATAGGTATGTTAGGGATGAAAGGTAAAAAGATAACCTATTCTTCTCATAGCGGTGCTGACATTTTTTCTTCCGAGCAGAAGCTTGGCTTTTTAGGTTCAGAATTTCTATGTGCGGCGGACGATAAATTGTTTGCGGTTAAGACCAATCTAGTTGGACAGTATAATATTCAAAACACGCTCGCCGCGGTGGCTGCGTGCAGGGCGATTGGACTAGATGAAAAAGAAATTGCTGGCGCGCTTCGCTTTGTCGCGCCAACCGAGGGAAGATTTAACGTTGTTTCAGTTGGTGGAAGTAGGGTTATTATAGATTACGCTCACACCCCTGACGGAATGGAAAAAGTACTATCGGCAGTGAGGGCGCTTACCAAAGGAAAGGTTATTTGTGTGTTTGGCTGCGGCGGTGAGCGGGACAAGGCAAAAAGGCCTCTTATGGGGAAGGTGGCTTCCAAATATTCGGACAAGGTAATTATTACAAGTGATAACCCGCGCGGCGAGGAGCCTATCGAAATTATTAATTCGATTGCGCGAGGCGCGAGTGGGGACTACGAAAAAATTGAAAATCGTCATGATGCAACCTTTCAAGCTTTAAGTTTGGCAAAAGAGGGGGACAGTGTAGTTATTTTAGGCAAAGGCGGAGAGAAGTGGCAGGAAATAAAAGGTGAAAAGTTGCCATATAATGATTTTGACACCGTTTATGAATTTTATCGTGGGCGCATTGCCCTTAAAAGTGAGGAGAAAAAATGCTTTTAAGATATTTTTTAGTTTGTTTGGTCGCTGTGGTTGTGGGCATTATAATAGGTTTTCCTATGCTGGCTTTTTGCAAGAGGCTTAAATTTTCGCAACCAATTCTTCATTATGTGGACAAGCACACCGCTAAAAGCGGAACGCCGACTATGGGCGGGCTTATCTTTATTGCAAGCAGTATAATTTCAACCTTATTTTTTATCAAAGGACAAGCTTTTTGGGCAATCCTTAGTTTAATTATCATGCTCTGTTATGGTATGCTTGGCTTTCTCGATGACTTTTTAAAGGTGAGGTTTCATCACAATGAAGGCTTGAAACCATATCAAAAGATTATCGGACAGGTGGGAATAAGTCTTGTAGTCGCTCTTTATACCTATTTTCAGGTGGGGAGTACGATTGACCTATTTGGTGTTAGTTTGAATATGGGGATTTTCATTATTCCTTTTATCATGATTTTCTTTGTGGCGGTAACTAACAGTGTAAACCTCATGGATGGGCTGGACGGGTTATGTGCTAGCGTTAGCGGAACATATCTACTCTTCTTTGGTATTATTTTAGCAGTTATCGGTGGACAAGCTTTTTCTAACCTTGCGATTGCAGCGTTTGGTATGGTTGGTTCGCTTATCGCATACCTGCTATTCAATGGCTATCCTGCCAAGATATTCATGGGGGATACCGGCTCGCTTGCACTCGGCGGTTTTATTGCAAGCCTTGCGGTTTTTTCGGGGTTAGAGTTGATTTTGCCAATCATGGGACTTTTATATGTGCTGACCGCGCTTAGCGATATCTTGCAGGTGTTACACTATAAGAGAACTCACAAACGAATTTTTAAAATGGCGCCTCTTCATCATCATTTTGAGCAGCTTGGCGTGCATGAAAACCGAATTGTCGCAATATATATAGTTATAACCTTTATGCTTGGCGCCTCTTGCTTGCTAGGCTATATGGCGGTGATGGGAGTGTTATGAGAAATTTTCGCGGCAAAAAAGTTTTAGTGTATGGAATGGGGACAAGCGGGCAGGCAGCCTGCAAACTGCTCCATAGCCTAGGCGCTATTGTAAGCTTTTATGACGACGAAGAAAGATTTTTAAATTTTTACGCCTATGATAAAAATCCTATGTTGACTAAATATGACCTTGTGGTTGTTAGCCCGGGGATTAAAGTGCGAGGGAATGAACTTATCGCTCATTTTGTTTCCAAAGGCACAAAAGTAATAAGTGAACTTGACCTTGGGTATATGTTTTGCAAAGGGAAGATTGTTGGCATCACTGGTACAAATGGTAAGACAACGGTAACCAGCCTTGTAGGCGCGATTTTAACGGCGGCGGGCAAAGCTAATTTTGTATGTGGCAATATCGGTCTGCCGCTTTGTGCAGTGGCACTTAAAACAAATAAAAAAAGTGTGGCAGTATGCGAAGTGTCTAGTTTTCAGTTGGAGCTTAGCAGGATTTTTCGCGCTGATATTGCGGCAATACTTAATATTGCTCCCGACCATATTGATAGGCATGGCTCGTTTGAGGAATATGTATTTGTTAAGAAAAAAATAATCAAGCCTCGTCAAAAATTGATCCTTTGCGGTGATGATGAAATAGTAAAAGGATTTGGGGAGAAAAATAAGCCAACCTATTATTCTTTATTTCCGCGCTCAAATGGTGTTTACCTTAGAAATAATATTATATATTATGGCAAAGCAAAAATCATGGCGGCGAGTGAAGTTCCGCTTATTGGCAATAAAAACCTTTTAAATGTTATGGCGGCGGTTGCGATTTGCAAAAAACTGGGAGTTAAATCGCAAATTATTAGAAGTGCGGTTATGTCATATAAGCCCCCAAAACACAGGCTTATGGTGCTTGGCAAAACCAAGAAAGGTGCGCTTGTAATTGATGACAGCAAGGCGACAAATATCTCGTCGGTAGAGATGGCACTTGAAAGCGTGGACTGCGCAAACACCTATCTTCTTTTAGGTGGGCTTAATAAGGACTGCGACTTTGCTGACTTTTTCGCAAAATTACCACCGCTTAAAAGCTTGCTCTGTTTCGGCGCTGCGGCTGATTATCTTGCAAGTGAGGCGGCATCACATGGTGTGCAAGCGGCGAGGTTTGACAGTATGAAAAAGGCAGCTGCTTTTGCAAGGGAGGAAGCGGGGGAAGGTGAAATAATTTTGCTTTCACCTGCGTGCGCAAGTTTTGATGAGTTTTCATCTTATGCGGTAAGGGGTGAGATTTTTAAGGAGATAATCTTTGAAGAGGCTTAGGATTGATAAACGTTGCGTATTTATTGCACTTTTGACGCTTGCACTTGTTGTGTTCGGCTGCGTTATGGTTTATAGCGCTAGCTTTTATAGTGCGCAGCATCATTATGGCCGCGGCGATTTCTTTTTAATTAAACAAATTTTTGGTGTTGTGCTAGGAGTAGCAGCACTTATCATTTTTAGTTTTGTGGACTACCATTTGCTTGCCAAATTCAAGTGGGTGATTTATGGGGTAACAATGGTCTTGCTTGCCCTCGTATTTATTCCTGGTATTGGTGTTGAAAGTTATGGCGCTAAACGCTGGATTTCAATACTAGGTTTTTCTATTCAACCGAGTGAGATTGCTAAGTTCGCGCTTGTTATTTTCGCGGCAAGTCATTTATCTAAAAATCATGAAAAGGCAAAGACGTTCAAAGGGCTTTTGCCCGTACTGCTTGTGGCTGGCAGTATGTGTGTTATGACCATGTTAGAGCCGAGCATGTCGGTCACCATGTGTATGGCGTTTGTTACTCTTTTCATGCTTATAATAGGTGGTATGAGCAAGAAACATACAATAATGTTTTCAGTGCCAGCTGCGGCGGCTGTGCCTGCTCTTATACTTTTAGAGCCGTACCGCCTTAAACGACTTATGGCATTTCTCAACCCGTGGGCAAGCCCACAAGGTGAGGGGTTTCAACTTATTCAATCGCTATATTCACTCGGTAGCGGTGGCTGGTTTGGTGTGGGGCTTTTTAACTCCCGCCAAAAGTATCTTTTCTTGCCTTTTGCTGAAAGTGACTTTATTTTGTCAATCATAGGTGAAGAGGTGGGCTACATTGGCACGCTCGCGCTTATGGGAGTGTATCTTGCCCTTGTCATACTTTTAATTAAAGTTGCTCTAAATGCTAAAGACCGCTTTGGTGCAATGCTTTCAGGGGGAGTCGCCTTTATTATTAGATCGGAAGAGCGTCGTGTAGGAAAGAGTGTAGATCTCGGTGG
>CAJULT010000013.1 GCA_910587225.1 uncultured Christensenellaceae bacterium
ACAAATTGCTTCTTTCATTTCTTCTCTTGCGAAAAGTATGACACTTCTTATAAGCCTTATCATAGCGGTTGCATTTATCTATTTCATCATGATAGGACTTGTAATGTGTTCGGCTAACATAGTTTAAGGAGGAAATATGATTTCAACTATTTCGGGCTGGATCATGTCCATTGCGGGTGTAATTTGCCTATCAGTTATTGTAGAGCTAATCCTGCCAAACGGACAGATGAACCGCTATATCAAAGGCATTTTTTCCTTCATTATAATTTTAGTCATAATCATGCCTGTGCCAAAGCTTTTCAATATGAAACTTGACCTATCAAATGTGTTTTCTTCAGAGGAGATTTATATTCAAGAAGATTATCTCTATCAGCTTAATCTGAATAAAATAATTAGCCTTAAAGAAGGGGCAGAAGATAAACTTAAAGAGAAAGGTTATGAGGGGTGTGTGGTTTCAATAAGCGCAGATATCTTCGCTCAAAAGATTGATATTAAGTCGGTTTCTGTCGACATTTCGTCTTTACGCATAACTGAAAAAGCGCCTCATAAAAATATTCTAGATGCGAAACGCGACATTCAAAAGATAATATTAGAAATGATAAAAGTTAAGGAGGTATACTTTGATGAATAAACTGACTGAAAAGCTAGCTAACGTCTGGGGGAAGCTTAAAAAGATTAAGCACATAGAAATATATATTGCGGTTATATTTGCAGTTATTGTGCTTGGCATATACCTTTCAACCATACCAAAAAAGAAGAGTGAACCATCGAATAGTCAAAATTCAACAGAAAATTCAGTCACATTTTCTTCGTCTGCGGAATATGTGGAGTACCTCGAGAATAAACTTATTAATGTACTAGGCAGTGTCAAAGGCGCTGGACAAGTCAATGTAGTCATAACACTTGAAAATGGGTTTGAGTATGTCTACGCTACCGAAGAGGAAGTACGAAAGACGGCAGACGGAAGCCAAATAATCATTGAAAATGTGATATTAGTGGACGGCAAGCCAGTACTTACAAAAGAGGTGTACCCAACGATAAAAGGGGTGGTAGTTACTTCATCCGGCGCTGACGCGGTATCAGTTAAGATGAACTTACTTCTAGCTCTGCAAACAGTTATTGAGGTGGACAACTCCTCAATTACAATCCTAACAGGAAATTAAAAGGAGAATAATTATGAAAAAGAGAACTAAAATTATCATTCTTGCTGCCATGGTTTTACTTTTAGGAGTAACAGGCTATTTAAACATTGCTCTTAACAATAAAGTTAGTGACCTTGATCCTCCAACTCAAACCACTGCAAGTTATTTTGCCGCTTATAGAAGCGATCGTGAATCAACTCGTGACCAAGAAATGCTTTACTATGATGCAATCATCTCAAGCCCAACATCTACTGCTGAAGCCGTATCCGCAGCAGAAAGTGCAAGACTTGCGCTTGTAGGACAAATGGATAAGGAACTTGTTGTAGAAGGCCTTATCAAAGCAAAAGGTTTTGATGACTGCGTTGTAACAATTTCTTCTTCTAACGTAAACGCTATTGTCAAAGCTGCAAAACTCACAGACGGACAAGTTGCTCAAATAGTTGCAGTTATTCAAAGCCAACTGGGTACTAACATTGAAAACATCAAAGTTATCCCTATTGAATAATTAAGAAATTGTTTTTCTCCCATAAAAATAGTTTGCAAGTTTCAATCAAATATGTTATTATTAAAAATAATAGGAGAAAGCAATGGTAAAGAATAAGAACCTCACAAATAAGGGGAAAGTTGATATTGACCGCGATATACTTCTTTCTATCATAAACCTTGCTGCTAAAGAGATAAGCGGCGTGGAAGCTCTTACCAACAATTATTTGCCTTGGTACAAAAGAGTTTGCAAACCTAAGAGCGAAGGCGTACAAATCAAATTTGAAAACAATAACTCACTTAAAGTCGACATTTATATGATTGTTAGCAATGGTTATAGCGTTCCTGACATTGCGTTTAGGGTGCAAGAAAATGTTAAGAACAGCCTTAGCAGTATGGTAGGACTTAAACCAGCCAAAATCAACGTTCACGTCTACGGCGTAATTTGCGATAAAGACGAAATTGCAGGGGCGTAAACAATGAGAAGAGATGCTAGGATTGCAGCTTTTAGCGTAATATTTGCAGAAGGCTTTACAAGTCAAGAAGAATGCGAGCTTATATCCTCACTTAAAAAAAGCGAGGATTTGCTTTTTGCAAATCAAATTTTGGACGCCTATCATGAACATAAAGAAGCTTTGAGCGCAAAAATAAAATCTTCACTTGTGGGCTATGACATTGATAGAGTTTATAAAGTAGACCTTGCACTTATCTATCTTGCACTTTGCGAAATTGAATATCTTGCAACGCCAAAGCAGGTAGCAATTAATGAGGCTATCGAAATTGCAAAAAAATACTCTACTGAAAAGAGCGCAAAATTTATAAATGGACTTCTTTCCTCTATTGTAAAAGGTGAGGAAAAGTAATGGATGCAATTACCGTATCCAAACTTGCTGGATATATAAAAAGTATTTTTGACAGTGAAGAACTTCTCCACAACATTCCCGTTGTCGGAGAAGTTTTTGGTGTATCGCAAGCAAGGCAGATTACATACTTCTCACTTAAAGATGAGAACGCTGTTTTGTCTTGCGTCTGCTTTTATCCAGCACTTGCGCCAATGATAAAAGAGGGCGCAAAAGTTATTGTAACTGGCTCACCGAACTATTATGTCAAAGGCGGTAAGCTTTCCTTTAATGTAACTCGCGTGGAGGAGGCGGGACAGGGACAACTGTACGAACAATTTTTACTTCTAAAACAAAAGTTGGAACTTGAAGGCTTGTTCGCAAGTTCTCATAAGAAACCTATGCCAAAAGTAATTAAAAAAATAGGGGTTATCACTTCCAAAGATGGCGCAGTTCTTCAAGATATTAAAAATGTTTCTTGGAGAAGAGATCCTAGAGTGCAACTTGTACTTTATCCAGTTAAAGTGCAGGGCAGGCTTGCCGAAAATGAAATAGCCCACGCTATTGAAATTATGGATAAGCAGTCAGATTGTGACGTACTCGTCGTTGCAAGAGGTGGTGGAAGCCTTGAAGATTTGTGGGCATATAACACCGAAATAGTAGCCCGCGCTACATATAACTGTTCTAAGCCTATCGTGTCTGCGGTTGGACATGAAACAGACTTTACAATCATTGATTTTGTCAGCGACCTGCGCGCACCAACTCCGTCAGCCGCGGCAGAACTATTAACACTTGACTTAAATGAAAATCTAAATAAGGCGTCCTCGCTTGCACTGCGACTTACAATCAGTTATGACAACTTTTTAAAAATGAATGAAAACAGACTTATTGCAAAAATGACCAACTTAACTCACAATGCGCAGACTAAGCTTGCTCAGCAGCAATCGGTTTTTGAATATATGAAAATGAAGCTGGTGACAGGTATGGAAAGATACGTTACTGAGAGAGCTTACAGCCTTGGCATAAATGAAAACGCGCTTAAAAAGCTCAATCCATTAGCTATATTAAATCAAGGTTACGCTAGAATTGAACAGGACGGAAAACCAATACTTAAAAAAGAGGGTTTAAATCAAAATAAAAACTTAAACATTATTTTCGCTGACGGAAGGGTGGATGCGAAAGTAATCAAGGAGGAGAAATGAATTACGAAGAAGCAGCAAAAAGACTGGAAGAGATAATTGCCAAACTTGAAAGCGGAACTATTTCGATGAGCGAAGCTTTAACTCTTTTTGAAGAGGGAGAAAAACTCGCTAAGGTTTGTTTTAATGAACTTAACGCTGCCAAAGGCAAACTCACAGAAGTGAAAGAGGAGCTGGGCAAACTTACCATTACAGCGCAAGACTAGTCTAATTACAACTTTGCCTGCGTAAAATATATCATGAGAAAATATGGCAAAGTGATAGTACAAAGTTCAAGCTCAAAATTTTGGGCTTTTCAAACTTTCTTTTTATCAATCAGTTTATCACTTGTATTTGGACTTTTAAGCCAAACTATTTTGTCATCTATGGGTGCGCTTTTTGCTAGCATCGCAATAGGAGTTTTTATTTTTTGTAGCGTACTTTTTGACATGATCGGAATTGCTGCCGCTAGCGCGGATGAAGATACTTTTAAGCTTTGGCACAAAGAAGGCGTTAAGGGGGCAAGGGTAGGGCTTAAACTTTGCCGCAATAGTGAAAAGGTGTGTTCTTTTTGTGCAGATGTAGTGGGAGATATTTGCTCAACACTTTGCGGTGCGGGCGGAGCATGCGTTGTAGTAGCGCTTACAAAAAGTCTTGAAAGTGCGGCACTAAACATCCTAATATCAGTTTTTGTCAGCGCCTTTATAGCGAGCATAACAATCTTTTTCAAAGCAATTATGAAAGAGCGGGCGCTTAATAATTCAAACGCTATTATGTTAAAACTAGGCGTTATACTAGAAAAGACAATTTATAGACAAAAAAAAGAGAAATGTGATAAAAATAGTTGACAAAGCAAGTTTGTTATGATAAAATGAAATTACGAAAGTAGAAATTTCCATTTCTCACCAGTCGAAAATTGCTTTGACATGGTAAAAACTTAATTTAGAAATTATGTTTTTGGTGGAATTTTTTGCTTCCACCAAATTTTTTGTAAAAGGGGATTACAACAATTTTTAAGGAACTTTTAATCAACGAACAAATATCGGCAAGCGAAGTTCGTCTAATCGACGACGAAGGCAACCAACTAGGAATTGTGCCATACACACAGGCACTTTCTATTGCAGAAGGAAAGGGACTTGACCTTGTAATGATGTCAGGCGCTTCAAAACCTCCTGTATGCAAAATTCTCAACTATGGTAAGTATAAATATGAAGCTACCAAAAAAGAGAAAGAACTGCGCAAAGCTCAAAAGAAAATTGAAGTTAAAGAAATCAAACTTTCAATGACTATTGAAGAGTACGACACTGCGTACCGCGTTAAGAATGCAATTAAATTTTTGCAGGGCGGAGATAAGGTAAAGGTTTCACTTCGTATGAGAGGACGTCAACAAGCTTATTCAAAACGCGCAATTGAAATTATTAAAGACTTCGTTGCAAGATTGGGTGAATATGGCTTTACCGAGAAAGAACCTGAGATTGCAGGACCAAACATCTTTGTTATAATATCCCCAAAGAAAAACGCATAAAAGGAGAAAGGACATGCCAAAACAAAAAACACATAGTGGTGCAAAAAAGCGTTTCCGCGTAACAGCAAACGGGAAAGTTAAATTTGCAAAAGCAAACAGAGGACACTTCCTCACAAATAAAAGTCAAAACAGAAAAAGAAAATTAAGAAAGGGCTCATACATAGCAGGTAAGAATGCAAATAACATCAAGACCCTTTTGTGTAAGTAGGAGGACAAGTTATGAGAATTAAAAGAGGAGTAACCGCAGTTAAAAAGCGCCGTTCTATACTTAAAAGCGCAAAAGGCTACCGCGGAGCAAAATCAAAACTTTACAGAACTGCTCGTGAGCAGGTTATGAAGAGCGGACAATACGCATATATCGGCCGCAAACAAAAGAAGCGTGACTTCCGCGCACTTTGGATTACAAGAATTAACGCAGCATGCCGTCAAAACGACATTTCTTACAGCCGCTTTATCGCAGGACTTAAGAGCCACAACATCACTCTTAACAGAAAAGTACTTGCTGATATGGCAGTAAGAGAACCAGAAGCATTTGCAAACCTTGTAGGACAAGTTAAATAATGCAGAAGGCATCCATAAATCTAATTAAAGATTTGAAAAAGCAAAAACGAGAAAACAGATTTTTGCTTTTTTTGGATAACTATAAAATTATAAAAGATGCAATAGCTAAGGGGCTTACTCCTAAGCTTTTGCTTTTTTGTGATGAAACGCTAAATGTGTGGGGTGAAACATACCCATGCTATAAAATTGATAGCAAAGCGTTAGACAGCCTTGCGGACACCAAAACACCACAGGGAGTATTATGCATTGCAGAATACTCTCAAGATATTGTGTCTAAGCCAAAATCAAGCTTCTTAGTACTTGACCATATTCAAGACCCGGGAAATGCTGGAAGCTTAATAAGAACAGCCACCGCTTGTGGCTTTGATTGTGTTATAATGGTGGATAGCGTAGCAGTGACAAACCCAAAACTTGTCAGAAGCAGCGTAGGAACAATTTTTGATATTAAAGTATTCGAGATGACTAAAAAAGAGTTTTTAGCAAAAGCAAAAGAGTGGAAAAGTACACTTCTTATGGCTGATATGGATGGCGAAAGCGTATTTGACGCTTCTTTTAAAGGTGATGAGGGCTTAGTAGTCGGCAATGAAGGTCAAGGCGTATGCAATGAAATAGCCTCTCTTTGCTCTAAATCGGTAAAAATACCTATGCAAGAGGGTGTTGAAAGCCTAAACGCTGCTATCAGCGGTTCAATCATCATGTATCAAATGGCGAAAGATAATTTAAGTTAATTTTTTAAGCAATTTGTGTATTTATTTGACAATAAAGCACTAGCAGTGCTAAATTATTTATATATTTAGGAGGACTAAAACATGTCAGGACATTCAAAATGGCATAACATACAAGCTAGAAAGGGCAAAAGTGATGCCGCTAGGGGAAAAATCTTTACTAAAATTGGTCGTGAAATCGCGGTTATTGTAAAGGCTGGCGGTTCTGATCCTGTATCAAACCCAAAACTTAGAGATGTTATTGCAAAGGCTAAACAAAACAATATGCCAAATGACTCTATCGAGCGTAGCATTAAAAAAGCCGCTGGTGAAATGGGTGGCGTAAACTATGAAAGCTGCACCTATGAAGGTTATGGCACTGGCGGAAGCGCTGTTATTGTAGACTGCCTTACTGACAATAAAAACCGTACAGCAGGTGATGTTCGTCACGCATTTGATAAGTTTGGCGGTAGTCTTGGATCTACTGGCTGCGTTTCTTATCTTTTCCAAAGAAAAGGCGTTATCGAGCTTGAAACAGAAGGTGCTGACATTGATGAAATAATGCTCGCCGCACTTGACGCAGGTGCAAAGGACGTTATTGAATATGAGGACTATGCTGAGGTTATCACTGACCCTAACGATTGCACAAAAATTGCAGAGGCTTTGACAGGAGCAGGATATAACGTTTCATCTAGCGAGGTTACTATGGTTCCTGACAACTATGTTGACCTTGACGAAACAAAACTTGCGACTTTCAACCGCATGATTGATATGCTTGAAGACCTTGACGACGTTCAAGAAGTTTATCACAATGTGAATCTACCAGATGAGGGCTGCTAGCCCTTTTGTGGTGCTGTTAGCACTTTTTGCTTGAATATATTTTTATAACAAGCCATTTTAAAACTTATATTTTCTTACAAGCTTTTTATGCCTATTTCATTTGACAAAATAGGCGTTTTTTATTAAAATTAAACTATGAGAATTTTAGGTATTGACCCGGGCTATGCAATCATTGGCTACGGAATAATCGACAAAGATCAAAATGGTATTGAGGTAGTTGACTATGGCGCTATTACCACACCAAAAGAGGACACAATGCCTGTGCGCCTGCAAAGCATTGAAGAAAGCCTTGATTATCTGTTCAAAAAATACAAGCCCGACGTTGTAGCAATAGAGGAGTTGTTCTATTTCAAAAACCAAAAAACAGTCATTCAAGTGGCGCAAGCTAGAGGAGTAACGCTGCTTGCCTGCCAAAAGTTCTGTGGGAACATTTACGAGTATACGCCGCTTCAAATCAAACAAGCGCTTACTGGACACGGACGGGCAGAAAAGGCTCAAATTCAATATATGGTTAAGGCTATACTAAACCTTAATGCAATTCCAAAGCCGGACGATGCGGCGGACGCGCTCGCTGTTGCAATTTGCCACAGCCAAACAAGTAGTGCACTTAACACAAACAAAGTTTAGGAGAAGTTATGATTTCATTTTTGAAAGGTATAATTGAAGAAAAGCAGGAAGGGCTGCTTGTTATGGATGTCGGCGGGGTAGGCTATGAACTCGCAGTTTCAAACAACACACTCGTTTCTCTGCCTCACGTAGGAGAGGCGGCAAAGGTGCTTTGTTATATGGCAGTACGTGAGGACGGGGTGTTTCTATTTGGCTTTTCCACGCAGGAAGAAAAAGAATTATTTTTAAAACTTATTACAGTCAGCGGAGTTGGACCAAAACTTGCAATTACCATTTTATCAGGGTTGAAATTAAGTGACCTTACAATTGCTATCAAGCGTGAAGATGTCAAACTGCTTTCAACAATTAAGGGACTTGGCAAAAAGACAGCTGAAAGACTTTGTCTTGAACTTAAAGATAAGCTTGACCTATTCGCAGCGCCTGAAACTTTAGATGCTGAGGTCATTGACGAAAGTGCAGTTCAAATGGCGTCTGATACATTGGTTGCTCTCGGTATAAGCAAAAATGAAGCTTATATGCTCGCACGCGCAAATGCAAGCGAGGGGGCAAGTGTTGAAGACATTATCGCAAAATCACTAAGGGGGTATAGAAGGTAATGGATGACAGATTTATAACCAGTACAAAGAATCTTACAGACGCCGAGATTGAAAACTCCCTTCGCCCAACCAGTTTTGACGAATATATGGGGCAGGACAAAGTTAAGCAGTCGCTGTCTGTTTATATTCAAGCAGCTAAGTCAAGAAAGGAAAGTCTTGACCACGTACTTTTATATGGGCCTCCGGGACTTGGCAAAACCACACTTTCACACATTATCGCAAACGAGCTTGGCAGCCAGTTTAAAGTGACCTCAGGTCCAGCCATTGAACATGCCGCTGACCTTGCAGCAATTCTTACAAACCTTAACCAAAATGATGTACTCTTCATTGACGAAATACACCGCCTTAACAAATCGGTAGAGGAAATTTTATATCCCGCTATGGAAGACTTCGCACTTGACTTTATTGTAGGTAAAGGGCCATCTGCGCGCAATATGCGACTAAAAATAAAACCTTTCACACTTATTGGTGCAACCACCAGAGCAGGTATGCTAACAAATCCACTTCGTGACCGCTTTGGCATTATTTGCAGGCTTGAACTTTACGATGCCGCACAACTTCAAGTTATTATCAAGCGTTCAGCAAAAATACTCGGCATTGAAATTGACGAAGATGCCAGTCTTGAACTGGCGAAAAGAAGTCGTGGAACGCCTCGTATTGCAAACCGCCTTTTAAAACGTGTGCGCGACTATGCTGAAATTCAAGGTGAGGGGAAAATAACGAAAGCCATCGCTGATAAAACCTTAGATATTATGGAAATTGACGAACTCGGACTTGACCAAATAGACCGTAAAATTCTTTTGTCTATTATTGATAAATTCGGTGGCGGACCAGTAGGGCTTGACACACTTGCAGCTACAATCAGCGAGGATTCGACCACCATTGAAGATGTTTACGAACCATATCTTTTGCAACTCGGTTTTATCTCTCGCACGCCTCGCGGCAGAGTAGCCACTGAGGCGGCTTATAAGCATTTAGGGAAAACTTTTGGAGAATAAATATGAAAATTGTGATTTTTTACGGCACTGGCTGCGATGCAAAAACTGCTTGGCTACCATGGTTAAAAAATGAACTAAATAAAAGAAAAATTGATTGTTTAATTCCTAAGTTGCCAACTCCAAAAAATCAAACATTTATAAATTGGGCTAAGCTCATAAATTCAATAAAAATAGATGAGCAAGACTGCGTCATAGGGTGGTCTACTGGTGCAATTTTTGCTGTAAGATATTTATATGAAAACAATATTCATATTAAAAAACTGGTTCTTGTAAGTGGCTTTAACAACTACAAAGGAACAGTTCCAGAAGTTGATAAAATCAATAAGGACTTTTTTATGAAAGATTTATCAATTGCAAGTAAAGTCGCGGATGAAATCATTTGCATTAAAAGTGATAATGACCCATTTATTACGCAAGAGGCTTTAACCAATTTTGCAATACAACTCAATGCAAAAATCATAAATATTGAAGCTGGCGGGCATTTCAACTTTGCAGCTGGTTATGATAAGTTTCCTAAGCTACTTGAAACATTATTATAAACTTTCAAACAGGCAATTGCCTGTTTTTATTTTACAAATAAAAATCGATTGTGATATAATCATAATCATGAAAGACTTACTACTAAAAAGCAGTTATTATTATGACCTGCCGGAAGAACTTATTGCACAAACGCCTATAGAGCCGCGCGACCACTCGCGACTTCTTGTTTATCATGGAAAAGAAAAGAAAATTGAGCATAAGCATTTTTATAATATTATCGACTATCTCAAAGCAGGGGACGTCCTCGTTTTAAATAACACTAGGGTGCTGCCTGCAAGGCTTTATGGATATAAAGATACCGGAGCTAAAATTGAAATACTTCTTCAAAAACGGCTAGACCTTAAAAGGTGGGAGGTAATAGCAAGGCCTTTTAAGAGGTTAAACGAAGAGACAAAAGTGACTTTTAGTGAAACGCTTTCATGCACCATTGAAAGAAAAATGGACTATGGTAGCTGCATAATCGAATTTGAATTTGATGGCGTATTTGAACATCGCCTTAGCGAAGTCGGCACTATGCCACTTCCACCATACATACATGAAAAGCTTAAAGATAAAGAACGTTATCAAACTGTCTATTCCAAAGTAGAAGGTTCAAGCGCTGCGCCAACAGCAGGTCTACATTTCACACCAGAGCTGCTTCAAAAAATCAAAGACAAAGGCGTTGAAATTGTCGAAGTTTTGCTTAATGTGGGACTTGGTACTTTCAGACCAGTTAAAGAAGATAATATTTTGCAGCACGAAATGCATAGCGAACATATCGAAATGACTGCCGAAAATGCTGATGCGCTCAACAAGGCAAAGCGCGAGGGGAGAAGGATAATTGCGGTTGGAACAACAAGCGTCCGTGTACTTGAAAGCTGCGCAAATGAAAAAGGACAGATTTCGCCACAAAAGCGGGACACCAACATTTTCATATATCCCGGCTATAAATTTAAGTTTGTGGACGGACTTATTACAAATTTCCACCTGCCTGAAAGTACGCTTATAATGCTTGTATCGGCCTTTATAGGCTATGACGACACAATGGAAATCTATAAAACCGCAGTAGAAGAAAAATACCGCTTTTTCAGTTTCGGCGATAGCATGCTGCTACTTAAAGATTAGCTACATATTGCAACTAATATGCAAATTAAAATACAAGATAAAGGATTTTTATGGAAAAATTTAGTTTTGAACTGATAGCCGAAGACAAGCACACCGGCGCGCGTGCAGGGCTTTTTCATACGCCACATGGGGATATTGAAACGCCTATTTTTATGCCCGTTGGTACACAAGCAACCGTAAAAGGTTTGCGTCCAGAGGATTTGCATGATATGGGCGCGCAAATTATTTTATCTAACACATACCACTTACATTTAAGACCAGGGGAAGAAATTGTCAAGAAAGCAGGTGGGCTTCACAAATTTATGAATTGGGATAAACCTATTCTTACAGATAGCGGCGGCTTTCAGGTATTTAGCTTATCAGATCTGCGCAAAGTCAACGACAATGGCGTTGAATTTAGATCACACCTTAGTGGCGAGAAACTTTTTATAACTCCCGAAAAAGATATGCAAATTCAAAATGACCTAGGCGCAGATATAATTATGGCGTTTGACCAGTGTACAGATGCAAAAGAGGACGGAGGAGCAAGTTACGCAGAAGCACTTGAAGCCAAACGCAAAACAAAGTTATGGCTTGAACGCTGCTACAAAGCACACAACAACCCAAATCAAATGCTTTTCCCAATAGTTCAAGGAAATATTTATAAAGATTTGCGCGCGGGCTGCGTTGAAGACTGCTTACCTTATGCGAAATGCGGAATAGCAATAGGTGGATTATCAGTAGGTGAAGAGAAGAGTATAATGTATGACATTCTCGATTTCCTGCATCCACTTTTACCTAAAAATCAGCCTAGATATTTAATGGGGGTTGGCTCGCCAGACTGCCTTGTTGAAGGCTATGCAAGGGGAGTTGATATGATGGATTGCGTTCTACCAACACGCATAGCGCGAAATGGAACTGCGTTTACATCAAAAGGTAAACTCGCAATTAAAAACGCCACCTTTAAAGAAGATTTTACTCCAATTGAAGAGGGCTGCGACTGCTATGCTTGCAAGCACTACACGCGCGCCTATATTCGCCACCTAATAAATGCGGATGAAATGCTTGGGGCAGAATTATTGTCAATTCATAACCTGCATTTCCTTATCAAGCTAGCTCATACCTGCCGTGAGCATATAATAGCTGGCACTTTCAAAGATTTCCATGACAAGTTTATGGCTGAGTACAAAATAACAAATAGATTTTAGGAGAACTGCATGAAACCAATAATAGGCATTGTCGCAAAATATATTGAAAAAACTGATAAAAGACAAGAAGCTTTAATTAGAGATGAATTAAAAAATGCTATACTTGATAATGGAGGGATTCCTATCGGTATACTTCCAGCCGAAACTGAAGTTCAATTTACACCTATAGGCAAAGATAATTGGAAGCCTTACCTTAGCAAACAACAAAAAGATAATTTGAAACAGCAACTTGCTCTATGCAGTGGAATAATTTTACAAGGCGGAAAAGATTCACTCAAATATGAATCTTGGATAGCCAAATATTGCTACGATAATAACATTCCCACGTTTGGCATATGTGCTGGACAGAACGCAATGGTGCGAGCATTAAATGGAACAACAAAAAAGGTTAATGATCCTGAAAAACATAGCCAGTATTGGAGTGATATTGTTCATGAAATAAAAATCAAACGCGACACTCAACTCTTCAAAATTATTGGTAACGAAAAATTAGCCGTCAATTCAAGGCATAAAAAAGTAATCGATTTCTTGCCAAAAAATTTTACCATTTCAGCACTAGATGATGATGGAAATATTGAAGCAGTAGAGGACAATACCAAAAACTTCTATATAGCGCTCCGCTTTCATCCTGAAAGCTTATACAAAAAATATAAAATACATAATAAAATTTTTAAAGCCTTTATAGAAGCTTGCAAAAATAAATGAGGAATATATGGTAATTGAAGAGTTAAAAGATTTAGAATTCAAAAGTGAAAGTGACTACAAAAAATATGTAGGGCTTTTAAAGTCGCTTGCAAAAGACGAAAGCCAGTTCAATCGCGAAAGACACATAAACATTTTAAGAACAAAGCAGCATGTATATGGTCTTGTCATGAAAGATGTGCGCGCCATTGCCAAAGCCATTTCAAAAGGCAACTGGGCTGGCTTTTTAAAACTTGCAAAAGATGACAGCTATGAAGAGGTGCTTATTCAAGGAATTGTTATTGCCTTAGTTAAAGACCTTGACAAGCAAATATCCTTATATGAACGCTGGGTGAAGAAAATTGATTGCTGGGCAAGCTGTGACAGTGTTTGCGGCTCTATGAAACTTCTTAAAAAGAGCAAGGACAAAGCAAAATACTTCAACTATTTTGCAAGCCTAGCTTTTTCAGGTAGAGAATTTGTTGCACGCTTCGGCATTATTACGCTTATGACGTGCTATATGGAAGAGGAGTGGATTGACGGAATTTATAATATCTGTCTCAATATTGAACACGAAGGCTATTATGTCAAAATGGCAGTCGCATGGCTTGTAAGCGAGGGCTTTGTAAAATTTAGAGATAAAACGCTAGGTTTGCTGGGGCAAAAAGGGCTTGACCCGTTTACACAAAACAAAGCCATTTCAAAATGCCGCGACAGCTTCCGCGTATCAAAAGAATATAAAGAATTATTGCTTAGATATAAAACATAATCACTATATATAGCATTTATGTATGCATAATAGCCACAATATATTGATTTATTAAAAATCTAAAAAGCACTATAAAATTATTTGACTTAAACTCGCTACTTAGTATATAATTAAGGTAGCGAGTTTTATTCGCAAATTAAAAGGGGAAAAAGTATGAGCAATTTAAGCATGTTATGCGCTGTTGCTCCTGCTATTGCCGTTGTAATAGGTGTTGTTTGCCTGCTCGTTGGTGTCGGCGCGGGCGTTGGGCTATATATGATTATTGCGACAAAGAAAATCGGTAAAAGCAAGTCAAATGCTGTTAAAATTATCGAAGAGGCATACGCAGAAGCAAAGACAATTAAAAAAGAATCAATGTTAGAAGCTAAAGAAGAAGCTCAAAAGATTAAGGATGAAGCTAATGACGAGGCAAAAGCTCGCCGTGGCGAAATTCAAAAACAGGAAGAACGCCTTGATCAGAGAGAAGAGTATGTTACAAAGAAAGAACAGACTGTAGATACAAAGCTTGAACAAATTGAAAAAGAAAAAGAAGGTTTAGCTGTTGAACGCGGTAAAATTGCCGAAGCAACTGCGGCCGCAGAAGAGATCAAATCTCAACTGATGGAAAAGCTTGAAAAAATTTCAGGCATGAGCAAAAAAGAAGCAAAAGATTTGCTTATTCAAAACATCACAGAAGAAGCAAAGAAAGACGCTGGACTTATGGTTAAGCGAATTGAGGATGAAGCAAAAGAAGAAGCCGAAACTCACGCTCGCGAAATCGTAGTAGGAGCTATTCAAAAATGTGCAACTGACCTTTCTAGCGAAATGACGGTTACAACAGTTGCTCTTCCAAACGATGAAATGAAGGGCAGAATAATCGGTCGTGAGGGTAGAAATATTCGCTCTATTGAAAGCGTAACCGGTGTAGAACTTATTGTTGACGACACACCAGAAGCAATCACTATCTCAAGTTTCGATCCAATCAGAAGAGAGATTGCAAGACTTAGCCTTGAAAAATTAATTGTTGATGGACGCATTCATCCAACAAGAGTTGAAGAGGTTGTTGATAAGGCAACAAAAGAAGTTGAAAAGACAATTAAAGAAGCGGGCGAAAAAGCTTGCAACGAAGTCGGACTTTACAATCTCCATCCTGAACTTGTTAAAGTTATGGGAAGACTTAAATATAGGACAAGCTATGGTCAAAATTGCTTAAAGCATAGTATTGAAACCGCACTTCTTGCTGGCATGATAGCAAGCGAACTTGGTGCTGACGCTGCGGTTGCTAAACGCGGGGGATTCCTCCACGATATTGGTAAAGCACTTGATCACGAAATTGAAGGCACACATGTAACTATTGGCGTTGATCTTGCAAAGAAATACAAAGAAAGCGAAGCAGTGATTCACTGCATTGAAGCTCACCACGGCAATGTTCCATTCCACAGCATTGAGGCTATCATTGTTCAAGTTGCGGATGCAATTTCAAGTTCAAGACCTGGTGCAAGACGCGAAAGCTTTGAAAACTACATTAAACGTTTGCAACAGCTTGAAGAGATTTCAAACAGCTTTAAAGGAGTTGACAAATCTTATGCAATTCAAGCTGGTCGTGAGGTGAGAATTATTGTTAAACCTGAACAGGTAAGCGATAGCGAATCAGTTCTGCTTGCAAGAGATATTGCAAAGCGTATAGAGGCTGAAATGCAGTACCCAGGACAAATCAAAGTTAACGTAATTCGAGAATATCGAGCAACTGATACAGCAAAATAACAGGCATAGCCTGTTTTTTTGTTATACATATACAAATCATCTCTATTCCTATTAAGTTTTTTTATATAATAATTTTCCTTTTTGAAATATTGTTCAATATTTGCTTGACGCGGGGGGGGGATTTGCTAAAATTAAAATGAAAATAAAGATCAAAAGACACTCAAATATTGCGTAAATTGTTTGGTAAAAATTATCGAATTGGTTAAAATATTAAAAAGGAGGAAGCATGAAAAAAATATTATCTATTTTAGCATTAATTACTCTCTCATTAACCGCTGTAATAGGCGGCAGTCTTTTTCTGGCGAAAAATATAAATATTGATTTACCACAAACAGAAATAGTAGAAACAGATGTTTCTGCTGCAAGTGGAAACATATTGGCAACTTCGTCTGCTGCAACAAGTTGGCCATCTGTAGGAATTAACTTTTCTTTAAGCAAAAAAACAGTGACAGCAGGTACTGACTTAACACTTAACATTTCATCCGAACTTACACAAGATTATGTAGAAATGTCAACAAGGGAATATGACACTTCTTTAGCGATAGGATATAGTTATAATCTAACCATAACTTTTGGAGGAAAAACATATACAGTAAATGGCGAATCGGATATTGAAAGTGGCAGCAACACTTCATTTGGCGAATCACGTAGCACAAAACTTTCAACAACAGGTTTGTTAGGTACATATACAATCAGTATTAAAGCCCAAGTCTACTTCCATATTTGGATCAATCCTATGGGAAGCACTTCAGATACGGACTCAGGGAGCTACTCCCTATCGGTTACCGTAACCCCAGCAACTGCTACACTAAAAAGGGGAACATTAAGCAATGTTTCGTCAATATACTATGGTACTAGCTCTTCCTCTCAAAATACACTATTATCTTCAACTAGCGGGGTGAGTGTTACCCCGGGCACTTATTATTTTAGATATGTTTTATCTTCGGCAACTGGCTATACTTATACGTTTTCAAGTTGGACCGGAAGTATAAGTGGAACAGGTAATCCTAAACGAGTTACCATAAAGGGAGGAGGCATAACTTATACTATAGGAGCATCTGCCACAAGATCAGCAAACAATTATACTCTTACTATAAACCCAAATGGGGGGAGCCATTACAAAAACCTTTTAAATGGAATAACCGGAAATTGGAGCAGTACTAACAACCACAATTTATCAATTTCTTATTCTGCAAGCCAAGACAATTTAAGCATGAGCGTTACTTCAACTTCCGATCCGTATGCTACAACAGGATTTACTGCAAATTTAACAGCTGGCACTCAATATGTAATAAACGCATCTTCAAATGCACCGATACAAGTATTCTATGCAATAAATTTGGGTTATACTGGCTCACAATGTTTAACATTTACTGCTGGAAGCAATGTAAAAAGAGAATTTACCGCTCCTACAACAGGCACATATAATTTTAGAATTGATTGTGATTCTGGAGCGACTGGGACTTATCAAGTACGCGACTTTTGGTTAGCACAAAAAAGCAGTTTAACTACTTCTAATATTGCGTATACATATAGTTATGGTTCGGTACTGCCATTAATAGAACCTACAAGGACTGGCTACACCTTTAATGGCTTTACAGTAACAAATGGAACAACTACATACAATAAAACCTACAATTCAATTACAATGGGAACAACTACAACACTTACTGCGAATTGGACAGCCAATAAATACGCTGTTACACTAAACCAAAATGGCGGCAGCGGCGGAACAAGTAGCGTAACGGCAACTTATGGCAGCGCTATGCCTACCATAACAAAGCCATCGAAAGCAGGATTTGCTTTCCAAGGTTACTACGATACAAGCGCTACAACTGGCGGAACGCAGTATTATACTGCCGCAGGTGCAAGCGCTAGATCTTGGGATAAAACAAGCGCAACAACGCTTTATGCACGATGGACTGATAGTGAGGCGCCTATTATCTCTCGCACAACGATCGTTAAAAACAATGACAATAGTTTTTATGTCTACGCTTATGCATCAGACAATGTTGGGCTGGCACGAGTGCAATTCCCAACATGGACAACAGCAAATGGACAGGATGATCTTGTTTGGCATATGGGCGTGAATGGCAGCTGGAATGTTAATGTACAATCCTATAACTATCGTTATCTTGTGAATAAGAGTGATCACAATGGCGAAGTTGGGCCTTATCAAGTACATGCGTATGCTTATGACGGCGCAGGCAATTCAATCTCTAGTGTGGTTACATCAAGTTTTATCATTACTCAAACTGTTACATTAAATCAACAAGGTGGCAGTGGGGGAACAACCTCTGTTCTTGCAACAAAAGATGCTGCGATGCCAGGTATAACAATTCCTTCCAAGATAGGCTATAACTTTCAAGGATACTTTACGCAAACAAGTGGGGCGGGAGTGCAGTATTATACTGCAACTGGCACAAGTGCTAAAAACTATGACTTAGATACTACTTTAAGTCTATATGCTTATTGGATAGAAAAGACTTGGATAGATGACGAATATGTTGCGACAAGTTATGCGAGTGGCACAGGCACTCAAACTGATCCATATATCATAAAAACCGCAGGACAGCTTGGCAAGCTTTCCAAAGATAGCATAGGCAGCGACTTAAATGGTCAATATTTTAAACTTGGCGCAAACATAGATTTAAGCGCTCATCAATGGGTACCTATAGGAGATCAACAAGTATTTAAGGGTACTTTTGATGGAGGATTATATAAAATTTCAAATTTAAGAATTACCGAAGGAGAGTATAACTATTCTGGATTGTTTGGACGTTGTTTCTCAATATCTAATATTATACTTGACAATGTGAATATAACTTCTGGAAGAGATGTCGGCGCATTAGCAGGTGGACTTCAATTGATTGGTCAGTATAGAAATTGCATGATTACAAATGCCAATTTAAGCGGCGCAAGGTATGTTGGTGGGCTTGCAGGTAGAGCAGCCGCATTAAACGTCCTGATAGAAAACTGTATAGTTAAAAATAGTGTAATTGAAGGTGGTACTTGTGGAGCTTTGATTGGAGATAGGTTAATTGGTTCTAGTAGAATCACATCATGCGGGGCATATAACATAAGCGGCACTAATTGCAAAGCAATAAATGGTAATACCTCTGCTACAATTAATGCAATAGGTGTTTATTCTGATACCCAGCTAGAGGGCAAAAAGATTTATGGCGGCATCAATGACTTTGGTGGATTTACATACAATGCTAATCTCAATAATGGTATGCCAATGCCTGAAGGATTGTTTGCAATCGGCGGAATGAGTGAAAGCGAAGCGGTATACATTTACCTCAATGTTAACTTAGGCTTTACTCCAGCATAAATTTAAAAGCGGCATTGCCGCTTTTTTTGTTTTATATCTATCATAATTATTTGAAACTTTGAATATCGTAAGATATGGATTTTATATTCGATTTTTTTGCTGAGAATTTTTCTTCCTGCATTTGGCTAGCAACAATATTAGTTGCTCTTATTCCTACGCTCGAAAGCAAAATTGCTATTCCTTTTGCAATGAACCCAGCGTTTTGGGGCGAAGCAGCTCTCCCAGCTTGGCAGGCATTCTTATTTTCCTATATTGGCGCTATGCTGCCATGCTTCTTAGTTATACTTTTAACGAAAAAAATCAAAAGCAAAACTTGCGGTTTTGTAGTGGAAAAGATAAACAATCGCTATGCAAAAAAATTGCAAGCTGTTGAAAACAAAAGTTCAAATTTTAAAAAGTATCTTATGCTTACTACTTTCGTGGCGCTACCGCTGCCACTTACCGGCGTATGGTCGGGGAGTGTAATTGCCGGTCTTACAAATCTTGACACAAAAAAATGTATTTTAACTATCGCAATAGGTGCATTTATTTCCTGCTTAATCGTAACTTTGTTATGCGTTTATTTCTCAAATAGCATTACCTTAATTCTAATTATTTCTTTTGCTATGATATTGTTATTTTTGCTAGGGGAGTTAATTTTATCACTTATAAAAAGACATAAAAAAAGACCATAAGCGGTCTTTTTTTAATGCCAATGTTTAATATAAATTCCTCTTTTCAAATAGTAGTGGAATGGAATTGTTACTACCAATATAGAAAGCGGATAAACCAGCGCTGCAAAGTGACTCATAAACGTTTCAGCCGAAAGTCCAAATGCAAAATTAAGTCCAACAATAACCCCACTTGTAAACAGCCACATAAGCCACATGAACCACTGAGGAGGCATAGGTTTAGGTTCCCAGCTTCTTCCTTTCATAGCAGTTGCTTTTACAATAACATCAATGAGGAAAACACCCGGTAAAATTATATAGATAAAACTTGTATTAGGGTTTGTTAGGTGCTTGCTATAAAGCACTCCAAACATAGTCGCCGTAATAATGCATAATAGGGCAAAGGTCACGCTAGAAATTATAAGGTTTAACTTGTTTGTGTTGTGTGCAAGCTGATCTTTTTGTCCATGCTTATAAGTTTTAAATATGATATGCTGCGATTTATAATAGTCTTCTAGGTCATCATAATCATAGAGCGTGTTTACCTGCTCTTCACTCGTATCCTTGCTCTTCGCATACAAATCTTCAATTATCTCTTTATGCGATGGGTCAATGGTTGTATCACGCTTTGGAGCAGGAAGTGGTACGTTATCAGAAACGATTTTAAGTCTAGGCGGCTCTATCTTGCGAGTTTTCAAAAACTCACGATTCTCTATGTGTCCTGTAATAAACACGCCGTCATCCACCTCAGGTGCTTGCTCCTGTTTAGGCGTAATTACAGCAGGTTGTGGTTGAACAGTCTGCGGATTAAAGAAATGTTGAGGCACCTCATTAACTTTACCTTTGCTTTCAAGCAGGGCAGACTTTAAGTCTTCCAAATTTTGCTGCTTCTTCATCTCAGCCTCTTGGAAAGATGGTGCAGCGTCATTAACTTCAAATGCCATCTGATCTTCTGCAAAGCTTCTCTTTCTGCGGTAACGATTAAAATCACGAGTTATATCATAAATCTTCTGATTGTAATTTGGATCAGTAATTTCATTCTTAGGTAGGAAGGCTGCGTCATCCCGCTTTGGCTCTTCTACAAGCTTTTCTTGTATAGGCTCTTGCCAAGCCTTACTTATAACTTGCTCTTCCTCTTTCACTTCTTGCAGAGCAGGGGTTTCAACTTGTTCATATATTGCTTGATGAGTTTGATTATAAACTGGCTCTTCTACATAAACTGATTCAGTATTATAATCGCTTTGACTTGCATTATAAACCGCCTGAACAGGCTCTTTCTCTTCTTCAACTTTTACGGGTTCTGTTTTCTCTGAAGAACCATCTATAGACGAAAAATCAAAGAAGTCGTCTTGCTTAAAAGTCTCTTCTTCCATTAGTTCATCTTCTTCTTGCATTGCCTGCTCCACAGCAACAGGTTGCTGCAATATAGATGCAGGTTGAACCTCTTCTTCAGTTTGAAAATCCTTAAATACATCAATATGGTTTCGCTCAAAATATTCTTTAAGCTCAGCAAAATAATTGCGTCCCTTTTCAGTCACGCTATAATAACGACGATTTGGGCCAAGGTCACTGCTTCTTGTGTAAGAAGAAACTTGTCCAGCTTTTTCCATACGCGTAAGGTTAGAATACACACTCGGCTTTTTTAAATTAATACGGCCGTTTGAGCGGTCACTGATTTCACTTATAATATCAAGTCCATAAAAATCCCGCTCTAAAAGGCAGTTCAAAATCAAATAAGATAGTTGTCCTTTAGCATAGATATCCATAGATTACCTCTTAATCAAATTATATAACTATAAAAGGAGTCAAGTCAAATAAATTCGCACTATTATGCAAAATTTTATCAATATATTGGGCTATTATGCAATGCATACTAGTGTAAGCGAAATAAATTGAGTATTGACAAACACAGCAAATAATGTTAAAATACATGAAAGAGGTGCGATATGAATAAAGAAAAAGTAAATGTATGGATGTTGGAAGTTTATACTGTATTTGATTTTTGGTGCAGTTTAAAAATTGAGGAAAACGAGTGGGAGTTTGTCCAAACTTTGTGTCAAAAAATTAAAAGACTGGAAGAACTTGAACGCGCAACAAAAACTATAATTCATTTTTATAGAGATTGCGAATACTATCCTGACTTGCACTACGCATTTAATATGGCATCAATGTTTGTAGTTGGTAGAAAGTGCCACCCAGAACTCATTGATAAAAGCTTTATAGACTTCGATAAAATGATGTTTAAAAATGAAATTTTGAAGTTTAATGAATTTAAAGGTTTTGAAGACTGTATGAAATCATTTGATAGACAGAAAGACTGGCGTCCAACATTAACGAAAATTGCTGAAGACATAGATAGTTTAACAAGTCAATACGACCTTCAATCCCTTTATTTCGTAGATGATTTTGCAACTAATAATGTTATACACTGGGCTAGGAGCGAAAACAATAAGTATAAAAATCAAACAAGAGTTATCAAGCCAGAGCAGCCCTTATGGTGTGGTGAAAAAGCGAGCGAACGCGGAATTAAAGGGACTATAAATATACTTGACGACTTAATAGCCGCGCTAGAAAAGAATGGGGAAAGTGAAAATTAAAATAAAAGTGGCAAAGCCACTTTTTTGTTTTAGTAATTTTTTAGTTTGTGCTATAATGAATCTATGAATTATAAAATAATAAAACAAAAAAGAAAAACTATAAGTCTAAGTTTAAACGAGAGGGGCGAGGTTGTCATAAAAGCGCCTTACAGGGCGGATGAACAGATAATTCAAGAGTTTGTCGCCTCAAAGCAAGGGTGGATTGCTAGGCACTTAAAGCGACAGCAAAAAGTAAATGAATTCAAGTCGAAATTCGACTTTGAAAATAAAGTTTATCTTTTAGGGCAAGAACTTAAATTTGAAGAAATAGATTTCACCTTGCTTTTGTGTGACAAAACCGAAAAAAAGGTGGAGCTTACTAAGCTCTACCTTAGCGAAGCCGAAAAACATCTTCCTGCTATGGCAGCCGAAATAAGCGGGCAGTGCGGGCTTAAATTTTTAAGTTTAAAGTTAAGTAATTCAAAGCGTAACTGGGGCAGTTTCGACCGCAATGGCAATATGAAACTCAATTTCCGCCTTGTTATGCTCCCAAAACCACTTATCGAATATATGATAATTCATGAACTTTGCCATGGAGTACATTTAAATCACTCAAAGGCTTTTTGGGAGGAGGTTAAATCACATTGTCCAGACTATAAAAAGCGTAAAAAGCAACTTGATATGTACTCCTTTATTCTAGGGCTAGGGTAACAAAAAAACAGCCGTTTGGCTGTTTTTTATACGTCTTCGTCATTACTTGAATTTAACTCTTTTAAAACTTTTTGCCATGCTTTCTCCTTCTTAGACTCCAAATCTACAATTGCTTTGTTTGCTTGGTCAATTTTCAGACGCTCCTCTTTTATTTTTGAATCAAAGTATCTGCCTACATATTGTTTTAAGTCTTCTAAATATCCGGGCTTATTCATAAGTGATTTCTGTAAGATTTTTGTCAACTCTTTATCTCGTTGATATTTGTAGCCAAGGCCACGGAAGAAAAACATAAAATCATTATATGCGTAATAGCAAGGATTACCTTCTCTGTTCAAATGGTAATCGTATGAATGAATAACCAATGTTCCTTCTTCTTCGAATGTCTGATATAATACATTGTCAATAGGGGAATTAGAAATAAACAAGTGTTTAGATGCATTACATAATAAGTCAATTTTTAATATTTATGGGGGATAGAAGAAATAAAATAGAGTTTCCACCAAAGAAAAGCTCAGTTTTAGACACAAATTTTTTAAAAGGGGGCTAGTATGCAACGCGCATATTCTATGCGCAAAACACAACTTTTGCGCATAAATAGGCGCATACTAGCCTTATTTTTCAAACTATTATGTTATTTTTTGATAACAATGCATTTTTGCATATTTACACAAAAAAATGTAAATAAATTGCATTTTTATTGTAACTGCAATGAACTTATAAACTTCTTATATCCATAAGCACTATTACCACACATACTATCTGTAAATATTGTTTTATCTGGATTTAAGTTAGATTTAATCTGACTCACGTCAGACATGGCTAAATAATTAATTAATTTTAAAAAGGTTTTATAGCGATCTTGTGAAAAAAGTTCATTCGGACAGCCGCAAAGCAGACTTTCAATAAATACCTGATTTGGTAGCGTTTTATTGATATTATAATAAAGTACATTAAATACCTTTATCATATCTTGTAACACATCACCAACCCTTTCAATCTTATTGTCAAATGCAGCAACACGCAACTGATTGTCAATTTTCAAAAAGCCTTTCTTACGGCTAATAAAATACTTATATTGTTCACCATCAAACAAAACTACATAGATATTTATTTGAACGCTAGCACCAAAATCATCTTTTCCTATTACCTTAATCATATTATCAGATAAAGATACTAAACTAGTCATGCTAAGATGTTCAGCCATGGCATTCACTAAATCCTCACATAGATTTGACAGCGTATATTTACTAGGATCGATTTCTTTTATTTTCGGCTCTTCGGTTTCGTTCTTTTTCTTACGTCTTCTCTTCTTTTTAGGGCCATTACGATTTTTCCAAGCAAACACAACTCGGTCAAGCGCCCTTTTCCAAAATTCATTGCGTTGCAACGTGTTTATTTCAAGCTGACTTGAATCAACACCTAAAAAATAAGTAAACTTAGAATTGTCAGTAAAGCCGCCGTTACTAAGTTCGTTCATCGGTTCTAAAATTGTATTGTCGAAACTAATATAAGCAATACGTTTTGACAAATCTTCAATAGCGAGCGTCAACAAACCTTGCACCTTATCATTTGTGCTTTCTAAATATTCCTGGTTATCCCGTCTGAATATTCCATCAATCAAGCTTTTGTT
Source organism: uncultured Christensenellaceae bacterium (assembly GCA_910587225.1). Lineage (GTDB taxonomy): Bacteria > Bacillota > Clostridia > Christensenellales > UBA1242 > Caccovivens. The sequence continues at coordinate 24,419 of CAJULT010000013.1, forward strand.
TATGGTTACTGCCATATTTTCTCCTTATGCTTTCGGATAAATTTTATCTTTTCCGCCCATATAAGCTCTAAGAGCTTTTGGAATGTTTACAGAG
>CAJULT010000014.1:0-7096 GCA_910587225.1 uncultured Christensenellaceae bacterium
TAAAATAACCTTCAAATCATAGTTAAAATTCAAAAATCCAGTTGGTTCTTTTGTTTCAACAGTTAAAATGCCTGCATTATCATAGGTAACATTATATTCAAGTTTTTCCTGATCGCCGCCGCGAGCAAACCCTGTAACCTTACTTGTTATAGTAAGACTTCCAGTTTCGCTATCAGAGCGCGCAATTACAACGGATGCATGTTGAGTTTTAATATTTACATTTGAAAGCTTGTCAAAATTAATTTTTACGCCACTACTATCCTCAGTTACTGACACTTGATCATTAGTCTTTATGTATTTAAAGCCTAAGATGGTTTTACCCGGACTAAATATCATAATTCCGACCACAACCATAAAGACAGCAATTAAAATTAAGATAAACATAAAAAGATAAAATCCAAAGCCTTTACTGACCTTTTCTCTTTTTGCCATATCTCCTCCTATATTTATATTTTATCATATTAACTATGATAGTTCAAGCGCTAATCCAAAATTGCCTTAATTCTTCTAATGCCGGCAGAAGATGACTCTTCCTTTAAAATTTTGAAATGGTGAAGCTGACTTGTATTTTCTGCATGTGGGCCGCCACAAATTTCTTTGCTTACCTGCCCTATTGTATACACTTTAACTTCGTCACCATACTTGCTTCCAAACACGCCGAGTGCGCCGCTATCCCTAGCTTTTTCAAGTGACATAACTTCGCAATTTACAGGAATAGCTTGGGCTATTACATCATTTACAAAGCTTTCCAAAGTTGCAAGCTCCTCTGCTGTCATTTTGTGGTCAAGATTAAAGTCAAAACGAAGACGCTCTGGGGTAATGTTAGAACCCTTTTGGAAAACATCCTCGCCGAACATTTTTCTAAGTCCTGCAAGCATAATATGTGTTGCAGTATGGAGATAAGCACTCTCCTTTGAACCGTCAGCAAGTCCTCCCTTGAATTGTCCCGCACTTGCCTGCCTAGATTTTTCTTGATGCTCAGCAAATTTAGCGTCAAAGCCGTCCTTGTCTACGCTATAACCTCTCTCGCTGGCAAGTTCCACTGTAAGTTCGATAGGAAAACCAAAAGTATCATAGAGTCTAAATGCTGCATTGCCACCTATCACATTTGGCACTACTTCTCCCTTCATAGCTGCAAATTGTTTGTGCCTTTCAATACCCGCTATAACTTTTTCAAATTCACGATGCCCGTCTTCAAGGGCTTTTGAAAATCTTTCAACTTCGCGTATAAGCTCTTCTTTTACTTTTTCTGTGTTAGCGGCAATGTCAGCATAATCTTGCCCATACTCTTTGCAATAAATGTCAGCTATATCCGCAAAATATTTGGTATCAAGTCCAATATTTCTAGCATGGTTCACGCTGCGGCGAATAAATCTACGCAAAATATAGCCTTGTCCAACATTGGATGGAAGAACGCCCCTCTCATCTCCTAAAATAAAGGTTGATGAGCGCAGGTGATCTGCAATTATTCTGTAAGAGCGTATTGACTTTTCACTCTGCTCATATTTAATTGATGCATGAGCCTCTACAAAATCTATCACTCTTTTTAAGCACCCTGAATCGTAAACACTTTTAGCTCCGTTAAGTACAAGTATTGCTCGCTCTAATCCCATTCCTGTATCAATGTTTGGCTGGGCAAGTTTCTCTGCCATCTGCCCCGCTTTTTCAACTTTATATTGCATGAAAACATCGTTCCATACTTCAAGATATTTACCACAGTCACAAGATGGGCTGCAACTATCACAGCATTTTGGCTTGCCTGTATCGAGGAACATTTCACTGTCCGGCCCACAAGGTCCTACTCCGCCGCCAAGCGCCCACCAGTTATCATCTTTGGTAAAAAATACATTCTCTTTTTTAACGCCACATTTGATCCAAGCGCTAGCCGCCTCATCATCTCGAGGAGCAACTTCATTTCCAGCAAAAACTGTTACAGCCAGACGATCAACTGGAATGCCAAGATAGTCTTCACTAGTTAAAAACTCAAAACTGAGTTTTATCATTTCTTCTTTTGGGCAAGCGCCAAGATACCAGTTTCCAAGCATCTCAAAAAAGGTCAGGTGGCTATTGTCTCCAACTGAATCTATATCACTTGTCCTTATGCATCTTTGCACGTCGAAAATTTTGTTGCCAGCAGGATGTTTCTCTCCCAAAAGGTAAGGAACAAGCGGATGCATTCCCGCTGTCGTAAAAAGCACGGTAGGATCATTTTCGGGTATTATAGAGTAGCCCGGTATTTTTTTAAATCCATGCTCGCTAAAAAATTTAAACCAAAGGTCTTTCATTTGTCTGTCAGTTTTCATAATAACTCCATTTATGTGAGTATAATATCATATTTTCGCCCCAAAAGGCAACATTTTTGGCTAATATTTAGTGCATTTTAGGTACAAACCATTAGGCGGCATAGTAACTCCGGCGTAAGCTCTGTCCCCGCCCTCAAGCGCCTTTTTTGCACTCTCAACAGTAAGCTTGCCCCGTCCAATGTCAACAAGCGTTCCTACAATAATTCGCACCATGTTATATAAAAAGCCACTGCCTTCAACTTCTATATCAAGTTCGTTCTTCTTTTGAGATATTTTAATATCATAAATTGTGCGATGATAATCACTCGTTACCGCCGACGACGCGCAGTAACCCTTAAAGTCATGCTCACCCAAGAATATCTTTGCGGCAGCCCTCATTTTTTGATAGTCAAGCGGATAGGTCACTTGACTTGTATATCTTGAAATAAACGCGTTCTTTTTTTCACTTGTGTTAATTTTATAAAGATATGTCTTACTTTTAATAGAAAATCTAGCATGAAAATCATCTGGGACTATTTCTGCCTTTTTAATTACAATGTCTAGCGGCAGCAGACTATTAAGCACTCCCGCCAATTTTGAAATAGGAACAGGACAAGGCAGGTCAAAATGAGCCGTTTGACCGAGTGCATGAACTCCCGCGTCAGTTCTTCCGCTTGCCTGAACTTCGCAAGGTCTATCCGTTATTTTTTCAATAGCCTTTTCTATCTCTTCTTGCACCGTTCGCATGCCCTGCTGTCTTTGCCAGCCATAAAAACCGCTGCCGTCATATTCAATTGTAAGTAGTACTCGTTTCATATTTTTATTATAACTTTTCTTCCTCAAAAAAACAAGTGAAAAAGCCCTGTTTTCTTTGACGAACGCAAGCAACTTTTGTATAATAAATAATTAGGAGAAAATAATGAAAAAAATTATAGTAGACGGCAACACCGCGGTAGCAACAGTTGCCTATAAACTTTCACAGGTTATACCTATTTACCCTATCACCCCTTCTACGCCTATGGCAGAATATTGCAGTGCACAAAATGCGGCGGGCGTAAAAAACCTTTACGATCAAGATGTCAAAATGATTGAAATGCAATCAGAGGCAGGAGTAGCAGGAACGCTTCATGGCGCTATGCTTTCTGGCGGGCTAGGCACTACCTTTACGGCTAGCCAAGGGCTACTTCTTATGCTTCCAAATCTTTACAAACTTTCAGCAGAGGCACTTCCTGCTGTTATTCATGTTGCCTCACGTTCGGTAGCAAGTCATGCACTTAACATTTTCGGCGACCATAGCGATGTAATGGCTGCAAGAATGACAGGCGTAACCATGCTCTCGTCCACTAGCGTGCAAGAGTGTCATGATATGGCGCTCGCTGCTCACATGCTTGCGCAAAAAGCGTCCTGCCCTGTACTTCACTTTTTTGACGGATTTAGAACCAGTCATGAAATCCAAAAAATAAACGCGATTGAAGATGACACCCTTTTAAAACTTGTACCACTTTCTTTAAGTGATAAGTTCCGCGCTCGCGCTCTTACTCCCGACTCGCCTACCCAGTATGGCACAGCACAAAACCCTGATGTCTTTTTCCAAAATAGAGAAGCAAGCACTCCTCGCATAAATCAAATTCCAAAAATTGCAAGTGAGGTGTTTGATGAAATTTATAAAGCAACAGGTCGCAAATATTCAACTTTTGAATATGTAGGAAATCCTAACGCAAGATACGTCGTTGTAATCATGGGAAGCGGATTTAATTTGCTGAAGGAACAATTGCCACGCGAAGTCGCAGCCATCAATGTCCGTCTATATAGACCATTCGACTATGAAGGCTTTTTGAAAATTTTACCAAAATCGGTAAAGCGTATCTGCGTCCTTGACAGGACAAAAGAGGACGGCGCAAAAGCCCCTCTCGCACTTGACATTATAAGTGCGGTCGCAGGAAAAAACATTGAAGTAATCTCTGGCAGATTCGGTCTTGGCGGCAAAGATTTTACCCCAGCCTGCGCCCAAGCCGTTTTTGAAAATGTTAAACTGATAGTTCCAAAAGACAACTTCACAGTCGGAATTAATGATGACATATCTGGCTCGTCACTTCCACTTGCAAATATAACTTCAAACCAAAAAGCAACCGAAATCAAGATTTTTGGACTTGGCTCAGACGGCTCAGTTTCGGCAAGCAAAAGTACAATCAAGATACTAGGAACAAGCTACGATAAATATGTTCAAGGTTACTTTGAATATGACTCTAAAAAATCAGGTAGCATGACAATCTCCCACCTGCGAATTAGCGATAGCGAAATACTTGGCAGCTACCTTTTGCAAGAGGCTGATATTATTTCAATAGGCAATTTCTCCTTCGTTCACCGCTATGATTGTCTTGAAGGCTTAAAGCAAAATGGAACTGTAATTATCAACTCAATATTCGACAGCAATGAAATTGATAAGGTAATTCCAAAAAGTTATGTTGACACGCTTAAAGCAAAAAATGCACGTCTTTTTATAATAAATGGGCATGAAATTGCAAAAAAATGCGGTCTCGGCGAAAAAATTAATATAATTATGCAAATGGCGCTCTTTAAAGCAACCGGACTACTCAGCGAAAAAGAAGCCTTAGAAAAGATGGAAAAAGAGATTGTGAAAACCTTTTCTCGTAAAGGTCAAGCAGTTGTTGACAAAAACTTAAACGCCATGAAAGAGGCAGCGGCTTCGCTTGTTGAAATTAATGTAAACACCCTTAGCGGCGTTACAAGCAAAAAAGAAAGGACTGGCACTGGCAAATTTTATGATGAAATCTTTGAGCCTATCGCAAACCGTCAAGGAGATAAAATTCCTGTTTCAGCTCTTACTCCTACTGGTGTTATTCCTGTCGCGACAGCTGCTTTTGAAAAACGTGGAATAGCAGCCGTTCTTCCAAAATGGATTAAAGAAAACTGCGTTCAGTGCGGACAATGCGTTCTCGCCTGCCCTCACTCTGCTCTTCGTGCCGTGTTAGTAGAAGCCGGGAAAGTTGAAGATAAAGATATCTTTGCGGGGGCAATGGGAATTAAAGATGCCCTCTATAAAATTCAACTCTCGCCAGAAGATTGTACTGGCTGCGGTGTGTGCGCTAACACCTGCCCTGCACTTAATAAAGCACTGGCTATGGTAGAGGCAAACGAGATATTGCAAGAGGAAAAAGAGCGTTATCAAAAAGTAACCGCCCTACCAAAACTTAAACAAACTTTATTTAGTGATGACCACGCAAAAGGCTGCCAATTTAATGAAAGCTATTTTGAGTTCCCGGGCGCATGTGCTGGCTGCGGAGAAACGCCATATATTAAAATCGCAAGCATGCTGTTTGGAGATAAAATGCTTATCGCAAACGCCACCGGCTGCTCAAGCATATATAGCGGCTCATTCCCATCCTGCCCATTTAAAAAGAATGAGGAAGGAAAAGGCCCGGCGTGGGCTAACAGCCTCTTTGAAGATAACGCAGAGTTTGGCTTAGGACTTAAACTCGGAAGCAGCTATTTATCATCAAATGAAAAATCAGTTTGGATTATCGGCGGTGATGGCTGGGCTTACGATATAGGCTTTGGCGGACTTGACCATGTACTTGCAAGCGGTGAAAATGTAAACATACTCGTTCTCGACAACGAAACCTATTCTAATACTGGCGGACAAAGCAGTAAGGGTACTCCAATGGGAGCAAGCGTTAAACTTAACGAAGGTGGCAAACCAACCCATAAGAAAAACTTAGGTCAAATCGCAATGACCTATCCAAACGTGTATGTCGCCGAGGTCGCACTCGGAGCAAACATGTCTCAGTGCATAAAAGCCTTCAAAGAGGCAGAAGCGCATAACGGCCCAAGTCTAATACTCGCCTACTCTACCTGCGTAAATCAAGGCTTCAATATGTCTACAAGCTTGCAAGAGATGAAAAAGGCAGTTGAATGCGGCTACTGGCCACTATATCGCTTCCACCCTGAGACCCGCACACTTGACCTTGATAGCATGTTAAACGAAGACAAGTACTTTGATTTCTTAAAAGGAGAACGAAGATATTCAATTACTTTAGAAAATGAAGCAAAACGCAAGCTTTTGGAAGAAAATAAACAAAACGCAGTTAAAAACTACCAAAAACTTCAATCTTTAACCAAAAAATAGCGCCCTCGCGCTATTTTTTATTATATTATTTTCCTGCTGTGCATTTTAAGGTATTTACTAGATAGTCGTAAACCTGTTGGCTTGTAGTTGTTAAATTGCCGCCAAGCGCCAGCAGGCTCTTTTGAACTGGCATGCTTGTAGGTGTCAACATTACCCAGCCACCAAAGGCGCTTGATGAGCCGTAAACATAGTTTACGATTTCTCCTCCATTTCCCAGGGTAAGATTAGAAACAAAGCACCCTGTTTTTTCATAAGCTAAACCACTAATTGCAAAAACTTTACTAGCCGAATCCCATCTTCCATTACGAACTGTTCCACCAATTACGCTACAATTTTGAATATTTCCTGTCACTGCTATGCCAGCAACTTCCCCGCCAGCACACAAAATTGTGCTATCTGCCACTTTGCAATCTGTGATATAGCCTAGTCCTTCATAAACTATGCCGGCTGCGTTTGCTGCAACTATTTTACTATTCATAACAATAAAGTTATTTAAGTCAATCTCGCTCATTCCTGCTATTGCTCCTGCTTGTTTAATTCCAAGAGTAGACTCCTCAAGGCTAGCAGCCGATGAATTTGCACCTATATAAGACTCTATCAAGGCTGAATCGATTATAAATTTTTCAATTTTGTTGTCAAAGTTTTCTAGCTTAGTAAACAGCCCAGA
>CAJULT010000014.1:7106-21589 GCA_910587225.1 uncultured Christensenellaceae bacterium
CTGCCAGCTGCTTTGGAGTTGTAATAGTTATGTTTGAAATCTTACAATAATTTCCGTCAAAATTGCCACGGAAATTATCTATTGGCAACCACTCATAGTCCGCTAGGTCTATGTTCGCTCCTAGCTTCAAATATTCCCCATTGAAACTTTCCCCTTGCTGAGCGCGTTTTGTCATATATGCAAGTTGCTGCGCAGTCTTAATTATGTAAGGATCTGCTTTGCTGCCCGTTCCACTATCAAAAGCTGAGGCTGCATGGTTCGCCCAAGTGTCCTTCCATTTAATTTGAAGAGTAGCATTGCTATTTCGAATGGAATAGCTGTATATTCCTGCTCCGCTTGCACTAATATCACCTTTTCCTGTTTGTAATATTATCTTGTCAAAGGTGTAGCCAAGTTTATAGAACAATGACAAGTCAAAATCATAACTATCATAATACTGCCCTTCAAAAAGTGTGTAAGTTCCATTATGCCCGTCATAAGCTCCGCCATTTGTATTAAGTTTTATTGTATAAGTATTGTAAGTACAATATGCGTATAGGTCAAAATTGCCAAAAGTAGTTGTATTTACCTGCGTTATCTTAGTACCCTGCCCATTAGGCTGAGTATACCAACCATGGAAGGTTTTCCCGTTAGTAAATGCCGCAGGGTAATACGGCATTGCAATGATATCACCATACCTGTATGCTACAGAATCATCGTCTTCATAATCATACCAAGTCACACGGAAATTTGAAAGAGCACTTGTTTCAATGCTGCTTGGTGTTAACTTCCCATTGCCTGAAGTTTTGGTAAGAACTGTCTCACAATTTATGTAACTGCTTGTACCCAAATAGTTATCTATTGCATTTTCAATCTCGTTTTCGGTCGCATCATAAGTTACGCTCCATACATCTCTATTCACCCCATCTGGACGACCGGATAAGTTAAATGTGACTTTATATCCCCTTGGCACGCGAATATTTAAATCACAGTCAGGCAAAATTGGGAAAGTGGATTCTATTGACACACCATCAGCAGCCTGAGTCCAATATTTTGCCTCCTTAGGCATAAGCGTTAGGTATGGAAGAGTACTACCTATAAATTGATTTCCATATTCATCAAAAAATCTTACGCTATACCAATTCGGTGTCCAATTGGCTGTTAATACAGCTCTTCCCTCAGTAGTCAGACTTTTAAAATATACACTGCTTGTTCCGTTCACACACAAAGTTGAAGTGGAAGAAATGGAATCTGTTGGATTGCTAGTCGTTCCCCACTTTGCTGTCGAAGTATTTAACCCTGTCGTTACTGTATAGCCTGTAAAGGTGTAGCCCGCTCGAGTAGGCGGGGCAATTGGGTTTACATCATTAAAATATGTTCTCCCATATAACGTCACGCCTGAGCTTCCTTTGTAAATCCCACCATTTGGGTTTATTTCAAGCTGGTATTGCTTCTCTTCCCAATTGGCAGTTAAAGTAACACTACCATTATTTGTTGTAGTAAGATTTTTAAAATAAACTGTACCTGTCGAACCATTGGCACATTTAGTTGAACTTGATGTTATTGAACTTGATGTTGAACTATTCGTTCCCCACTTAGCTGTTGAGGGACTAAGCCCACTTGTCACTGTCCAACCAGCAAATGTATATCCTGTTCTTGTTGGCGCAGCAACTGAGAAAGATGCGTCGTACTGTTGCGAGCCAATACTGCCGGGGCTATATGTCCCACCGTTTAGTTCCATTCTTATACTGTACCAATTCACTGCCCACTCTGGTTCAATGCCCACATATCGATCGTTGCCATAGAAAGGAAGGAGGAGATCTTGCTGTACCCTATCTCCGGGAGAAAAATAGTCATAACCCGACTCACGCGGCACTCGCCAACGCACAAAATGATAACCTGGTTTTGTAAAAGTACAGGAAGGCAGCGTGGCGGTCGTTCCGTAATAATATTTATTGGTAAAACTGCTACCGCTACCACCATTAGAAGAAAAAGTTAAACTCCCCCAATTTTTTGCAATTACAGCAGTAGCTGTACGTTTAGTCCCACCAAGAACGAAAGTAGTGCCATGATAGTAAGCGGTGCTACTTCTCAAAAACACATTTGTATCAAAATCGTCATCGCAGTAAGTAGTTGATGCACTGAGTGTACGCTCCGTGTTATCCAAGAATGCTCTATGAAAATGGTAATATGGTGGCACTTTAATCCAGACATATCGATCTTTTAAGGCGATATTTTTGATATACAAAGCCGAATCAGTAGCACTTGAGGTGTAATTTGTCCATTGAGTGCCATCATCCCCTGAGTTCATAGTCCAGTTTATTCCGTATCCCGAACCATAGGAAGCCATTTTGTATCCTGTATCATCTGCGCTAGTATCGTTTTTTATCATTGTATACGCGCGAAAAGTCCCATTAGTAAGGGCGTCCGTTTCTTCTGGTGGCAGCTGCTCTTCATCCGAAAAATCGGGTGTTAAAATCCCCCCCCCGCCGGAGTGCTTGATAGAAGCAGCACTCCGGAAATAAGTGCAAATAAACAAACAAACATTAAACTAATTTTTGTAAGCAATTTCATAATCTATTTATAGTATAACCTTTTTTATTCTAATCTCAAAATGTTTAAAATAACTATTCCACGCCAATTCAGAGTAAAACACAAAAAAACGGGCTTTGCCCGTCTTAAATTTATTATTTTTTCATTTATAAATTGTTTAGTTGCCGCCCGCGTTATTCCACAATCGCTTTGATACTTTCCCCGCTCTCTGCGTCTTGATAGGTTAGCCAATACCCAAAGCCTTCCCTCTTATTAACATCAAGTGGAAACCAAACTGGGTAGCCAGCAAGCTGCTTTGGAGGTTCTTTTTGATACACACCCGGCACACCATAACAAATAAATTTTATTTTGTTTTCTTCATAGATAAGCCCTAAAACATAATAATCTCCGCCGCGCTCAAACTCCACCTTAACCCACTTTGATGAAGGTATCATTTTTTGAAGATATTCTTCTGTTTGGTTGTTTTGAAATAATGCGTCAACCTGTCCTTTAATTTCCTCATAAAAAGTTTTAGCTACTTCTACTTCGTCATTGTTACTTATAACATTTTCGTTTGCAACTACATTAGATAAGGTTTCAGTTTGGTGATTGGCTAAATAATACTCACGATATTTGCATTTAGCGCAGCTATTTTTTTCAAACTCATCTTCGATAGCATTATCAATTTCTTTTTGAAGCTGAGCATCGTATTCAATCCCAGCGTTATCTAACACCTGCCGAGCTTCCTCCGCATTAGTTTTTCCACTAAGCGCTTCAATTACTGCACCATACACAGTTTCATCACCACCGCCTTCACTGTTACCATATAGCAAAGGTTCACACTGCCCGCCCTTAAAGTTAACCACCGCACATGAAAAAGTTGCAGGCAGGTCGCATGATAAAGCTTTAAAGGTATAACACATACCTCCCTCTCTAGTAAGCCCTGCTTTGACTACGTTACCGCCATGGTAAAGTCCTAGGCTAATAATACCTGATGGCTCTTCACTAAAATTATATAACCTCATCTTTCCAGAAAGCGAACCGCTTTCTCCTTCCAAGGTAAGTACCGCTTTTTTAGTATCTTGACCTGATAAAACTATTGTCTTTTTTGACATATATTCTCCTTTTGCCTTATAATAAAGTATACTAATCCAAATTCTTATTTGACCGCGAAAAATATAAAAAAGCGTGTCAAAACAAGGCTATTTTTGCCAAACAACAAAAAAACGCAAAAATTTTTGCGTTTTTTATTAAAACAACTCAAACAAAAAAAGCGGAATAGTCCGCTCTTTTATAACGATTTTAAAATCTTTTTCGCAATTTCTTTAACGTTAAAGCCTGCTTTTTGGTAAACGATTTCGCCATCACCACTTTTCCCGTAATCATTGACACCTACAAATATTCCATCATCACCTAGGTAGCGATACCAAACATTGTCATTTGACGCCTCAATAGCTACTCTAACTTTCGCATTCTTTTGAAGTACTTTGGCTTTATAAGAAGGTGCTTGTTTTTCAAATAATTCAATGCACGGCATAGAAACCACGCTTACCTTATGACCTTTAAGTTCTGCTGCCACTTCCAAAGCAAGTGCAACTTCACTACCGCTAGCGTAAATTACTACATCAGCATCTGCTGCTGATTTTATAATATAGCCACCATTAATCGCATCTTTATATGAAGCATTTTCACAGACCTTCATCTCTTGACGAGCAAGACAGATTGCCATAGGCTCTCTTCTATTGTTAGCGACATGATAAGCTGCGAGAAGCTCTCTCGCGTCACAAGGTCTAAACACATTAAGACCTATAATAGAGCGGAGTTGTCCAAGCTGCTCAACTGGTTGATGAGTCGGACCATCTTTTCCCACAAGCAAGCTGTCATGGGTAAAGACATAGATAACCGAAAGTTTCATCATAGCTGCCATGCGAATTGCTGGAAGCATAAAGTTTGAAAAAGCAAGATAAGTGCCGCATACAGGAATGTAGTCCTCATACAAAGCAATTCCATTGCATATTGCCGCCATAGCATGTTCACGAACGCCAAAATGAATATTTCTTCCCCGTTTATTCCCCGCAAGGAAATTTCCGCCATTTTCGATTGCAAATTTAGTACCTGTAGATACATCGGCAGTTCCGCCAACAATTTGAGGAAGTTTATCTGCAAATTCATCAAAGATAAGCTTGTTCATATCTCTTCCGCTAAGCCCATCCCACTTAGAAGCATTTTTTTCAAACTTTTCAACTGAAAAATGCTTACGGTCAAAGAACTGTAAAAACTGTCTATAAAGTTCGGGATTGCTGTTACTATATACTGCAAGTTCTTGATTCCAAGTTTCGTGACTTAGCCTACCGCGTCTTGCAGACGCCATGCACCAATCGCGAACATCGTTCGGCACATAGAAAGCTTCATGAACACCTAACTTTTCATTAAAGACTTTTATCTGCTCACTTGTAAGTGGAGATCTGTGAATGGCAGAAGTCCCCTCTTTTTCAGTCCCGATACCGATTGTCGTTTTGAAAATTACAAGTACTGGGCCATTTGCGCGTTTTGCTTTGCCGATAGCATTTGAGCAAGCTTTATAGTCATTTCCTTTTTTGACAGTAATAACTTTCCACCCCATAGCTTTAAATTTAGCGGCTACATTTTCTCGGTTTGAAAGATTAAGATTTCCGTCAACTGTTACATCGTTATTGTCATAAAGTAAGATGAGTTTTTTAAGGTTAAGGCTGCCTGCCAAACTGCAAGCTTCCATTGCAACACCTTCCTGCATACAACCGTCGCCAGCTAAGCAGTAGGTATAATTGTTTATAATTGGAAAACCAACCGAATTAAATCTTTCAGCCATCATATTTTGAGCTATCGCCATGCCAACCGCATTAGCAATGCCTTGCCCCAAAAGTCCGGTTGTAGCCTCAACTCCGTCTGTTACTCCTTGCTCAGGAAGCCCCGGGGTTTTTGAACCAAACTGACGAAGTTCCTTTAAGTCTTGAAGGCTAACTTCAAAACCGAACAAAGAAAGCATGGTATAGTATAGCGGAGCCATATGCCCAGCCGACAAAACAAAACGATCACGATTTAAAAAATCGGTGTCTGAAATATCGAAATTATAATGATCTTTAAAAAGCGCAAGCATGATAGATGATGCACCGATTGACGAACCTGTATGCCCGCTTCCCGCAGCTGAAATGGTTTGAGCAGTGATAGATTTTACATAATTTAAAGTTTTTTGAGCTATATTCATATTATTCTCCTAACTTTTGTTTTATTTTCATTACAGCATCACTAATGTCACGACAGTTGATAAACTCGCATTCCTCGCAAAGAAATTTATCTCGCGTCTTAAAAAGTATATCCTCTTCCTTCCCTTCACATCTAAGGTAAATTGGTTTAAAAAAGTTTTTATTGTGTTTGAAGATATCATAGGTTAGAACGATAATCCCCTGCTCTTTCGCGAGGCGACTTAGGCATGTCCGTTCTCTACGCCTTAGATAACTAACTCCAACTTCACTTGTAATAACCTTACTTTTAGCTAAATCATCTGCAAGAGCTCGTTTTGCAACTATTATATTTGCGCCAATAGAAGCGCCCAGCTCCTTAGCGGCGGCTTGACAAAACTCATCATCTAGGCTAATTAAAGATATGCTTGTCCTAATCATATTATTATGATAACACAAATTTTTTAACTTAACAAATTATATTACGCATTTTTATCTTTCTTTTTTACTTTTGCGGGTATCCCCCAAACAATTAGCACTCCGACCGTAGCTCCGACAAACAAAAATGGAACGTCAATAATAAACCCAGTTTCATGGTCCGCAATAACAATTTTACTTTCACTATCTACGCTTATTGCGATTGAGCCAAGAAGACCAGTTTGCAGGATGCCCGCATTTACAGCGTTTAGCCTATCAACAACCTCTTCATTAGGAAAGCTCCACCTGTTCTCAATCGGCGCACTGATAATCGCATAGCTTGGTGACACCGCAGCTAAAAACTTAGCTGAAGAAGAGGACTTTGAACCATGATGTGCAACCTTCAAAACATCAGCTTGTAAGTTTATATCACCTTTATTATGCAGTGCAAGTACTTCATCTTCGGCGACCGTTTCGCCATCACCTGTCAAAAGAAATTTGCGGCTGTTGTAGGTAACCATAATCATAGGGCTATAATCATTGTTGTTTGAATAATCATTTAACGCTGGTGACAAAAATTTCACCTCAAAATTGTCATCGTAAAACTTTATGTCTTTCTTGTTATAATGAATTTCACAACCCTGCTCATTGTATGCCGCCATGATAACATTGTCATAAGTGGCAGTATCCGAACTTTTATACCCGTTCGGATTTGGAAGAAATTCAACTTCACTTTTCGAAAGTACTTTGGGGCGATATAAATTCTTTACTACGAAGTTTTCAAATATAGCTGCGCCTTTTCCTACATGATCAGCATCTTGATGAGTGAGTACAAAATAATCAAGGCTTTTAATGCCTTCATAATTAAAAAGTTCATCTAAATAATCGACAACGGTATTTGATTTAACGTTCGGTCCACAATCAACAAGCATTGTCTTACCATCTGGCAAACGCATAAAAATTGAATCGCCAAGCCCAACATCTATGAAGTGAATTTCAAATGGAAGTTCTTTGAAACTATTAAAAGCAATCGCTGGTTTAAAATAATTAACTCCGCCACATAAAAAGAATAACAAAAACATGACTGCAAGTATGACAATGGTTAGTCCCGCCCGCAGACCAAAATAGTATTTCGGTTTATTTTTATTTTTCTTTTGTGCCATATTAATATCTATCCTATGATTTTCAAATCACTAGGTATGTTTCTTGTTCTTTTTTTGCGTTTTTTCTTGAATAACGCTATAATCTGAGGCATAACGTCAATTGCCGCTTTGTAGCCCTCATCAATCATATCTTCCATTCCGTCAACTTTGGTAGACTTAAACCGCTTAGTTTCAGGCGCTACCATAACATCGGCATTCATGTACCCCCTGACCGCATTACTTTTCATAAGAATACGAATCGAACACATGACAACATCAAATAACTTAGATGAGTCTGTACCATAAAGGCGAGATTTGTTAACATCAACCGCCACCACATAATCACATCCAAAAAGAAATGGAATGTCAGCAGGAATAGTATTTTGAAGTCCGCCATCACAAAGGAGCATCCCCTCAAAATCTACCGGCTGAAAAACAGCGGGAACGCAGCAACTTCCGCATATCGCCTTGGCAAGATTACCTTTACGCAACACCACCTCTTTAGTAGATGTAATATCTACTGCCACTGCGGCAAATGGGGTTGGTAAATCTTGAATATCAATATCACCCAAATTAGTTCTTATAATATTTGCAAGCCCATCAGTCTTTGATGGTGAAAAAGGAATTACCCCCGTTTTAATGTCCTTCATCTTTACAGATTTTGCTAGTTCATACATTTGATGATAATTGTAGCCAGCCGCATAAAAAGCGCCAATTAAACTACCCGCGCTAGTACCTGCAACAAAATCAAACTTGATACCAAACTCTTCGAAAGCCTTGATAACTCCGATATGGCTAAGCCCTCTTGCTCCACCACCCCCGAAAGCTATGCCGATTTTAACTTTGCGATTGTTTTTAAGATAATCGAACATTTTATTCTCCTATTAACATTATATCAAAATTCAAGCCAAAATAAAAACATTTGCTTGCAAAGTTGGTCGAAATTTGATAATATTAGGCTAGGAAAAATAATCAAATTGTATCTTAGTTACGATGTGGCGGGCAACCGCAATACTATTGTCTTGACTATTCCGCCCGTTCATTTTCACTTTTCAATCCGCGCCGAGTGGACGAGGCGAACCGCATAATAAGGAAGGGGCTTGGGAGGGAAAGCAAAAAGATAGCCACTAGCCGTTAGGCGTACTGGCGTAAAAAAATAATCTTGCATCGGTGCTTTATGCTGCAAGATATATTTTTTCTTTTTGGTGTCCCACCAGTTTTGGTAGACCGCTCTGCTGTTTTGTCGAACTCGTCTTTTAACACGATTTCTACAAACTCTTTTGTGTCAGTCTTGTTTGGTTTGCTGTTTGTTATATTTAAAATGATGATTGCGTTTCCATCTTTCACAATTACTTTATTAAGTATGCTTTCAAACAGTAACTTCATATCCTTAGCATCACCACTTTTTGCTAAGCTTGATAAAAATTCACAAACATCCTTGCCTCTCATGTCATTCATCGGCGCAGTTCTAATCTTGTCCAGCTCCGTCAGCAACTGCATTCTTTCATCAAGTAAAGCTTCATTCTTAATTTTAATGTCGTTGTTGATGATTCCACTTGCGACAGCATTGGCAATGTTTGAGAGCTCACGGTCAATCTTTTTGATTTTGGTCGTGATATTCTTTTCATCCTCATGATCAGTGTTTTGCTCTATGTACTTGTCGATATTGACGGCAAGCGTTGTCGAGTTAGTTGTATCATCCAAAAAGTTTCTAATTGTTTCATAAACCTTGCTTTCGATTTTCTCTTTGTTAACCAAAAGCCTCTCTTTCTTGCACTCATAGTAATAATATGTAGTTTTGCTTTTACCAGTTCCTGATGATCCAGTCATAGCTTTGCCGCAATCTCCACAAAAGATTTTCCCGAGAAGTAAAAAGTCCGTGTTAGGCGAGCCGTGACTTCTAGTTGATGCAATTTCTTGAACTTTCATAAATGTCTCCTTTGATACTATTGCTGGCACTTTGTCCTCGACCGTAAGTCCCGCAGCTTTAAGTGTGCCAATGTACAGCGGCTTTGTTAAAATGTTCATGATTTGATGATGTTTGAAAGGCTGCTGCTTTTTATTATAAATTTTGTTACTGTTAAGCCAGTCACAAATTTCCTTCACATTGGGTTTATCCAGATACATTTCATAAATTTTTCGAACGACCTTTGCTTCAGCTTTGTTTATTACATACTCTTTTTTAACGACATTGTAACCGTACGGAACTTGCCCACCTAGAAAGTGTCCCTTGAGTACGCTCTCCCTCATTCCTCTCGAAACCTTCTGTGCAAGTTCAGCTGAATAGTACTCAGCCAAGCCCTCTAGCATACTTTCAAGAAGGATGCCCTCCGGCTTATCACTTATATTCTCGGTTGCCGAGACAACTTTTACTCCGTTCTTCTTTAACAGACGTTTGTTGTGCGCACTATCATAGCGACTTCGAGAAAATCTGTCAAGCTTGTAAACAAGAACTACTTCAAACTCTTGTTTTGCACTATCACTAATCATGCGCTGGAAACTCTCCCTGTCATCATTTCTCCCGGTCTTGGCGCGGTCGATATATTCCCTTACTACAGTGTACCCATTGCGCTCGGCAAAATCATAGCAAGCACGAAGCTGTCCTTCGATACTCTGCTCGGTTTGCTTGTCACTTGAATATCTTGCGTAAATTACTGCTCTCACTTTTATTACTGCTGTCACTTTTGCTCCTTTATAAATTCTCTAAGTTGTTTTTTAAGCTTACGTTCCAGAGGGCTAGTTTCAAATAGCCTTCTTTTTTTAACTTCATGATACCGTTTCATTCGATAACTCGCAGCTTCGATACTCACATTGCACACGCTCGCCAACTGTTCTGCTGTGTCAATGTGCAGCTCTTTTATTAAAATCATCGGCATCAGGATGCGAGCTGCGAACATGTTAGCTTCTTTTTCTGCCTGCCGTTTTGTTAAGCCACAGTGCTGCAAATAGACGTGTCCGATCTCATGCGCAATCGAAAAGCGATTGCGCTGAACCGAGTTCTCCCGGTCAATTAAAATGATTATTTTTCCACCCTGACTAATGGTGGCAACTTCTTTGCGCCCAAGCTGTTTTCTTAGTTCTGGATGCATTTTAGCAGCTTGTTTTATATCAGCCACCAACCAACCATTGCTTTTGACTATGGAGCGAAGGTTAAGCGGATATGATGTAACCTTGTTTTCGATCAAAAATCGCCAAGCTGCATCTCTGGTGTTGGAATATCTAAATCTTTTTGGTTTTAAAACATGAAATATCATGTTCTAATTTTTGCCACTGTTAGCAAAAACAAACTTAGAACTCAATGTCATCTGTTCCATCATCATCGAGCAAAGCTTGAATTGCTTTCAGTTGCTTTGGTGATACTTTGTATTTCTTAATACCGCCCCCTCGACCATAGACTGTGATAATGTTTGATTGCTTTCTTCTCACTTCTTGAATTAAGTTAATATAAGGATTTCCTAATAGAGAATGTAAAAATTCAAATTTTTGTTGTATAACTTCGTTTAATGAAACTTGATCATGTGAGTAAAGCTTTTCATTGATAGAGTTTATAGTAATAATCAAAGCCATTGGCTCAGGTGTTGTTTTATAATTAATCCAATCATTGACAAGTTTTATTCCTTCAGCAGCGACATCAGAAATTAATAAAAAATTAATATCATCCAAATAACGATTAAATTCAAGATAGTCTCGTAAATCCTTACATATTGAGATTATGGAAAAGTACAGCATGGTCTTTTTTAAAGCTGCTAGATTTTCTAGTCCATCTTCATTAAGTTCATAATCACCTTTTAAAGTTTCTAAAGGAACATTTAAAAAAATTTGTTTCTGAAGTATTTTATCAAAATATTTAATCGCGCCTGCATCATTTAAAAATTTTAAATAATCACTAATATTAGTTTCATCACATCCAAATATAATTGAAAGATCTTGATCGTTACATGAAATATAACCTTCAGGATTTACATTGTCAAAAAGAAAACAATATAAATCCTTGTGTTTGCCATTAATAAGTCCAGAATTAATAATAGCGTTTGGATATGGGATATTATTTTTCATGTATTTATCTCCTTTAAAAATCTATGTCATCCGTGCCGTCATCATCAAGCAAAGCTTTGATGGCGGCAATTTTTTTGGGACTGACCTTAAATCTTTTTGCCCCACCCCCACGCTCGTAAATCGTGATAGTGTTGTCTTCGCTTAATGATTGTTTTAAATTTATATCTGTGTATCCCAAAAGGTAGTCTGGTGTGCAGTCAAACACTTCGCAAAGTTTTAAAATTTGCTGCTCGTTTGGCTTGTAAGAACCTTTTTCCCAATTACAAACCGAGCTTGCTTTAGCCGAAATAAGCTGCGCAAGCTCTTTTTGGTTAATTTTTTTCAATTCTCTTAACTGTCTAATCCTATTCATATTATAAGATTATCTTATTTTTTATTAAATGTAAAGGGTTTTAACAAAACTTTTTTTGAAAAAATTAAAAAAATCTTAATTTTTTAGTTGACAATTAAGAAAAAATTAACTATCATGTAACTAATTAAGAAAATCTTAATTACGGAGGCGGTATGTTAAAAGATTTGATAAAACAAAGTAAACAAACTCAAAAAGACATTTCAATAACTTTGGCAGTAAGCCAAAGCCTAGTGAGTCAATGGTGCATTGGTAAATGCGAACCTAAAATCAGTCAGTTAAAACCGCTTAGCAAATTGTTAGGCGTTAGCCTTGAAACACTTATTGCTTGTTTTGAGCATCAAGAGGTGGCAGCATGAACGAAGATTTAGAACTTCTGCAAAACATGGTTGATGAGCTTAATGCAATCAACAAAGAAAGAGAAAAACCACAAGAAATGCCTGAACAGCCTAAAAAACAAACACCTACACATGAGCAGCTGCGCGCAGAAGGTGTTGACCTGCCCGATTGGGTGCCGGTTGAAGACATCCTAGTTGATAAGGTAGCACTTGAAATGCGAGATTTTGCTTTCTGGCGAATTATAAGCGCTTATCGAAATCGAAAAGAGGAGGCAAAGCATGCATCAATCAATTCGTGACTTTCTTGACTGGTGCGCTAAGCACAACAAGAAACCTAGTCTAATCTCGTCTTTAGACGAGTACAACCGCGAGCGAGGTTGGAAATCAAAATACGTTGGAAGGAGGGTTCAAGTCTATGAAGACGGAAGTTACAAGCTTATCTAATCCAATAATCAATGGCGATTTTGTGATCACCTGGAACACCAAAACTGGTGCAGTCAGCGTCTGGAACAAAAGCTTTGAAAAAGCCCTCGCCTTTTTTAGAAAATTACTCTACATGCAGGTCAAGGCAAGGCTCTTTGTATTTCCAGCTGATGGCAGCCCCATGAAATTACTTGGAGGTGAAGCATGAACGAAGAAAAGAAAAAGCAGAAATTTATTATCCCAGAAGAAGTCTTTGATGACAAATACACCACCAAATTTGACCTAAAAATCTATGGCAATATTGTCAATTTGACAAAAAAATATGGCTATTGTGATGCCAGCGGTTGGTATCTAGCTAATAGAGTTCACTCCTGCCGCAAGACAGTGCAGCGAGCTTTAAATAAGCTGGAAAAACTAGGCTGCATTATCATCCAAAAAGAAGGCAAAAAACAAAAGATTTTTCTGCCAACACAAACGCAAGTTGCAATGATTGACAAGCCTACACCAATAGCAGAAAACGTAGATATGGGAAAAGTTTTAGCTTTGGTTGACGCCATCAATGCAAAACAAAAAGAACTGTATCCAGGATATGATCCTGTGAGGTACTGTGAGCGTCCATTTGGCGTCAATCTTAGACTAGTAATATTCACCCTTGCAAAGACATTTTACAGCAACGGCTTTGTGGGTACTACGCTAGCTGGATACACAGTGACTGAAGAGCTGATGCAGTCTCTTGTTGAAGTATTTGACATAGCAAATGTTCATGGACTTGCAAACTACCTAGTAGACCACTTTGAGGAAGTCGAAGACTTCGACAGATACATACTCACCTCACTAATAAACGCCCATAGAAAAGCGTTAAAACAATCCATGGGAGGCGCAGCATGAAAGCCATGCAGATAGCCTGGTTTGGAGAAGGCTTTGTATATATCGACTACGTCGGTCTCAACAATAGCAAGCGCAAACAGGCTAAAGCTCGAAACAAAAAACGAAAAATATCGGACAGTGCGTTCATAGATGAACGCTACCTGGTTCGACCAAAAAGGAGGAAATAAATGAGCAAAGAAGAAGAGCTAATACAAAAAATCAAAGCTTTGGCAAATGAAGGCGTAGCTGGTGAACGCGAGAACGCTCAACAAATGCTAGAGCGTTTATGCGCCAAATACAACATTAGCCTTGATAGCTTGGATGATGAGCAGCTAAAAGATTTTGACATTTCATGGAAAGATCACTGGGAACGTACGCTACTTAGTCAAGTTAAGTTTTCAGTCATAGGAAATATCGAAGATGACAAAGGTCTTTGGATTTATAAAAAGTCCAAAAATAAAGGCTTTTTACGATGCACCAAAGCCGAATTCTTGGAAATTCAAGCAAAATTTAACTTCTACAAATATCACTGGAAAAAGGATTTGCAGACGTTCTACGACGCATGGGTTCAAAAAAACAATATATTTCCGCCAAAAAACAAAGTTAAACCAAGTGAAGAAGATAGAGACCTGACTGAGGACGATCTAAAAGTGCTGAAACTGGCTTGCTCATTAGACCGTCACGATTACAATAAACAAATTACACAGGAGGCTACAAAATGACAGCTGAAGAAATAGTTACCATTATCACAGTAGTGATAGGATGCATCACAATAATTGCTCTAACTTTTCTGTTTTTAAAATACGCCTTCCCGCTACTTTTAAAGCAAGAAGAGAAAGACTGCGAACGCGCTATCACCAAAGCTCGAGCTGAAATAAGGCTCTTAAAGAAACAGCTAAAACTTTATGCACAAGAAGTTGAGCTTCTTGAAAATGAAAGAGAAGAGTTGAGAAATCAACTCGCACGTGCTGAGAAGCAGATTGACTTACAAGAACAAGAATACATTGAGCTTAAAAAGTTGCTTGCCGACATTGAGCAAACCGACAAGGAGGTGACCGATGTGGAACAAGTTTTTGACAAAGATTAAAGGTTGGCTCTGCGGCTGGAAGTTCTGGGTTGTAAGATCGGAAGAGCACACGTCTGAACTCCAGTCACATGACAG
>CAJULT010000015.1 GCA_910587225.1 uncultured Christensenellaceae bacterium
GGCACTTTTTACCCAAGTAACTTTAAGCATTTTTTGTTTTTTCTCTGCCATAATTATTCTCCTTAAATCTCATCAACGCTCTTACCACGTCTAGCAGCGATTTCTTCCTTAGTTCTAAGAGAAATAAGTCCGTTCATAGTTGCTTTAACGCAGTTGATTTTGTTTGTGCTGCCGTGAATTTTAGTAACGATATCTTTAATTCCAGCAAGCTCCAAAACGCTTCTTGCAGCGCCGCCGGCAATAACACCAGTACCAGCCTTTGCAGGCAACATTAAAATGTTGGTTGCAGCAAACTTGCCGATAGTTTCGTGAGGAATAGTGCCTTCTACGATAGGAACCATTCTCATGTTCTTCTTAGCAATAATTGTTGCCTTTTCGATTGCTCCAGATACCTCGCGGCCTTTACCAATTCCAAGACCAACTTTACCTTTGCCATCCCCAACAACAACAAGTGCTGAGAATCTCAAAGTACGGCCACCCTTTACAACCTTTGTAACTCTGCGAACAGATACAACGCGCTTATCAAACTCGCTGTCCTCTTTTCTTACAGGTCTTTCGCGGCGATCACCACGTTTGTCTTTATTAAAAGGTTTCTTGTCGCGTTGTCTATTTTCAACTCTGTCAACAGTTTCGGTTTCTTGAACCTTAACTTCTTCGTTATCTGCCATGATTTCCTCCTAAAATTTAAGTCCGGCTTCTCTTGCAGCATCTGCTAGAGCCTGAACGCGACCGATATAAATGTATCCGCCTCTATCAAAAACGACTTCGGTAATTTTCTTCTTTAAAGCACGTTTAGCAACCATAGTTCCAACAAGTGCAGCTTGCTCAGACTTGGTTTTTCCACTAAGTTGTCCTTTAACCTCAGGGTCGAGTGTAGAAGCGCTTACAAGTGTTACACCTTTGTCATCATCGATAACTTGAGCGTAGATATGAGAAAGTGTTCTATAAACGCAAAGACGTGGACGAGCAGCTGAGCCGCTAACCTTGCTTCTTACGCGCTTGTGACGAACAACTCTTTCCTGATTTTTATCTTTAATCTTAATCATCACTTACTCCTACTTCTTGCCCTTACCGGCAGTTTTTCCGACTTTTCTAATTACCACTTGATCGCTATAACGTACGCCATAACCGTGGTATGGTTCTACAGGTCTGAGTGCTTTAATGTTTGAAGCAAACTGACCTACTCTTTGTTTGTCAATTCCGCTAATTACGATTTCAGTTGCGCTTTTGCAAACAACTTGAAGATCGCTTGGAATTATAACTTCAACTGGATGTGAGAATCCTAGGTTCATCATAAGCTTGTTTCCACTTACGCTTGACTTGTAACCTACACCAGAGATGAGAAGGGTTTTTGTAAAGCCCTCACTTACCCCAACAACCATGTTGTGAGCAAGCGCTCTGTAAAGTCCGTGCATAGCGTTAGCGTCAGCAGTCTCTTTTGCGATTTCAAAAGAAAGCTCATTTCCATTGATATTTGTTTTGATTACTTTGTTAATTTCCTGACTAAGCGACCCCTTAGGACCAGTAACTGTAAGTACTTGTCCGTTCATAGTAGCAGTCACTCCGCTAGGCATAACAATAATCTTTTTTCCTATTCTACTCATAGCGCCCTCCTACCATACATAAGCGAGAACTTCGCCACCAACATTAAGGTTTCTTGCAACTTTGTCAGTAACAATACCCTTATTTGTTGAAATGATTGCGATTCCAAGTCCGCTTATAACTCTTGGAAGTTTTTCCTTCTGCGCATAAATGCGAAGACCAGGTTTAGAAATTCTTTTAAGCCCTTGAATAACGCTTTCGCCATTTTCATCATACTTGAGAGTGATTAAAATGTTTTTCCAGTTTCCTTCGGTTACTACTTCATAAGAAGTTATGTAGCCTTCTTCAAGAAGGATTTTTGCAATTTCAATTTTTTCGTTTGATGCAGGAATAGTCACATCTTCATGCTTTGCACTGAGTGCATTGCGAATTCTTGTGAGCATATCTGCAATTGGATCAGTAACTACCATAATTCCTCCTTATTACCAGCTTGCCTTTTTAACGCCAGGAATTTCCCCTTTGTTAGCAAGTTCGCGGAAACATACTCTGCAAATACCATACTTTCTAAGCACTGCGTGAGGTCTTCCGCAAAGGCTGCAACGAGTATACTCTCTTGTCTTATATTTTTGAGTTCTTTGTTGTTTTTCAATTAAAGCTTTTCTTGCCATAACTAATCTCCTATCTTGCGAAAGGCAATCCAAGTGCCTTCAAAAGTGCTTTTGCTTCAGCATCAGTTTTTGCAGTTGTTACAAAAGTGATATCAAAGCCGCGAATTTTTTCGACTTTTTCGTAAACGATTTCAGGGAAGATAAGTTGTTCCTTAATTCCCATAGAGTAGTTCCCTTTTCCGTCGAATGACTTTTCAGGGATACCCTTGAAGTCACGAACTCTTGGAAGAGCGATAGCAGTGAGTCTATCGAAGAACTCATACATCTTGTCCCCTCTGAGTGTAACTTTTGCGCCAATCTTCTGTCCTTCACGAAGACCGAAGTTTGAGATTGACTTTTTAGCAGTTGTAACTACCGGCTTTTGACCAGAGATAACTGCAAGTTCCTCAACAGCGATATTGAAACTCTTAGAATTTGACTTAACTTCGCCAAGTCCCATATTGAGTACAATCTTAGAAAGCTTAGGAACTTCGTTTGGATTTTTATAACCGAACTCTTTTGTAAGAGCAGGAACAACTTCTGCCTTATACATTGCAAGAATTCTATTTTGTTCTTTTGCCATATCTATCGCTCCTATTTGCTTTCAACTTTCTTAGTTGCTGTCGACTTTTTAGCGGTTGTTGTTTTAGCTGCGGCTGGCTTAGCTTGTGTCTTAGTAGCTGTTTTTGCAGGTGCTTTTTTAGCCTCAGCTTTTACTTCAGGTTTAACTGTTTCAACAGCTGTTTTTTCAGTTTTTTCAACCTTTTTTGCTTCTTTTTTAGCTTGTTTTACAAACTTTTTGTCAAGTGATGCGTTGCATTTTTTGCAAGCGCGGACCTTTTCTTCACCGACCATTGTGTGAGCAACGCGTGTTGCTTTTCCGCAAGTAGGGCAAACTACCATAACGTTTGAAACGTCGATAGGAGCGGTCTTTTTAACAATTCCGCCTTTGTCCTGAGCAGATTTTGGTTTTTGATGTTTTGTTACCACATTAACGCCATCAACAAGTACTTTTCCAGCGGCTGGATTAACTTCCATAACCTTGCCAGTCTTGCCTTTGTCTTTGCCAGTGATAACTAAAACAGTATCTCCCTTTTTAACTAACATGCCTGTCTCCTTTTAAATTACTTCTGGTGCAAGAGATATAATTTTCATATATCCTTTGTCACGAAGTTCTCTCGCGATAGGTCCAAAAACGCGAGTTCCTTTTGGTTGTTTTTGATTGTCGATAATTACGGCTGCATTGTCATCAAATCTGATGTGTGAGCCGTCAGCTCTGCGAAGTCCCTTGCTTGAACGAACGATAACTGCCTTAACGACATCACCCTTTTTAACAGTTCCGCTAGGGATAGCTTTCTTAACAGAAGCTACAATAACATCACCGATGTTTCCACTTCTGCGGTATGAGCCGCCCAGTACGCGAATGCACATGATTTCTTTAGCGCCGGTATTATCAGCAACTTTTAATCTAGTTTGAGGTTGTATCATATTCGTCCTCCTTACTTCGCTTTCTCAACGATTTCAACAACTCTAAAGTGCTTATCTTTACTGATTGGACGAGTTTCCATAATTCTTACACGGTCACCAAGTCCGCACTCATTGTTTTCATCGTGAGCTTTGAATTTCTTTGATTTTTGTACGACTTTTTTGTAGATAGGGCTCTTTACTCTGGAAACGACATTAACAACAACAGTTTTGTCCATTTTCCCAGCGCTGACAACAATGCCTTCTCTGGTAAGTCTTGAATTTCTATTTTCCATCGTTTCCTCCCTTAGCGGCAGCCGCAATTTCCTTTTCTCTGATTACAGTTTTAACTCTTGCAATTTCTTTCTTAACGTTGTGAATTTGCATAGGGCTAGCAAGGTTTCTTGTAGCGTGAGAGAAACGAAGATTGAATAATTCACTGTTTAATTCTTTCAAACGAGCATTAAGTTGGCCGATTGAAAGGGATTTGATTTCATTAATTTTCATCTTTCACACCACCTTCATTTTGTTCTCTTTTCACAAATTTTACTTTGCAAGGAAGTTTGTGTCCAGCAAGTCTAAGAGCTTCCTTAGCTACCTCTTCACTAACTCCTTCGATTTCGAACAGAACTCTACCTGGCTTAACAACTGCTACCCAGAATTCTGGAGAGCCTTTACCTGAACCCATACGAGTTTCAGCAGGCTTTTTAGTAACAGGTTTGTCTGGGAAAATCTTGATCCAAACTTTACCGCCACGCTTAATGTATCTTGTCATTGCGATACGAGCAGCTTCAATTTGGTTAGATTTAATCCAGCATGGCTCGCAAGCCATCATACCGTAAGTGCCGTAAGCAACAGTGTTGCCTCTTGTAGCCTTACCAGTCATTCTGCCACGAAATACTTTTCTTCTTTTAACTCTCTTTGGCATTAACATTATTCTTGCCCTCCTTTTAATGAAGAAGTCTTTTTAGGGGCAAGTATGTCACCCTTGTAAATCCAGCACTTAACACCGATTTTACCAATCATAGTGTAAGCAGCTGTTTCACCATAATCAATGTCCGCTCTAAGAGTGTGAAGTGGAAGGCTTCCTTCCATGTATTTTTCAGTCATAGCTTTGTCATTTGCCTTAGCAAGTACGCCGCTGATCTGAACCTTACATCCCTTAGCGCCAGCTTTCATAACTCTTTGAAGAGCTTGTTTAAGAGCGCGCTTTCCAGCAACACGCTTTTCAAGTTGCTGTGCAATGCTTTCAGCAACAAGTTGAGCGTCAAGGTCAATCTTCTTGATTTCCTTAACATTGATTACAAGAAGTTTAACTGGTCTGATTAGTTTGTTAACTTCTTTCTTAATGTTTTCGATTCCAGCACCTTTAGTACCGATAATCATTCCCGGCTTGCCTGTAAAGATGTTTACAACAAGCTTACCTTCAGTTCTTTCAATAGTAACTTTAGAAATGGCACTATTTGCATAGTTTTTCTTCAAAAATTTACGAATTTCTTGGTCTTCTTTGAGATTTGCTGCAAAAGTTTTCTTGTCAGCATACCAAGTTGAATCCCAATCTTTGTTGATTCCTACGCGAAGTCCAATTGGATTAACTTTCTGTCCCATGTTTAGCCTCCCACCACTTCATCAAGCACAATTGTAATGTGTGAAGTCTTTTTAAGTATGCGGTTAGCTGAGCCCTTGCCTGCGTAGTGGATTCTCTTAAGTTGAGGTCCTTGGCATGCGTAGCACTCTGCTACCACTAAGTTGTCGACATTTCTGCCCTGATTGTTTTCAGCATTTGCAATTGCAGATTTGAGAACTTTTAATGTTTCTCTTGCTGCACTGTCGTTCATGTTGTCAAGAATAGCAACAGCCATTGTAGCTTTCTTTCCACGGATGAGGTCAAGAACGATACGAACCTTTGATGAACTCATTCTAACATGATTTGCTTTCGCAAAAGGACGGGTTTCTTTATTTTCTTGACGCTTTTGCGCTTTTTGTCTAATTCTTGTAGCCATTGTCCCCCTCCTTATCTCTTACCAGCCGCAGCTGCTTTCTTTGTGTGACCTTTATAGGTTCTAGTTGGAGAGAACTCTCCAAGTTTATGACCTACCATATCAGCTGTGCAGTAAACAGGAACGTGTTTCTTTCCGTTATGTACAGCGAAGGTAAAGCCAACAAATTCTGGATAGATTGTAGATGCTCTTGACCAAGTTTTGATAGGCTTTTTAACGCCAGATGCAGTCATAGCTTCCACCTTCTTCACAAGACTTGGATGAACATAAGGCTTTTTCTTTAATGATCTACTCATAACTTATCTCTCCTAATTAACTCTCTTAACCATTAAGCGGTTAGAGCGATTTTTCTTCTTTCTTGTCTTGTATCCAAGAGCAGGTTTGCCCCATGGAGTAACTGGTGATTTAAGACCAACAGGGCTCTTACCTTCACCACCACCGTGTTTGTGATCGTTAGGGTTCATAGCAACACCACGAACACTAGGTCTAACGCCCATATGTCTTTTTCTTCCGGCTTTACCGAGAGAAACAAGTTCATGGTCGAGATTTCCAACAGTTCCGATAGTTGCACGGCAGGCAAGAAGCACTTTTCTCATTTCTCCACTTGGAAGTCTTAAAGTTGCGTATTTGCCTTCCTTAGCCATAAGTTGAACTTCAGCACCCGCACTTCTTGCAAGTTGTCCACCCTTCTTTGGTTCAAGTTCAATGTTGTGAACGAGTGAACCAACTGGAATAGAAGCAAGAGGAAGATTGTTGCCGACTTTTATATCAACGTTTTCGCCGCTCATTACCATGTCGCCATCTTTAAGTCCAACAGGAGCTAAGATATATCTCTTTTCCCCGTCAGCATAGCTTAGAAGTGCGATGTAAGCGGTACGATTTGGGTCGTATTCAATTCCAACGACCTTAGCAGGAATATTGTCTTTATTTCTTTTAAAGTCAATGATTCTGTATTTTTGTCTGTTGCCGCCGCCTTGGTGACGAACGGTAATTCTGCCCTGAGCATTGCGTCCTGCATGCTTGTCCTTCTTAGCAAGAAGAGATTTTTCAGGGGTTTTCTTTGTAATTTCCTCGTAGGAAGAGGTCGTATAGAATCTTCTTCCGGCCGAAGTAGGATTGTGTTGTTTAATTGCCATAATGACCTAACCTCCTATTAAGATAAGCTGTCGAAGAACGCGATTGTCTTTGAAGA
Source organism: uncultured Christensenellaceae bacterium (assembly GCA_910587225.1). GTDB lineage: Bacteria > Bacillota > Clostridia > Christensenellales > UBA1242 > Caccovivens. The sequence continues at coordinate 6,846 of CAJULT010000015.1, forward strand.
TTCTTTCAAGGTTACAATAGCTTTCTTGTAATCGCTTGTTTTGCCTTCAGTTCTTCCAGCCTTAGTGTTTTGAACTTTCTTGTGTCCCTTAACAACTGCCGTGTTAACACTTGCAACCTGAACACCGAAAAGCTCTTCAACTGCTTTTTTGATTTCGATTTTGTTTGCTCTCTTATCTACGACAAAGGAGTAAACTTTGTTGCCGATTCCGGCATAACTTTTTTCAGTAAGAAGTGGTTTCTTAATAATTTCATGTGCTTCCATTATTCTGCGTATGCCTCCTCGATAGATTTGATTGCGGCTTGAGTGAGTACAACATTTTTAGAAGCAACTACTTCATAAGTTGTAAGGTCACTTGCCTCTTGCAAGTTAAGAGTAGGGATGTTTGCACAAGCGCGCTTAACATTTGCAAGGTTTTTGTCGTTTACTACAAGTGTGCTGCCGCCAAACTTGAACGCGTCAAGGAAAGCTTGAGCTTCTTTTGTTTTAGCGTTTGCGCAGTCAAACTTGTCAAGTACGATAACTTGGTTTTGTCTAATTTTCTCACTAAGAGCTGATAAAACTGCGTGTCTTTTTGCTTGTCTATTCATTCTCTTGTAGAAATCTCTTGGTTTTGGTGCGAAAGCAACTCCGCCGCCAGTCCATTGAGGAGCTTTTCTAGAACCATGTCTAGCTCTACCAGTCCCCTTTTGACGCCAAGGCTTAGCTGCCTTGCCACGAACTTCACTTCTAGTAAGCACGCTCTTAGTTCCTTGACGCTGATTTGCATTATAAGCAACAACAGCTTGGTGAATAAGAGGTTCATTGTACTCAACTGCGAAAAGTTCATCAGCAAGAGTCATAGTGCCAACTTCCTGCGCCTGCATATTGAAAACTTTTACTTTTGCCATGTCAATCTCCTTTATGCCTTCTTAGCTTCGCGGATTGTTACCACACTGCCCTTAGGGCCAGGTACGCAACCTTTAACAAGCAAGATATTTCTGTCGGTGTCAACTCTAACAATTTCAAGGTTCTGCATAGTCACGCGCTCAACGCCGTAGTGACCAGGCATGTGTTTGTTTTTGAAAACTCTTGATGGAGTAGAGTTCGCACCCATAGAGCCGACTTCTCTATGAACAGGTCCAGTACCGTGAGTCATCTTTAATCTGTGTTGGTTCCATCTTTGGATAACGCCAGTAAAGCCGCGACCTCTGGTAGTGCCTGTAACGTCAACTTTGTCACCCTCAGCGAAGATATCGCATTTGATTTCTTGACCAAGTTGATATTCGTTAGCATTTTCAAGTCTAAGTTCTTTAACAAGTCTGAAAGTTTCAACGCCAGCCTTTTTGAAAGCTCCTGCACTTGGTTTGTTAACTCTTGATGCTTTTTGTTTTTCGAAAGCGACAACAACCGCTTTGTATCCGTCCTTTTCATCGCTCTTAACTTGAACGACTGGGCAAGGACCAGCAGCCACAACTGTAACTGGGATGACAACCCCTTCTGGAGTGAAGACTTGTGTCATGCCAAGTTTCTTACCAACTATTGCTTTTTTCATTATCTTCCTCCTTACAGTTTGATTTTTATATCAACACCTGCAGGAAGGTCAATTTTCATTAAAGCGTCAACTGCCTTTGTAGATGGTGAATAAATATCAATAAGTCTTTTGTGAGTTCTTGACTCAAATTGTTCACGACTGTCTTTGTATTTGTGTGGTGAACGAATTACGGTAACCACTTCTCTATCAGTTGGAAGTGGGATTGGCCCAGAAACTTTTGCACCGCTCTTCTCAGCAGTTTCAATGATTCGGCGGCAAGCCTCGTCAATGAGAGAGTGTTCAAAGGCCTTCAGTTTGATTCTGATTTTTTGTGTTGCCATTAAATAAATACCTCCTGTAATAGCAAAAACCAACCCTAGTCACAGTCTTTTTGAAACCACGGTACACGCCCCCGTGCGTTTCTTGCTGTTAGACTTTAAAAAATGTGACCATTTTAGGTCGGCCGCCCGCAGTCCTTTTGCCGCAGACTTGTCCATACAAATTCTCTTTGGTTGCTGGTACACCAAAGTAACCTTGTACTTCAACCCAAATTTCACAGCATCCATAGTTTACCAAATTCCCCTTTTCTTGTCAAGTATTTTTACAAAGAAAAATCAGGAAAATGCAAATATTTTTTAAAGCTCCTTCTCAACAAAAAAAGGTGACTTTGTCACCTCTATAATAGCATTGATATTCCATAAAGCACAGCGAGATGCAATGGGTAGAATATGTAGAAAAAGTATTTCATTTTAAGGCGCCCACGCTCACCGTTATAAAGTGCAAGCGGAATTAACGCCAAAAGGCTATACCATGCAATTTGCCACGGCGTAACAATGCTAAGTAGGATTAGCCCAACCGCCATAGCAAGCAGCTTTGGCCATTTGCCATGAACCATGTAAACAAGCACAGGAATTATCATACCCACAAAACCATAGTCAAACTCAAATCCACTACCCTTAACAATTTCAGGTAAAAAGATACTTAAAAATACACTTACGCCTAAAATCGCAGCAGGAATTAACCACCAAAAGCCTTCCTTTCTGCGCGCTAAATCTATTGAGAATATTAAAGCAATCGAAAATGAGAATGTTAAAAGAATATTAAAAAACCAATCACCACAGGCTATCACATATACAAGTTGACATAAAACACCTAAAATAAAAATCTGCAAAAAGTATCTAAGCTTGTTTTTGGTATAAAAACACCCCTCTGCAATAAAGAAAGCAAAAATAGGAAAAGCCAGCCTGCCGATGATTCGGCAAACAATATTGTTGTCAAAAAGTATTAAGCCCATGTGATCTACAAGCATAACCGCACAAGCAAATATCTTTAAAAGGTTTCCACTAAGCCCCAGTTTCTTCATCCTTTGTTTTTCCTTCAATTTTGTTAAAATAAAAATATTATCTAATTAAAACACGCATCTAAGATGCTTATATTATTGTCACAAAACGAGTTCCAACCCGCCACTCGAAGTTCTTTTCAAGAATATGAAAGGCTTCCTCTGCTCCTCCACCGCCAAGGCTTACTGAGGCAAGTTTATCAAAGTCGGTATTTGCCAAAATCTTAAGGGCTGAATATGCCGCACCTGATACCGAAATGCAGGTGCTGTTTTTACAAGCAGTACAGATAAGTTCTCCCGTTTCCAAATTAAAATATCGCGCAGTGTCAAGCTTAGTCCCACAGCCGCTGCACTCACTTGTCACAAAATCGTAGCCAAGCGCCGAAAAAATTTCTATTAAAAACTTATCTACTACATAATATTTTTTAACTTTATCATAACACAAAGTTTTCAACGCTTGAAGAAGTTTCATAAAGAGCGCAGGATCAGACTCTGGCGTGGACACCTTTGCAACAATATCTAAAATTGCACAACCTTCATAAAACTTGTCAATGTTTTTTGTAAGAGAATAAAAAGAGTCGATCACCTCAGCCGAAGTGACAACATTAAACCCTTTTCCATTTTCAATTATGTATTCACCAAAGGTAAAGGGCTCTTTCGCGGCTCTAAGTTTTGCCCGCTCTCCCCGTACGCCTTTCATTTTAGCAAGCAGTTTCCCATTTTCTAAACTGAAAAGTGTGATAAGCTTGTCCTTTTCTAAGTGATCTTTGCTGCCTATTACCACGGCCTTAACTTTCGTGCCCGCCATATCTATTCCTTTTCTATTCCATTTTTACGCTTTTGACTTTCATTAATAAGGGTTTTGTCCCAAACTCTCATACTTGCCACAAATTGTCTTGTTACTTGGAGGTCACCACCACTCTCTTTCATAGCCTTAAAAAACACTGCTGCATCACTACGCTCAAACTTTGGATAATTATCTTTCATGGCTCCCTCCTTATTTATATCTTAATTATATACCATAACCCACTTTTTAAGCAACTAAAATTGTTTTTAAAAGAAGAAAGATGCAATTTTATGTACCTCGCCCGTCGGGCGAGTATTAGTAAAGCTGATCAAGCGTCAACACAATCGGCGGATTTACTATGGTCGTTGTAGAAGGTGTCAACGCTCGAAGCAATAGGCTGCGACATGTAAAAATAGGACAAGGATAACTAGGTCCTGCGTTGCAGCCGTTAAAATTGAGATTGCATCTCATAACTAACCTCCTAGGAAGAGATAAAACTCTCCTACACTCATCATATTAAATCTTAACTCGACAGGTGCAAATTTTGCCAAAAAATGTTTTGAATTTGTTTGCCTTAAAAGTTAAAAAAAGTTACAATAACTTTGGAGGTTATTTATGAAAAAGTTTTTTGCAGATTTTAAAAAGTTTATAAGTCGCGGCAATATACTTGATATGGCAGTCGGCGTTATCATCGGTGGTGCATTTTCGGCAATAGTAACCGCACTCACCAACGGTATACTTATGCCACTTATCAACGCATTGCTTGCAGTAATTAGCGGAGGCGAAGGCGGACTTGAGTCAGCGGTAACAATTTTAGTTCCGGGCAACGACCCATTGAACCCACTCACCAATGCCATTTATATTAACTGGGGCGCACTCATCTCAGCAATCCTTAACTTCCTAATCATTGCATTCACGCTCTTCATTATTTTGAAAGTTGCAATGAAATCAAGTGAGATGTTCAGAAGTGCTACTGCCAAAGCTATGAAAGGACAACTTACTAAAGAAGAGAAGAAAGAACTCAAAGCTAAAGGAATTAGCCGTAAAGATAAAGCTGCCATCGTAGCGTATAGAGAAGAGAAAGCAAGACTTGCTGCCCAGGCAAAAGCGGAAGAAGAGGCAAAAGCAAAAGCTGCCGAAGAAGAGAAGTATCACAATTCAACCGAATATCTGCTTAAAGAAATCTTAGCCACACTTAAAGAAAAAGAAGAACCTAAGAAAGAACTTGCAAAAGCAGTAAAAAAAGCAACAAAGTAAATAAATAAAAGCCGAGCCTACCCGCTCGGTTTTTTGATACAAAAAAACCGCTCATAGCGGTTTCTATAGTGGAAGTTATATCAAGGAATGCGAGCTTGCTTGCAAGAGTGAGTGCGACGCCGATATATCTCCCACCAGTCTGTTGCTTTTCGCAACAGTTGTTGTCATTTTGACAACAAAAAATCACGGCAAAGCCGTGATTTTACTGGTGGAAGTTATAGGGCTCGAACCTATGACCCTCTGCTTGTAAGGCAGATGCTCTCCCAGCTGAGCTAAACTTCCATTTGCAATGATTGCTCTTTTAATATACCAAAAAAATTACGTTATGTCAACGAAAAATTGAAAGTTTTTTAAAATTTTTTAAAACAAAAAAACGACTAGAAACTAGTCGTTTTTTATTATTTAAAATATGAATTTAATAACGATTGTAGAATCTGTAGTTTTAAGACTATCTTTATCCTCTCCAGCCACTTCAATAAGTCCTTCAAATGAAAGTTCAGTATCAAGAACTCTAGGTACCTTTGCGCCGTCCACATAGATTTCAATATCTTTCAAAGATACAGAAGTTTTTGTGTCGCCATTTTTTACATAGAAGTTATCATATTTTCCAAGCAAAACATCTTTTACAAGATTAACAAGGTTATTTCCGTCAACATCGTTAAATTTTAAGTTAACTTGTCCTTGGTTGCTAATGCATACTTCGCCATCAGCGGTATTTGTATAAACCTTTTCGTTAGTGTCTTCTTGAGCAGCACCAACATTGAAATACATATCAGCATATTCGCAAGTCCAAACTGCAGTAGCTTCGGTAAGTCCCTCAGAAACAACTAAGTCACCAAGAGAGTCGCCATTCACATTATCCAAATAATCATTTCCTGATTGAGTAAATACAGCATCCCCTACCTTAAAACCAACAAAGGTGTAATATTTGCGTTCTACAAGGTAAGCACCAAACCCGTCTTTTACATTGTAAGTAAGTGGAGTTTTATCAGCATAGTTTTCAGCTGTAATAATGTCAATGGTATATTCGTGTGCCTTCTCAACGATAGTTAAAACAAGGTTTGATGTTACAAATTTATCTCCTTGCAAATCAGCAAGTACAACTGGGTGTCCCTCTGCATCATTCCAGCCGACAAAGTCATAACCAAATGATAAAGCTGCTTTAACTTTCTCGTCTTCTCCAGTCAAGAAAGAGGTAAGTGCGTTGAATTCATCTTTGGTGTAATTGATGTGTGTAATTTCATTACCCATTACATCTTTGTAAGTTACAACTTTCTTATCAGCCCAAATTGCAAACAAACGAATCTCACTTCCAAGTGGCTCTGCAAAGTTTGCAACAGTGTAGACTTTTTTACCAGCTTCAATGTGTTGTTCATAAGTTGCGTTTTGTCCTAAATAGTCATCCTCAGTAACCCAACCAATAATGTACTTGGTATTAAGGTTGTTAGTTTTTGTTCTGAGTGCAGTTCCCGGATAAACATCTACTTTTTCATCTGTTGGGTCGCCCTCACCAGTATATTCAGTATAGATAACTTTGTATGATTGAGCAGTAACAGATGCAGTGAGTTTCATACTCTTATCAACTTTAACTGTGTAAGTTGCATCACTGCTGAGAAGGTTTGCCTCAACCACTTCTCCATTATACCAGCCATTAAAAGTATACTGTCCTTCAAATGAAAGTTTAACTTCGCTGCCAGCAGCAACTTTTAATGAAGTAGCCTCTTTATCATTCATAGTGATTTTATAGCTGTTGCTAGCAAGAGCAGTTTCAACAGCAACACTAATTTCGCAAGCAGAGAAAGAGCTTGCACAAATAGCAGTAGCGCAAATTGCAAGAGGCAAAACAATGCAAAGAGCGCAAATAGATAATATTTTAATTAAGTGTTTAGACATAGTCCCTCCTATAATTACCAGTATTATAACACATTCAAAATAAAAATTCAATACCTAAAATGTAAAAATATGAATTTTTTTAGGGGTATTTAATACTATGCTCCCCCATTTCCTCTACTTATATATGAAAAAAGAGTAGACTTTTCTACTCTCCAATGCCTAAAAGGTAGTGTATTAAAAATTTTTTCACACGATTCGTGTAATGTGGAAAATTTTAAATCTTTTTATGCTAAACTCAAATTAAATCAATGAATAAGGAGGTTTATTATGTTATTTCATAAAAGATTAAAAGAATTAAGAATAGAGGCTAATCTAAGTCAAAAACAATTAGCGAATGCTATCGATGTTAATGAAATAAGTATATCAAAATGGGAGAATGGGAAAAGAAAACCAAGTCTAAAATATGCAATAGGGATATGCAATTTTTTTCATGTCAGTTTAGATTACATATTAGGGATAGATAATAATAAAACAAAATCTAAAAAATCCGCTTAAAAATTCGCCAGCAGTGTTCATTAGCCGTAAGGCGCACCGCCACGCATTCTTCTTCGACTGGGCGGTATCTTCCCTACCGGGAAGAGAGAACACTGGCGCAGTGTTCATTAGAAAACCGCAGGTTTTCGCATCAACCACGCACGCTTGTAAGCCGGTTGATATCTTCCGGAAGATAGGTTGCGTGAAACGCAACGCAAAGCACAGCTTTGCAAACACTGATGGGATACAAAAAAGAAGCAACCTCGTGCGGTTGCTTCTAATGTATCCCAGCAGTGTTCTATCTTCCCGGGCCGTCACCAGCCAAGTATTTTCGACGATGAAGAGCTTAACTTCTGTGTTCGGTATGTAAACAGGTGGATCCTCTTCTCTATCGCCACTGGAAATGGTATAACTTCAAACTTTCGTTTGGAATTACTATATTTATTGCAAGGTAAATCCTTGACAACTACATAATTTGAAAAACTAGGTTGCAAATAGTCTTGTGCTAAGTGCTCCGTGATTAAGCCCTCGAACTATTAGTATCGGTCAACTGAACACATTACTGTGCTTACATCTCCGACCTATCAACGTTGTAGTCTACAACGGTTCTTACTAGCTTACGCTATGGGATATCTCATCTTGAGGTGGGCTTCACGCTTAGATGCTTTCAGCATTTATCCCTTCCATACAT
>CAJULT010000016.1 GCA_910587225.1 uncultured Christensenellaceae bacterium
TGGACTTTATTTTGTTTGTGAGTTTGATAGCACTGGAAAGGCTATTGGAACAGAGAGAATGATTGAAGAGGGACAACTGGAAGCTCTTCCGCATAAAATCTGTCTAAAAGAGGAAAACTTGCCATTTGAGCAGATAAATATTTCGGCTGAGGATTTACTTGAAATGAGTTTAAAACTCGAAGAAGAGGGCAAATTTAGTGATTTTAGAAGCCTTAGCCCCGTTTATCTGCGCAGAAGTCAGGCAGAAGATGCGTATGAGGCGAAAAAAGTTAAAAAAAGCTAAAATTTCTTGTAAAAATAATAGACTTTTTCTATATAGATAAGTATAATTCTATTTGAAAATTACAAATAAGGAGAAATCAATGAAGAAACCTGTATATATTAGATGCCCACGTTGCGAACTTAACTACATTCAAAAGAAAGATAAAATGTGTAGCGTTTGCAAGGCTGAACTTGCGTCTAAAGACGAATATGTTGATGATATGGATTTGGAGCTTTGCCCAATTTGTAAAACCAACTATATTCAATCTGATGAAATTATGTGTGCTAACTGCCTCAAAGAACATCAAACTGAGGATGGAGAACTCACTGATGACTGGGAAGACTATGTAACTCGTGAGGACGATGAGGATATCATGACTGAGGATGATGAAACTGGCGGCATGACTACTGTAACTGACATTACTGAGTCATCCATGCTTGATGATGACCTTGGTTCAGACCTTGACTTTGGGGATGACGAAGACGATGTTTCTTTTGACGATGAAGAATTTGATGAAGAAGACCTTGACGAAGAGGAAGATGACGATTTCGAGGATGACGAAGAAGACTTCGACGACGATGACGATTTTGACGACTAAACTGGTGGGACACCAAAAAGAAAAAATAGATCTTGCAGCATAAAGCACCGCTGCAAGATTATTTTTTTGACGCCAGTACGCCTATGGTTAGTGGCTATCTTTTTGGTTTCCCTCCCAAGCCCCTTCCAATTAAGGTGCGCTCCGTCCACTCCGCGCGATTTGTGGAAAATAAAATTGGTGGACACCAAAAAGCAGGCGCTGCCTGCTTTTTAATTTGTTGTTATTGGAACATTGTTTTTATTGAATAAGATACAAAAAACAGCGTGGTTAACGCTGTTTTTTATTTTTACCTATTATTTTTAAGTTCTTCCGCTTCCTTTGCTGCGATTCGTTTTTCTACTTCAATTAGATAGTCAGCTGAAAGGGTAGTGGTAAGCTGCTCATTAAGAATATTTTCTTTTTCTTCAAGTCTTGCAAGAGCATTTGAATATGATCTAAATTCTCGTTCAGCAGCCTTAGTAATCTTGCCTTCGCTTCTTGCTGCTTTTACAGCTTCCTTATGTTCTTTTTCCATAGTTTCACGTTCAAGCTTCAAGTTCTCAATTTGCTGACGGATTTCAGCTGCCTCAGCGTCACGGGTTTCTTTAGCTTTTGAAAGAACTAAATCGCGATTGAGTTCTGCTTTATCATAATCCTCTGTAACAATCTTGCTGCTCTTTTTAATCTTAACTTTTCTAAGTGCAAAGCCGAGTACTGCAATTAAGATTGCTGCTGCGGTGATAATTGATGGGATGAGAAGCCAAAGTTGTTCCTCAGTGAGTCCGCCATTTGTAGATGGGGTTTCTGGCGTGTCAGGCTTTTCTTCCGGAGTATTAAGTTTCTTTGAAGTAAAGATTGTTTTCTTGAATTCCTTGTTATCTGAAGCGCCATTGTAGTTTGCGTCACTAGATTCAGCGGTGAACGCAAGGTCTGCTAGATATGCTGCTCCGATTGACTCTTCACAATCACATTCAAGTTTAAAGGTGAACTTTTGACTATCAGATCCGCTTGCTTTGAAGTAAATTGTGTAATTTGTAAATTTACCATTTGAGCAAAGGCCTTCAATAAGTTCATATCCGTTAAGTCCCACGCTTACGCCATACTTACAATCGTGCTCTTTGGTCTTGTTAGGTTCGTCGATTGCGAAGTCGGTTTGAAGTGAGAAGGTGAGTTTATAATACTTTCCGTCTTCGAGTGAGAAGTCGTAAACAGATTCAAAAGTTGAAGTGCTTTCTGTTGCTGCTGCAATGTAGATGATAGATGAGCTATTGTGAGTAACGCCGATATTGTTATTCTTGCCGTCTACCACGCCGCCCTTAGCAGCTTCGCCTTCAAAAGAACCTGCCTTTGGAGTGGTTGTAAACTTGTATGCGTCATCACCAAGTTTTAATAAATAATCATCAAGGTCAACTTTATTTGCATAATTGGTATAAGCGGTTTCATCAATAGTTTCAAAGGTGAAATTATCAAAGTATACAAATCCGCTTTGTGGGGCGTCTTTTTCGCCCAAATGAATAACCGGAGTAATGTTAGCCGCGCTTTCTGTTGTGCGGAATGCAATAGTCATGTTTGTCCAGTTTGTGTCAATTGCGTCTTGATAGTAAAGCTGCAAGCCTGCCGCGTCTGTAATTTCAATTGCTGCGGTAGCGGCGCTAGTCTTAATATCAAATGAAAGTTTGTAGTAGCCGCCTTTTGCCAGTTCCTGCATAGGTGCTTTTACGCTTTGGTAGCTAGGTGTTCTGTTGTACATCATGTATAGATTGTTTGGAACGTCGTAGCCCTTAGGGTTTCCCGGATAGCCGTCCTTTTTCCATTCATAACCTGCGTACATATCTTGATAGGTTGCGTTATTGCGAAGATAAATAACTCCGCTTGAAGAAACCTTTTCGTCAGCGACTGTCTTTTCAAAGCCGCTTGCTTTGAGAGGGTAGGTGAGAAGTGCATCTTCATTTTCTGTCACATCTAACATTCCGTTTTCAAACTCAGGATCTTCCTTAGCAACTTTGAAAGCATGTTTATCGCTCTTATCGTTGTAAGTAGAGTAGTCTACATGTTGAAGTGCTACATTGTCTACAACTACGCATCCTTCCGCGCCATTGTCACCATCAAGAGTAAATCCAACTGTAACTTGGGTGTCATATACCTCGTGACCTTTAAGGTAATATTCAAGAGTGGTATAACCATTTTTGAAATTGTCACTAGAATTAGAGGAGGATGCGTCCTTTGTTAGAGTTTGAAGTTCATAGCGTGATGAAGACAAGTCATAATTATCAAAAATGTAATTGTTTTCTTTAATTACAAGAGAGAAAGTTCCAGCTGCAAGAGATGATACTTTCACATTTACTGATAGTTTATATATCTCATGCGCTTTGATTGTAATTGGAGTTTGTGATGTTACACTTGCCTTTCCCTTGCCGTCTGTAAACATATAAAGAGCATTTTGGTTTTCCTCTTTTGCATCATGTTTGAAGGTGAGGTCACTTCCAACAAGTTCATACTTGCCAAGTACTTCTGGTTTAGAAGCTGATCTATATACAGGCAAAATAAGAGCATGAGCGGAAGAGGTTTCAGCTTTCCAAGTAGAGCCAAGTGTGTTTGAGCCCTCTACTGTTTCAAAGTCAAAGTTATATGCAGATGTGTCAACAATAGTTTCATCGCCGCGAAGAGCGTCTACAATGAATTTTGTTTGAGAGTTGTCTTTACTTGCAAAGGTGTCCACATATTCATAGTTTGCACTTACTGCATTATGGTAGAAGGTGACAGGCGCAAACTTTTCAAGTATAACTTCATCAAAGAATGCAACGCCAGTTGAAGTGGTTGAGCCACCTAAATAGAGTTGTAAGTTTACAGTTTGAGGCTTGCTGCCAGTTGCGATATAGAAATAATAGGTTTGCCATGTTCTGTTTGTGATGTCTTGATATTGGCATAAAACTGGCTTATTATCTTTATCGCGAAGACCATCTAGGTAGATAGAGGCGTAAGCTGAGTAAACATCAGTTTCGCCGTCCAAAGAAACCATAGCGTCTACCGAGAATTTATAGTAAGAGTTTGCGTCGAGGGTAATCTCGTTTGATTTATAACCCTTTCTTGCTTCATTTGGTTTTTCGTTAAGACTGGTACGAGAGTTAATCATTAACATCTTGCTATCTCGACCGCGGGAAGCAGGTTGATTTTTCAAATAGTAGATATTTTTGTAGTTAGAAAAATTAGCACCGGCGTCAATAAGCATGCCGTTTGCTTGTCCGCGTGAATCTTTTGTCATTTCCCAACCAGTAAATGAAGTTGCGTTTGAATATTCTCCGCTATAACCTTCATTAAAAGAACCATTTGAAACTTTCTTATCTTCAGAGTAGTCAGTAAGATAATTCTTTTCAATAGTAGCTGATGCTGGCGCAACTGGGGTGATAAGCATAGTACCCATAAAAGCGCATGGCAAAGCAAGGCAAAGTCCTATTGTTTTGATCTTGTTTTTAATTGCTTTCTGCATAGTTCACCTTTTTAATAAAATTTCATTTTTAAGTATAATACATTTTTTCCCAATAATCAAATATTTTTTGCATATTTATTTATAATAATACTATGAAACATAAATATTTTACATATAGCGAAAGCGCTAAGAAGATAATCAAAAGTTCTAGCCCTATTAAGCGAGGTGTTATGGTAGGGAAGAGCAGCCGTTTTTCCACTTCAAAGCCTAACAAATTTAAAAATTTATTTTTGGTTATTAGCGGCGCTGTTATAGGTATACTTAACGGCTTTTTTGGCGGCGGAGGCGGCATGGTTTGCGTGCCAATACTTCAAAAAGTGCTGGGGCTGGATAGCAAAAGTTCCCACGCGACAGCAATCGCAGTAATCTTCCCGCTAAGCCTTATAAGCGGGGCAATTTATGTCTACAACGGATACATAGAATCCTTTCCACTTCTATATACCACCATAGGTGTGGTTTTAGGAGGCGTGATAGGAAGTTACGCTTTAAAATTTCTTCCACCCAAAGCGGTGAGAGTTATCTTTGCGCTAGTCATGTTTGCGGGCGGGATTAGGCTTATAATATGACCATTTTTTTGTTTGTTTTATTTGGCTTTATTGCCGGAATTTTCGGAGGGCTTGGCATGGGCGGCGGAACGCTGCTCATACCTTTACTGACCATATTTTTAGGGCTTGACCAAAAGTTAAGCCAGGGAATAAATCTACTTTCCTTTTTGGTTATGTCACTTATCGCTCTTGTCATACACTATAAAAACGGTTACATAAAAGGCAAAAGCATTTGGATTATTATTTTGGTAGGGGTTATATTTTCGGCTATCGGCGCGCTTGTGGCGTCAATTTTACCTTCCAAAGCGCTTAGAATTGCGTTTGGCGGCTTTTTATGTATACTCAGCGTAATAGAACTTGTTAAAGTATTCAAAAAATAGTTTACTTTATCAATATTTTGTGCTAAAATAGTCCCAACGGAGGACTATATGGTTGACAAGAACAAATGTATAAGCTGTGGCACTTGTATTGCAATTTGCCCAGTTGGAGCTATCTCTTGGGATGAGGATGGCAAAGCAAGAATTGATAGGACAAAATGCATTCACTGCGGTGCATGTGAGGCAAGCTGCCCTGTGGCTGCTATTTCTTTGGATGAGGTGAATCGTGGTTAATTATGCTTTAATTGAACTGAATGAGAGAGAGCTTAAACTTTCGCTTTTTCAGTCTATAAACGGAAAATATAGGCTACTTGAAGAGAGAAGTCAACCTTTCAAACTTGGCGAAGAAATTTGTCAGGAAGAGCTTTTGCGTCCGAAAACTAAACAAGACCTTGTAGAAGTGCTTAAAATTTATCGCAGAATGATTGAAATATATAAAGTGGAAAAGATTTTTGCGGTAGCATCCAACATCTTGTGCAAGGCAAGAAACTACCATGGTTTTATTGATGAAATTTACAATAATACTGGCATTAGCATGGAAATCCTTAGCGATGACGATGTGATTAAGTATGTCTATGATTCCACCGTTGCTTCTGTCGACTACTCAAAAGGTTATTTAATAAATATTGGTGCTTATTCAACCAACTTTGTAAAATATAATCGCCGCACAATACTTGCAAGCTATACAATTCCTGTTGGGGCATGCAAGGTAAGCGAAGATGACGCTTCTTACTCGATTGACCAACTTTGCGAAATTGCAACCAAGCATATTGAGGGGATTGACTTAGTTTCTTCTATTGAGGAAGAGGCTGCATTTGTTGGTTCTGGTAAGGCATTCATTTCCTTTGGTCACATTGCAAAGAAGATTGCGCGTTACCCACTCGATTTAGACAACAACTATGTTGTAAGCAAAGAAGTTATGGATAAGACCTGTGACTTCATCAAAGGCGTAGAACTTGATAGATTAAAGAAAATTAAAGGCATTGAAGAGGCTGAGGCGGCTTGCATTGCAAATGAACTTGCAATTATAAAAGCATTTTACAATGTGCTTGGCGCAAAAGAGGTTACTGTCACTACTGCTAGTGTTCGCGATGGTATCATGCATGCAAATGTGGCACTTCCTTCACAGGAGAAATTTAACGACCTTTTAAACAATTCGCTTGAATCTTATATTGCATTCCACAAAAACGATCATTCAATAAATGCAAATGTTTATTCAATGGCACTGATTTTGTTTAAGCAACTTAAAGTTATGCATAAACTTCCTAGATATTATGTTAAACCACTTAGAATTGCAGCTATGCTGTATGATAGTGGAAAAATTATCAATATTGACGACTATATGAAACATGGCTTTGAGGCAATCTTGTATAGTGGAATCGCAGGTGCTTCACATAGAGAGCTTCTTATTGCAGCATTTACCTGCGTTTGTCAAGACCTTGACAATTTCTCACTTGCTGAATGGACAAAGTATAAAGATATTCTTACCGAAGAAGACCTTGACGCTGTACGAAAAATGGGCGTTATTGTAAAACTTGCTGATGCTCTCAATGCATCTAAAAAGCCGATTATCACAGATATCATTTGTGATATTTTGGGCGATTCTATCATCATGAAAACGGTAGTTGAAGGTGACGCATCCTTTGAAATTATGGAAGGAATGAAGGTCGCTGTTGACTATAAGAGGGTGTTTAAGAAGAGTCTGCAAATAATTTAGGGGGAATAATGAAAAAAAATTATTTTTCAATTATAATGACCCTTGTCCTAGTTTTGAGTGTGTCCTTTGGTGCGTACTACCTCATAAACAACTGGGATAATCTTTTTAAGACTTATTCTGATAGTTATTGCATCACCGATAGGGTGACTGAGGGCATGACGCCTAATAAAATCGCAAAACTTTATAACGAGGCATGCGTGAGTGTGGTTGTTAAGTCAACTCCGCCCACCCGTGCTTATACAAATCAAAGCCTTGGCAGCGGCGTTTGTATAGCTGCTAAAGGTTATCAGACAGAAGGTGGTTATCAGGCAAATAAAGGCAGTTATTTTGTAACCAACTACCATGTAGTAGAACAGGCAGTAAGTCCGCTTTATTCAAATTATACAAGCCAGATAAAAATACAACTTTTCAATGAAGACAGCTATCATGATGCTAGGGTTTTGTGGTCAAACAGTTTTCTTGATGTTGCAATTTTGTATTGTGATGATGACCTAGACATCGGCTGGATAACCATGAAAGATAGGGTTTATGCTTGCGCTGAGGAAGATAAGCTTTGCTATGATGACGTGTTTGTACTTGGAAATCCGCTTGATATAGATTATAAAGGCACACTTTCAATAGGTTACGTTTCAAATAATAACTTTAAACTTGCCGAAGGTATGGTTGACGAGCTTTATATGTACAGCGAAGGTGGTTCTACTAAATATGTTACCGACCCTAATATATACCTCTCAACTTCAAACTTTGACAAGGTGGAAGTACTTGGCAATATTTATGAAGACATTGTTATGATGAATTGCGACATTACAAATGGTAATTCTGGCGGGGGAGTGTTTGATGAAAATGGTTACCTTGTTGGGCTTGCTACATTAGGGCTTAACTATACTGCTTCTAATACAATGGCGATAAATTTCTTTGTGCCAATATATTCTGCTCAGCTAGTACTTGATAAACTCATTTTGTCGAATGAGGGACAGGGCAACCAAACAATCTATGAAATGAGCAGCCTTGGCTTTGTTGGATTTGACGCTAATGAAGCAAATGTGGCAGCATACAAGTATGTTGATAACAAAATCACAGATAGACTTATAAGCTACAATGGTACGCTTAGTTACTATTACAACGGAAAATTTTACAAAGCACTTGACTATTCAGATGACTTTAAATTTGATGGTGACGGAGTATATATTCTTGAAAATTATGGGGCAAATGCTGGCTTCCGTGAAGGATACTCAATTACTGCTGTGGATAAAAATGACCCGTCAGCACGGGTGCAAATCAATACTCGAAATGACCTAATATATTTCCTACTCGGATGTAATAGCGGAGAAACAGTTAATGTAACGATTACTAGCAAACTTGGTTTTAGTCAAGGGGTTACGATAAGACTTTAAGGAGGAACTAAAGTGAAATATAAGTATGCGATAGAAATGGGTGGTGCGTACACAAAAATTTATGTTAAAGATTGCGGGCTTGCACTTTGTGAGTCTACATTAGTTGCGGCTAAACCTACAGTAGATGGCTATAAGGTGATTGGACTTGGAGATGAAGCTAAAAACCTTATGGGAAAAACTAACGAGGACGTTGAAGTTTTTAGCCCTGTTTCAAATGGTATAATTGAAAATTATGAATATTGCCAAAGGCTGCTTGAATACTTTTTCAAGAAGGTGGAGTATCGTCGCCGCGAAAATGTTATGGTGCTTATCAACTGCGGGCTTAGCGACGGCGATAAGCGTCAATATTTGAACCTTCTTCATAGTATTGGATTTAAGGAAGTTGTGCTTGTGCCAACCGTACTTTGCACCTGCCTTGGCGCTGGAAAAAATATTTCAAGCACAAAAATAACCATGGTAGTCAACATGGGCGGAGCTAATACAGATATCGCAGTTGTGAATATGAACAGCATTATTAAGGGTGCAACGCTTGGCATTGGCGGTAGGGCAATGGATAGCGCAATATCACGAAGTATAGCTTATAACAATGGAATAGTAATAGGACTTGGAATGGCACAAACTCTTAAAAATGAGGTGGGAAGCCTGTTTGCCAATGATACGCTTAACATGGAAGTTACAGGCGTGGATGTTGAAACCAAAATTCCAAGAGGATATATTATCACTTCTTCCGACCTTTATCCTATTTTAGTACCTTTCTTCCATGAAATATTGCAAGCAATTGAGGTGACAATTACCTCTCTTCCTCCTGAAATTTCAACCGACATTATCAATAACGGAGTTCTTTTTGCTGGCGGGCTTAGTCAAATTGCAGGTTTTGCACAATTTTTGAAGAAAAATTTCCGCTTCCCTTATACAATTGCAGCGGATGCTGAAAATGTATCAATTTTGGGCGCAGGAAAGCTTTTGGATGATGAAGAATTAATTAAGAAAATAACTGAAAACTTCTAAAAAGAGCATTGTAAATGCTCTTTTTTTATTGTCAAAAGTAGTTATATCTATAATGCACCAAAAGTTGACACATTTATATATTAATCACCTTTACAGACTTTTTAATTAATTTTAAACTTGCAGTAGGAGTTAATTTTATGGCAAGAAAAATTGTTCTGACAAGTGGTAAAGGTGGGGTTGGAAAAACCACTGTTTGCGCCAATCTCGGTGCAAACCTTGCAAAACTTGGTTTTCGTGTGGTACTTGTTGATGTAGACATCGGACTTAACAATCTTGACGTAGTAATGGGTGTCGAAAATCAGGTCATATTTGACATAAGTGACATTATAATGGGAAAATGCCGAGCGAAACAGGCTCTTGTACAAGATAAGAACATATCTTCTTTGTACGTTCTCCCATCCTCGCACGCCTATGGTCAAACGCGTATACTAGGCGAACATATTAAGAATGTAATTGACCTATTAGATTCTAGTTTTGACTATATCTTGATAGATTGTCCAGCTGGCGTTGAGGCGGGGTTTCATCGTGCTGTTTTTTCTGCCAATGAGGCTATCATTGTGGTTACCCCACATCTAAGCAGTATTAAGGATGCAGACAAGGTTGCCTCGCTGCTTGGTGAATATGATATTCAAAGTAAAGGGCTTGTTATTAACCGCATGAGAGGGGATCTGCTTTTAAGCGGAGAGCTTATGAATATTGACAATATTGTTCGCTCGCTCGGACTTCCGCTACTCGGGGTTATTCCAGAGGATGATGCAATCAGCTCATCATGTTCGGTTGGTGGCTATATGAAATCGGTTGAAAGTGCAAGGGCGTTTACACTCTTGTGTGAGAATATTCATAACGGCTCTAAGAAAATCTTTGACTGCACATATAAATATCGAGGATTGTTTGGTTATCTAAAACGCAATATTAAAAAGAGGGTATAAGTATGAACTATCAAATAATGGAAAATCGTTTGGCATCTGTTTTGCAACGCAATCGCGACATGGATCCGCAGCATATATGTGAAGTTTTAAAGGGGGAGCTTTCTCCAATAATTAGAAGTTTTATTGATTTAGAGGGAGATATAAAAGTTCGCTACCGCGAAGAAGATAAACGAATGCATTTTTGGGTGGAAATGGAGGCGTTAAGATTTAGACCATGTGGATATCTGCCAAAAAGGTGACAGGCGTCGCCTGTTTTTGTCATTGACAAATGTAATAAATAAAAAAGACAGGCATTGCCTGTTTTTTTAATGGCGTGTCCGCGTAAAAATCCTAGTTGTCGCCTGCGAAATATACAAATCCATATACTCCCGGCCCAACATGAGTTGCCATGACATAAGTAAGTTCATCATAAATAATTTGGCTTTCTTTTTCATAACCGAATTTTTCCACCATACTTGTAAGGGCAGGTAGGTTGCGTGAGTGAATTGCATATAAAGGATAACTGCGGTCACGCAATGCAACTTTTTCATTTACAAACTGTTCTGCTTTTGGAGTGCCTACAACTTTTGCGACATTTGTTACCTTACCTTCAACGATGCTGACAATAGGTTTAACTTTTAGCATACTTCCGACTACTGCACTAGCTGCTGAAAGTCTGCCGCTAGCTTTCAAATATTTAAGGTCGCTAAAGATTGCATATAGGCGTACTTTATCACGAAGACGATAGAACTCGCTAATGACTTCTTCCGGCTGAGCTTTTGGGTTTTTGTCAATGAATTTGCACAGCTCGCAGATGATAGCACCTTGCGCTACTGTTGTTACATTTGTAGTATCAATAAATACATTTTTCATGCCTAGGTTTTCGGCAGCCATTTGTGCTTGCAGTTTTGTAGGACTCATATCCATTGAAATAAGTAGGGTGATTACAAACACATCTTCCTTATTTAAATAGTCCTTATAAAATTGTTCAAACTTGTAGGAGTTTGGCATTGAAGTTTTAGGCATAACAGGGCTAGTGGTTACCCGATTATAAAACTCATCATTTGGCAAGCCCTCAGGGAAGAGTTCATCGCCAAAGCGAAGTTCGATCGGAATTATATGAATATCATATTTATCCAAAAATTCTTTTGGTACATCAACCGAAGCATCTGCTGCAAAAACATATTTCATAAGTAGTATCTCCTTAATTTATTATAACAAAGTTTAACTACTCAACCAAATAAATTTTATATAAAATCAAAGTTTTTTTAAATGGTTATAGAGGAGCTTAATTAATTGACAGTTGTAAGTTTTTTGTGTTAATATGTAGAATATTAAGAGAAAATTGGAGAAATTTATGATAAAAAATGAAAAATATTCTTTATGGAACAGGCAAATTTCAAACAAGGATATTATAAGATTTTGTCAGATTTTTGAAGATAAAAAGCAGCCTTACACCTGCGAAGTTTTGCTGCAAGCTGGGCCAAAATATACATATTTTTACAATCATGAAACAAAAGAAGCTAATCCTTTTAAAGAAGATTATTTCAGCAGTAAATCGGTAGACTCGATAAAAATCGAATCCAAGTTTTGCAAGCTTGTGTACGGGGAGAAATGCTGCGAAGTTATGTTTGAGGGTGATGAGGATGATGTACTTTATCAATACTTCTTCACCAAAATAGACGGATGGTTTTCTGACTTAAAAAAATTAAAAAGACTAAAAATGGTAACGACAGCTGACTGTATAATCACTATTTTTTATCTGATGATTTTGGTTGTTGGATTTACTGTGGGTTATGGTTTTTTAAGTAACTACATTAATAATAATATGCTTTCAACTGTTCTTTCTTCGGTGTTTTTAGGACTGTGTTTTTTTGTTTCGATCATGCTTTATGTTTCAGGTTTTCCTCCTTATGAAATCAAAATTGGACGCTGCACCTATAAGAAATATCAACAAGCGTTTTATTCTGTATTTTCACTTTGCATTTTGCCAATACTTCTTGGTTTGTTTGTGTAAAACAAAAACTTAACGATTTAAGTGTTTTTGTCATATAAATATACATGACAAATTACGATTATTTCTTTATCGGCGTTGGCGGAATAAGTATGTCAGCGCTTTGTGAACTTCTTTATAGAAAAGGGCTGAAAGTCGGTGGGAGCGACTGCAAAAAAAGCGGGCAGACAAAATATCTCGCTTCGCTTGGCATTGATATTTTTTATAAACCAAACTTAAAAGCGATTGAAAGAGCGGAGGTTATCGTAGTAAGTTCGGCAATTTCGCAAGAGGATCAGCAGCTTTTGTATGCTCAAAAGTTAGGCAAAAAAATATTATCGCGCGGTCAGCTTTTAGGACAAGTATCACAAGAGTATAAAAATGTGATAGCTGTCAGCGGTGCGCATGGCAAGACTACTACAACCGCTCTTATTGCACATATTTTTATAAGCGCGGGACTAAATCCAACTGTCCATATAGGCGGGGTAATTCAAGGGCAAAAAAGTAGTCTTATTAATGGCGTAAATGATTACTTTATTACTGAGGCTTGTGAATATAAAGACAACTTTTTATCACTAAATCCAAGCTTTGCTGTTATTTTGAATATTGAACCTGAACACCTTGACTATTTTAAGACTTTTGAGAATGTTAAAAAGTCCTTTATTAAGTTTAGTGAGCAAAGTGAACATTTTATTGCTCAAAACGCATTATTTGAGCAGAAACTATTTCATAAAGAGGGACAGCGGCTGGGAAAGGATTGGAGCTATAAAAACTACCAAGAGAATAGCGGGGGGCTAAGTTTTGAATGTCTTCATAATGGGCAACTTTATATGAAAGTGAAATGCCCTTTGCATGGCGAGCATAACGCCGGTAATATTTTATCAGCTATTTCAGCGGCCACATATTATGGTATTGATAAGAAAAAAATAGCTGCTGCGCTTAGCACTTTCAAAGGGGTGGGACGGCGCTTTGAAAAGCACAAGTTTTATAATGGCAGCAGTTTGATTTTTGACTATGCACATCATCCAACCGAAATTAAATGTTCGATAGCCAGCGTGAAAAAATTTTGCAAAGGGAAATTGATTGTAATTTTTCAGCCGCATACTTATAGTAGAACTGTAAAATTTTTCGATGACTTTTTATCATGCTTTAAGGGGGCGGATGAACTTATAATTTTTAAAACTTATCCAGCTCGCGAAAAATATGTCAAAGCGGGGAGTGGAAAAACTTT
>CAJULT010000017.1 GCA_910587225.1 uncultured Christensenellaceae bacterium
CGACCACCGAGATCTACACTCTTTCCCTACACGACGCTCTTCCGATCTCAGGGCGTACCATATCAGAGAAATGGCATCTATCTTTCAATGGATGTCAAAAAGGATCTGCGCACCGATACTGGTGAGGCTATGACACTTAAATTCCTTTTTACCGGAAGGGAAAACATTTATGATGTCAAAAATATCGTAGATGGCGACATTGAAAAAAATATGAAGAGCGCTGCAAATACAAGCGATACAAGTAAGGCAATAAAGGGGCTTACAAAGTTTCCTGCTTGGATTTTTCGCTTTGCTATGGCATGCGTTAGATTTATGGATAGACACGGAATGCTGACTAAGGGACTTGTTAAAGCTAGCCCATTTCACACTAGCTGCTTTATTACCAACTTAAAATCGATAAAACTTGGAGCAATCTATCATCACCTTTACAATTTCGGTACTACTAGCGTATTT
Source organism: uncultured Christensenellaceae bacterium (assembly GCA_910587225.1). Classification (GTDB taxonomy): domain Bacteria; phylum Bacillota; class Clostridia; order Christensenellales; family UBA1242; genus Caccovivens. Next base: position 454 of record CAJULT010000017.1, read on the forward strand.
ATCTCTATTGGTAAAGAAAAATTAGAGCCTGTTGTAAATCTAGAAAAAGAGGTGGTAGTACAAAAGACTCTTACGATGGGATTCAGTCTTGATGAACGCATTGCTGATGGACTTTACATGAGCAAATCACTTAAACTTTTTGAAGAATACCTTAAAAATCCAGAGCTTCTTAAAGAAAGTATGCCTGATGATGGAAGTATACCTAAGAAACTAACCAAAGCTAAAAAGGTTAAAAAGACTAAGGCTAAAAAAGCTAAGAAAACCAAAACTACAAAACCTAAGAAAGAGAAAAAGCCAAAGAAAATCAAACCTCTTAAAAACAAAGAAAAAGCTATGAAACGTCTTGCAAAGAAGCAAGAAAAAGCTGAAAAGATAGCGAAAACTGAGGAGTAAAAATACCAAATAAAAGTGCAGCGACTGTTTGCATTTTTATTATTTATATGATATACTGAAAAAAAATCATAGGAGGAAGGTGTGAAAACTGTTATTTATTTTATTCTGTCAATTTGTGCTATCGTTTATATCGCTGCTCTTAGTACCCTTCAAATTTGCGGCGCTGAACTGGTAGCATCATGGGGGACTATTGGAACAATACTTGCCGGTATTGCAACCTACGGCGGCATTGCACTAATTTTGCTTTTTGCAGGGGTTAACTTTTTCGGCAATCCTATCAAAGTTGTGTTTTTCATTCTCTTAATTTTGGCAGCTATATTCTATGTTGTCTCTTGCGCTGCGCCGGGACTACTTCAAGGTCTTTTTGGAATAGGTGGTTAATTGAAACTTTTAATTGTAGACGGAAACAGTATTGCAAACAGAGCGTTCTATGCGCTACCTTTTTTGTCCAATCATGAAGGTAAGCCATCGGGCGCTGTTTTTGGTTTTGCAAATATTCTTATAAAGGTGATTACCGAGCAAAAGCCAACTCATGTGGCTGTGGCGTTCGACCATGCGCGAAAAACTTTTAGAAACGAAATCTATGCCGATTATAAGGGACAAAGAAAACCCACGCCGCCAGAACTCATAAGTCAATTCCCAGTAATTAAAGAGATGCTTAACGCACTTAAAATTAAAACCTTTGAGTTTAACAATATTGAAGCAGATGATATTATTGGAACTATATGTAATAATTGCCCCTGTGAAAAATTTATTTTATCGGGGGATCGCGACCTACTTCAACTTATTGACAGAACGACAACAGTTTGGCTTACCAAAAAGGGTGTGACCGAAGTTGATAAAGTTGACGCTGTAAGACTGAAAGAGCTTTATAATCTTGCCCCATGGCAGATAATCGAAGTTAAAGGACTTATGGGGGACAGCAGCGATAATATTCCGGGCGTAAAAGGCGTCGGGGAAAAGACTGCACATGACCTACTTGATAAATACCAAAGCATAGACGGCATTTATAAAAATATTGATCTTATAACTGGCAAGCTAAAAGAGAAACTTCTTGACGGCAAGGCTGACGCCTACATGTCAAAAACTCTTGCTACTATAAAGACTGATTGCGATTTTGAGTTCAATTTTGATGATTGCGCGCTCTGCTTTCCATTTTCGGCTGATGCATTAGAGTTTTTTAAAAGCTATGATTTTACTTCACTCACTCGAAATGAAAAATTTTATTCCATCTCTCCCGTTGCAAATATTCCTGCGGCAACAAGGGAGGAATTAAACGAAAAAGGCTTAAATGAAATTTTAACCTCAAACTGCAAAAGCTTTGCCTACGATCTTAAAAAAATGACCTTTGCCACTTCAAAAAATAAAGTTTACTTTTTGAATGGCAACTATGATATGTTTGGCTCTTCACTTTCAATCGCGCAGGTAATAAAAGCACTAAAACCTATATTTGAAAATTCGGACATATTAAAACTAACTCCTTCTGCAAAAGAGGACATGCACATTCTTGACAAGTTTGGAGTAACCCTTGAAAACTACTTTGACCTTTCTCTATCAAGATACGTTATAAACGCTGGCCTTAAAGTCACTGAAACCAGTCAAGAAGCAAACAGCTTCTTTGACGAATATGCTTCGGCGCTGGAAACTTTTAAAAGAGAGGGACTAGAAGAGGTTTATTTTAATATTGAACTTCCGCTTGTGAAAATCCTCAAAGAAATGGAAGATAGCGGCTTTAAACTCAATAGCCAGCTTCTTGATGAACTTGACCAAGATTACATTCAACGGCTTGACCAGCTTTCAAGAAAAATATATGAGCAGGCAGGAGAAGAATTTAACATTAACTCACCAAAGCAGGTTGCACATATCTTATTTGAAAAGCTAGGCATTGAGGCTTGGAACAACAAGAAAAACTCTACACGCGTGGCTGTTCTTGATGAACTTAGACACATTCCTATTGTAGACGATATTTTAAAGCACCGAAAGCTTGCAAAACTTAAAAACACCTATATTGATGTATATAAAAAGTTATGCAGCGGGGGCGACAGTATAATCCATACTACCTTTAATCAGTCACTGACAAGCACAGGCAGACTTTCTTCCAGCGAGCCTAACCTTCAAACAATCCCAACTCGCGACGAGGAAGGAAGGGAACTTCGCAAAATATTTATTTCTAAATTTAATGGCGGCGGCTTATACTCAGCCGACTACAACCAAATTGAACTTCGTCTTATGGCGGACATGTCAGGGGAAGGGCATCTGATTGATGCCTACAATCAGGGGAAGGACATCCACCGCATAACAGCCAGCCAAATCTTTGGCAAGCGAGAAGAAGATGTTACCCAAAATGAACGAAGAGAGGCTAAAGCGGTCAACTTTGGTATTATATATGGAATTAGCGATTATGGTCTTTCCCAAAATATAAAATCCTCTCGCGCGAAAGCTAAGGAATATATAGATAATTATTTTAATCGTTACCCACTTGTAAAGACTTTCATGGAAAATAGCGTAAAAGAGGCAAGGGATAAAGGTTATATTAGGACTAAGTTTGGACGACTTCGCCGCATACCTGAAATAAATTCTTCCAAATATCTTACCCGCACTTTTGGTGAGCGGGTGGCTATGAATATGCCGCTGCAAGGCACGGCAAGTGATATAATCAAACTTGCAATGATTAATGTGTTCAACGCACTTAAACCGTTCAAAAGTCAACTCATTCTTCAAATTCATGACGAGCTTATTATAGACACTTACCCCGGCGAAGAGGAAAAGGTGGCTCAAATCCTTCGAAAAGAAATGGAAAATGTGGTAAAACTTAAAGTTCCGCTTATTGCAAGTGTAAGTTTTGGCAAGAATTTATATGATTGCAAGTAAATATTTGCAAATTTCGTTTGACTTTATTTTGCGTTTTAGCCTATAATGAAAGTGGTGAAATAATGCAGCAACGAAGAAAGATGGGCGTAGACTATGGTGACGCAAGAATTGGTATTGCAATGACTGACCCGCTAAACATTATTTGCAGTCCTTTTGAAGTTTACAAAAATAACGGCATTGATGACGCCTTGGCGCATCTGTGTAAACTGATAAAAGACTACAATGTGGATGAGGTGGCAATGGGGCTTCCTCTCAACATGGATGGCAGTGAAGGTGAGCGTGCAGTGCTTCATCGTCAGATAGGAGAAAAGCTTGCCGCTCTTTCGGGCGTCAAAGTTCACTACATTGATGAACGCTTAACCTCGGCCGAAGCAGAAGAATTTTTGATTGAAAATAGGGTTCGAAGGGAAAAGCGAAAGGAAATCATCGACAAAATTGCTGCGCAAATAATTTTGCAAACTTTTATGAATAATAGAAAAGGGGATTAATTTTTATGGAAAAGAAAGAAAAAGCAGTTAAACAGGAAAAGAAAGAAGTTGCTCCAGTAGATCTTTTGGATGTACTTCTTGATGCAAATAATAGAGATCCAATCGTTCTTATGGACGAAAAGGGCAAACAACTTACTTTTGAGCAGGTTGCTGTTATTCCTTACGATATGGAAAGTGAAAGAAAACTTTATGTAGTTCTTAAACCACTTGATAAGCTTGATGGCATTGCTGATGACGAAGCAATCGTGTTCCTTTGCGAACAGGATAAAAACGGCAACACAGTGCTTAGAGTTGAAGAGAATGAAGAAGTTGCAATCGCAGTATTTGATAAGTACTACGACCTTCTTGAAGAGGCTAACAAGAAAGCTCCTGCTAAGAAAACTACCAAACAAGCTCCAAAGAAAACTGCAACTAAAACCGCAGGAAAACCTGCTGGTAAGAAAACAACAAAGTAATAAAAAGAAGGGCGGCTATGCCGTCTTTTTTTATTATAAAAGAAGATAAAAAATAGTATATTTTTTCATTTTTTGAGCATCCTATTATTACAAGGCAATGACCTTGAAAACAGGAGGTGAAAACTATGTTTGGCAGAAAAGATGCAAAGCGCAAGGAAAAGAAAAATTCCCGCAAGATGAACGTAGAAGCTAGCGAAGAAGCTAAATCAAGTTCAAGATGCGAGAAAACAAAATCTTGCAAATAGTTTTCAGTCAGAAATAAAGGAAAGAGAATGCTCTTTCCTTTGTTTTTATATTTCTTGCAAAAGCTCGGCTGTAAGCTTTGAGAAGGTGAGGGTAAGCGGTTTATCTTCAAACTGCAATTCAACTTCTTTAATTCCTTCCGTGTTAAAATCGTCATTTGAAATTTCAAAGTACTGAGCCGGATAATTTGTTAAATTTCCATCAGAACCTTCAACAGAAAAACTTAGTTTAACCGAATAGGCGATATTTTTAGCGCGGTAAATTGTCTTAAATACGCTTCCTGTAAAAGTTGAAAATTCCATTTGCGAACTTTGCCCACTAGACAAAAGTCGCATTTCATCTATGTTTGTAAGGGGAGCAAGCTCCAAAGTATATTCTATTGATTCAGCGCTAGAACTAGTGTATGCAATTTGTGATAACGTCGCATAAGGCATTGCTTTATTTGTATCTTGGAATAGCGCGCTGTAGTGTCCTTGCGTTTGACTATTTACTGTAATTGTTTTTTGAGCGTCTTTTGAAAACACCTCTCCGTCATTTTTAATCCAGCATAAAAATGGATTATTTTGAGAGTGGGCAATTGCTTGCAGGGTGACAGAAGTCCCTTCTGCCAATTCGGTTTTTGAGCCGCCAGTACCTATTCCAAGTTCGCTTGAAGCGGAAGTAGTTACCGAAAAATACTTTGTGTCTTGGCAGCCACAAAGAAGAATCATTGGAATAATTAATAAACCAAATAGCATTGATTTTCTTTTCACGCGCTCTCCTTTTTTAGTTTTAGCAACTCTTTATAGTAGTATTATCAATTATTTTATAATTTTTGTCAAATTATTTACTCAAAAATCATTTGAAATTTTGAGTATTTTTTATTTGGTTGCATAGAATAGCATTTGAAAGGGGTTTTTATGTGGGAGTTTTCTTTAAATTTAACTGACGGCGATCTGGCAAATTTTCTTACTACTTCTCTTAAAAATACAGCCAGCGTCGAGGGCGGTGTAGTGACCTCCCATATCCAAAATGGAAACAATTGTGTTCTTATTGCTGTACCTATGATTAAGCGTGAGAGAATGGAAAATATACTTACAAGGCTTATAACCGAAATAATTTGTACCTTTTATAAATCATCCTATCTTGATAAGCACTTAAACTTGCCTACTCACGAAAAAATTGGGCTTGTGGCATTTAAAAAAGCGCTACTCAACTTTGACCGTGAAACAGACTATTACATCATTCAAAAGAATTTAACTTTTGATAAAGATTTGTATTTGGACTCATTCTACCAGTTTCGCCTAGGTTCACTTAAATCAAAATGGAAGGAACTTGTTTCTCTCGCAAATGAAAATAGGGACTATCTTATAAGTAGTGAGAGTTTTATTGACCTTCTCAAATTTTTGGTTGACAACCTTGATATTTGCGAAAGAGAGGTGAGTGTATTTGAAGAGGACAATGGCTACAAAATCTGCCTTGACGGAGAAGGCGAGGGGAAACTATTAAATGAAGAGGCTCTTGTAAGTTCGATTATAGACCTTTCACCTCAAAAAATACATTTATATTGCAATGCTATGAACAAGGCTACAAACCTGCTTGAACAAATTTTTGACCAAAGAATAATAGTTAAAACCTCATCATCTTGCACTCAAATGAAAAAAAGATGAAAAAATAATTGACAATTTATTTTTATGGTGCTACTATAAAACCAAGATTGCATTAGCAGTAAGACAAGTAGCGTTATGGAAGCGTACAGAGAAGGGTTGGATGCTGAAAAACCTAAGCCGAAGTAAAAAGCGAAACCACTTAATTGCCATGATATGTTATCGACTATATGAGAGGCGACTTATGGTCGCAATTAAGGTGGAACCGCGGTTTAAAAAATCGTCCTTAAGATTTTCTTAAGGATTTTTTGTTTTTTAGGAGGTAATTTATGAAAATCGAAAAATTTCAAGATAGTGAACTTGAGATGGCAAGACATTCACTTGCACATGTGCTAGCTAAAGCACTTATGGAGCTTTATCCAAATACAAAGCTCACAATTGGCCCTGCGATTGAGGACGGCTTTTATTATGATATAGACCTTGACCACTCAATTACGCCAGATGAGTACGCCGCTATCGAAAAGAAGATGAAAGAGATTATTAGTAAAGGTGAAAAGTTTACTCGCAAAGTAATTTCCAAAGAAGAAGCTTTAAAACTTTTTGCTGGCAATGAATATAAAACTGAAATCATCAATGAACTTCCAGCAGGGGAAGAAGTAAGTTTATATTATACTGGTGATGACTTTTTCGACCTTTGTCGAGGCCCACACATTGAAAGTACAAACAAGCTTCAAGCTTATGGCTACAAAATTCACAGCGTAAATGGTGCATATTGGAGAGGCAGCGAAAAGAACAAAATGCTTCAACGCGTTTATGTTTACGCTTTTAAAACTAAGAAAGACCTTGCTGACTATATGAACATGCTTGAAGAAGCTAAAAAGCGTGATAACCGCAAGCTTGGCAAAGAGCTTGGTCTTTTCATGATTTCACCAGAAGGACCTGGTTTTCCTTTCTACCTTCCAAATGGTATGATAGTTAAAAATCAACTTATTGATTTTTGGCATCAAATTCATGAGAAGGCTGGATATAGTGAGGTTTCAACTCCAATCATGCTATCTCGTCATCTTTGGGAAACCTCAGGACACTGGGATCACTACAAAGACAATATGTACACAACAAAAATTGACGAAGAAGACTTTGCAATTAAACCTATGAACTGTCCGGGCGGAGTACTTGTATATAAATCTTCACCACGCTCATACAGAGATCTTCCGCTTAGACTTGGAGAGCTTGGGCTTGTTCACCGTCACGAAAAGTCAGGGGAGCTTGGTGGACTTATGCGTGTGCGCTGCTTTACTCAAGACGATGCACATATCTTTATGACACCTAGTCAAATTAAGGATGAAATCAAAGGTGTGGTTGCACTTATAGACAGCGTATACAAACTTTTCAATTTCCCTTATGAAATCGAACTTTCAACTCGACCTGAAAACAGTATGGGTAGCGACGAAGATTGGGAAACTGCAACAGCAGCACTAGTAGAGGCTCTTGACGAACTTGGTCGTGATTATATCATCAATGAAGGGGACGGAGCTTTCTATGGACCAAAGATTGACTTCCACCTCAAAGACGCTCTTGGCAGAACTTGGCAATGCGGAACAATTCAGCTTGACTTCCAACTTCCTCAGCGTTTTGAACTTGAATATACAGGTGAGGACGGGGAAAAACATAGACCTATTATGATTCACCGCGTTATCTATGGTTCTATCGACCGCTTTATCGGTATTCTTATAGAGCATTTTGCGGGCGCGTTCCCACTTTGGCTTTCGCCTGTGCAGGTTAAGGTGCTTAGCCTAACTGACCGCAATAACTCTTACGCTCAAAGTCTTGTTGACTCACTTAAAGAAAAAGGCATTCGCGCAGAAGGCGACCTTAGAAATGAAAAGGTGGGTTACAAAATCAGAGAGGCACTTTCAATGAAAATTCCTTATCTTATCATTGTTGGTGATGAGGAGGAAAATAACAAGACCATTTCTATCCGCGGACGCGGTTATGAAAATCAAAGTGGAATTAATTTTGATAAATTTGTCGAAAGACTTTTAGATGAAATAAAAACTAAAAAAATCTAGTTAATTTCGCTTTGAAAACTTTAATTTATTTGCTACAATGGAGGAAACATGACATTTGATGGAATTATGGTAGCAGTCGCCTTTGTTTTCATATTCTACTTTTTCGTGTTTGGCATGAAAAAATAAGGAGGAATTAAATATGTACTTATCTCAACTTGCTGCGGTGCAAATGGATGTTACGCAATGGATTTTAATCGGCTTTATTGTTTTGCTTATCATCGTTTATCCTATTTTGGCACACTCACGCAATAAGAAAGAAAATCAAAAAATGCAGGAGCAGGCAAACTCACTCAAACGCGGGGACAAGGTTCTTACAACCAGTGGCGTTTATGGCACTATTGTCGATCTTGAAATGGCTGAGGATAAAAAGGTTGTTACAATCGAAACTGGCTCTGGCAAAAACAAGGGCTATATTACCGTAGACGCTTACGCTATCTATCAAGTGTTCTCAAAAGAACCTAAGGTAGCCCCACAAGATAAAGCTAGCGAGGTTAAGGCAGTTGAAGCGCCAAAAGAGGAAGTTAAAGAAGTTAAAACTGAGCAGGCAGCTACGCCAGTTGAAACTAAAACTGAATCTGATGACACAGTAGCTTCAATTGAAGAGCAAATCAGCGGCAAAAAACCTAAGAAAACAAAAACTAAAAAGAGCGATAACTAATTCGCTTTTTTGCGGCGTCGGCACTTTATTAGCTATTAACTTTTATTTTAAAACTAAAAAGACAGAGAACGCCAAGCGTTCTTTGTTTTTTGTCATGAAACCAGATTTCTTTTCATAGATTACAGTATAAAATCAGTGAAAGGAGTCAATCATGAAAAAGAGAGCCAAAAGCATTCCAGCAGGAGATATTACGCCTAAGCATACGCTTTTAAAAAGCTTACTCAAGGGGAGTTTATCGGCGCTTTGCGTCTGCCTTGTGGGAATTCTTATTTTCGCCTTCCTTTTAAAGTTCACAAGTTTAAGTGATAGCATTATAAGACCTGTCAATCAGGTTATAAAGGGAGCAAGCATTCTTGTAGGAGTCTTTATCGGCCTCAAAAAACAAAAAGAAATGGGGCTTGTAAGCGGTCTTTTAATTGGACTCATTTTTACTGTTATCGCTTTTCTAACCTTTTCTATTTTGGATGGAAATTTCAGTTTTGATAAAACACTTTTAAATGACTTCATTTTTGGAGGCATTACAGGCGCAATTTGCGGTATAATTTGCGTTAATATCAAAAAAAGTTCCAACTAAAATAAAAAAACATTTGACAGTTGCCCTTAATTTCTTTATAATAGACAAGTAGATATGTCCGCATTAGGCGGTCACTCGATCACATTTTTCTTTAAAGGACATTAAAGGGGACTGTTAAATGACTAAAAAACGTGCTATTGCCCGATTTACAATTTCAACTATCATCGCCATTATTGGCCTCGTTTTGTCATTTGCAAATTTCTTAATTCCAGGTACGACTGATAGATATAATGGATTTATTAATTCTATTTCACTTGGACTTGACCTTTCAGGTGGTCTTTCAGTAGTTTATGATTGTTCTACAACTGGAAACGGGGATTTAGCAAATTCTATTGACGCAACCATTACTCGCTTGCAAGATGTTTTGTATAGCGAAGGTTATAGCGAGGCTTCTGTTTATAAACAAGGTTCAAGCAGAATTCGCATTGAAGTGCCAGACGCAAATGAGAGCGATGACATTTTCTCTTTCCTTGAAAATCCACAAACACTTTATATGACGCTTGAAAAAGCAGACGGGACAAACACTCCAACTCCTTATATTGAAGGTAAAGATGTCACCGATGTATTTGTAAACTACGACACACAAAACTCTAAATATGGGGTAACTCTTCGCTTTACAACTGAGGGGGCAAAACGCTTTGCTACTCTTACCGAACTTGCATCAAGCAAAACTAATGATGATGAAAAACTCATCTATGTTTATCTTGGCGAAATTAGTGGAAACCCTTGGGGACAACTACAATGTAAAGAAAAAATTGAGGGCGGTTCAACCTTTATTTCTGGTGACAACATTAGCGACTATGAAAGTGCAAAAGAATATGCACTCAATATCATGAGCGGAACTTTTAATGTTAAACTTACTCTTGTTGAAAACAGTGTAATTTCTGCAACCTTAGGTCGTGAAGCACTTACACTTGGACTTATTGCTGCTGGTGTGGCAATTCTTCTCATCTTTATCATTATGTATCTTAGATACCGTGACCTTGGACTTATCGCAAACTTCTCACTTGTATTTTACATTATCTTAATGCTGTTCTTCTTGCAAGCAATTCCATTTGTTCAACTTACCTTGCCGGGTATTGCGGGTATTATTCTAAGTCTTGGTATGGCGGTTGATGGAAATATCATCATATTTGAGCGTATCAAGGAAGAATATGCAAGCGGCAAGAAAATGCACCTTGCAGTTAAGGGCGGTTTCAAAAAGGCGTTCTGGCCAATTTTCGATAGTAACATCACAACAATTATCACTTCAATTATTCTCTACATTTTAGGCACAGCTGCCATTAAGGGCTTTGCAATCACATTGCTTCTTGGCATTTTGCTTTCTATGTTCACAACACTTGTTGTTACAAGGTTCTTTGTAAAAGGCTATCTTGGCATTAACTCAACTAAGCCACATAGAGCTAAACTTTACAGAGATGAAAATGTTGAAGAAATAGGTGATGAGGTGGAAATTCTACCAGAAGCCGCTCCTCAAACAAATGAAGGAGGGGACAATGAGTAAGAATAGATTTTCCATTGACAAGTATCTAAACAAATCTAAATTTGACTATTGTAAAAACCTTAAATGGTTTATTATCGCTCCAATTGTTCTAACCATTGTCGGAATTATCCTTCTATTTACAGTTGGTTTCAACCTCGGTCTTGACTTCACTGGCGGAACAGTACTTAAAGTCTATGCAAATAGCGAAGGGTATATTGAAGAGGCAACTTCTTATCATATTGAAAAAGATCAAGATTACAATGCGATGAGAGGTATCATTGAAAAAGTTTTGAGCGAAAATGGACTTTCAATCGCTTCTTTCCGTTCAACCACTATGACTATTGATGGATTAGACACAAATGGTCAAGCAGTTGAAGTGCGTTACCAAAATGTTAGCGGCGCAACAGGAACTGAAATTAGTGAACTTAATAACAAAGTTAGAGAGGGCTTACAGGAAGCATTTAAATATAAATATGTTTCAGTAACAGAAGATTATAGCTTGGCAGTATCTGCACCAGAAGTGGTAACCGCTACCGCATCAAGCGAACTTCTTATGAACGCATTTATCGCTATGATTGTGGCAATTGCATTAATTCTTATCTATGTAGCCTTCCGTTTTGAAATCACGAGCGGTCTTGCAGCTGTACTTGCACTTTTCCATGACCTTATTGTAATGACAAGTATGGTACTTATCTTCCGCATTCCAATCAATAGTTCCTTTGTTGCAGCACTTGTAACAATACTTGGTTACTCAATCAACAATACAATCATCATCTTTGACCGCATTCGTGAAAACACTAAGAGCGGGGATTATGATAAAAAGGAAAACTCAGTCGTTGCAAATGATAGCGTTAAGCAGACAATGACGCGTTCAATCTTCACAACACTGACAACAGTTATCACAATTGGACTTGTTGCTGTAATTGGAGTGAGTGATATTCGTGAGTTCGCCTTCCCAATTCTTATCGGAATTATAGCAGGCTTCTACTCTTCAGTATTTATCACACCGGGTCTTTGGGCGATTGGCTACAGACCTAAAAAGAAGAAAAAGAAAGCAATTGCAAAGTAGAGGTCGGTAAGTTTGTAAATCTTAAAAATAAAATACGAAGATTAATCCTTCGTATTTTTTATTTTGAGTTTTTTGTTAATATTGATAAAACATCAGTCCAAAAGGGTCTTTTAACCATTTTATTGTCTTCTATTTTTAGTTTTATTTCATCAACTGTCAACCAAACAATTTGTTCTATTTCCTCTTTTTGAAATTTAATTTTTGAAATATCTAAATTTAATTGAGAGATATAAATATAGTCTAATTCGTTTTCAATAAAAGTTCCATTATTGAAGGTTTCATTTCTCCAATAAATTTTAAAAAGTTGAAGTTGCTCCCTATTTAAATTTAAACTTAATTCTTCTTGTACTTCTCTTAATAAACTATCAACGACATCCTGTCCTGATTGAACATGTCCTGATGCTGATATGTCAAAAAGTCCCGGGTTTTTATCTTTGTTAAATGCTCTTTGTTGAGAAAGCATCTTGTACCCCCCCCGGGCATTTTATCAATAATAATAAGTCCGCTCGCGTGATGTCTAAGTCCTTTTTCGTGAACTAGCTTTCTATTCGCCTTGGAAATAATATTACCATTATCATCAATAATATCTAATAATTCCATCTTTTTCTCCCAATCGCATTATACCATATTTTCTATGAAAAGTACAATGGTTACAAATATAATTTTTATTTATGTCAAAACGCTTGCAATTATTTTTATTTTATGATATATATAATAGCGTCTTCGGACGAAATTTGCACTTCTATCAAATTCAAACATAGTTGCCAAAGCCTTCACACCTCGCATACGCGACACAGCGGGCGTGAAAAAGAGTTCTCTCTGTGGTCATGTTTGGAGCCAAGAAAGATAGGGGGAAGGACAAAAACAAAAAGGAGGAAAAAGAAAAATGTCAGTAATTTCAATGA
>CAJULT010000018.1 GCA_910587225.1 uncultured Christensenellaceae bacterium
CAGAGCCGTCTTCATTATAATTATTCTCTAAAAATGCTATTAACATTCTTGGTGGCGCAACAACCGTATTATTAAGAGTATGAGCATATTGAGTACCATTTTCGCCCTTAAATTTAATGCCTAAGCGGCGCGCCTGTGCGTCAGATAAGTTTGAACAAGAGCATACCTCAAAAAACTTCTTTTGACGTGGACTCCAAGCTTCTACATCGCAAGATTTTACCTTTAAATCAGCTAAATCACCGCTGCAGCATTCTAGCGTACGAACAGGAACATCAAGGCTTCTAAAAAGCTCGACAGAATATTGCCACATCTTGTTATACCAAGCCATAGATTCTTCCGGTTTGCAAATAACAATCATTTCCTGTTTTTCAAATTGGTGAACGCGATAAATGCCACGTTCTTCAATTCCATGCGCTCCAACTTCCTTTCTAAAACATGGTGAATATGAGGTCAGATTTAGTGGAAGTTCGCTTTCTTTTAAGGTAGTGTTCATAAAGCGACCTATCATTGAATGTTCGCTGGTGCCGATAAGATAAAGGTCTTCACCTTCTATCTTATACATCATATTTTCCATCTCTTCAAAGCTCATTACGCCATTTACAACGTCGCTTCTTATCATGAATGGTGGTATGCAATAAGTAAAACCCTTATCAATCATAAAATCACGCGCATAAGCTAGAATTGCTGAGTGCAATCTTGCCACATCGCCAACTAGATAATAAAAGCCAGTTCCGCTTGTGCGGCGCGCGCTATCAAGGTCAAGCCCGCCCAATCTTTCAAGTATATCAGCATGATATGGAATTTCATAGCTTGGCACAGTTGCCTCGCCAAATCTCTCAATTTCAACATTTTCGCTATCGTCTTTGCCGATAGGAACGCTTTTATCAATAATATTTGGAATAGCCATCATAAGCTTTTTAAGCTTTGCAGAAAGCTCAGCCTCCTGGGCTTCGATTTCAACAATACGCTCATTGTTTTTCACAACTGTAGCTTTAATAGCGTTAGCCTCATCGACCTTTTTTTCACGCATAAGTGCACCTATTTGAGCGCTTAAAGTATTTCTAGATGCACGCAAATTATCGCCCTCTTGTTTGAGAGCGCGAATTTGGCTATCAAGCGTCAAAACTTCGTCCACATAGCCAAGTTTATGGTCTTGAAATTTATTTTTTATATTTTGTTTAACAATCTCTGGATTAGTCCTAATTAAATTTATGTCTATCATAACTTTTCTCCTTGCCTTGATTATAGCATTGACTAATATTTTAAGTCAACAAAATACGCCTCTAATATAATAAATTATATTTAACAAATGGTAACCAAAAATAATATAAATTTAGCATTTTACGCAAAGAAATTTTATTCATATATTGCAAATTGTGTCTATTATGCAAAACATAATACCACATATTGTGTATAAAACGCTTTGAAATAACTTTTGTTTATATTATAATTTAATTATGGCAAAACAATCTTTCTATGAAAAGCGCGACAACGATAATCGCAAAAAAACTGGGGCTAATGTAGAAAAACTCCCCGACTTTTGTTATGACTTTTTTATAGGTGTTGAAAATAATACCTCTTCACTCACCCGCTACAATTATTCAATAGATTTTGTTGTATTTTTTGACTATCTAGGACAATATGTTTTCAAAAAGCCAGCAAATGAGATTACCACCGCCGATTTGGACACTTTAAAGGCTCGTCATATTGAGCAATTTTTGTCTTATGTAGCCTACTATGAAAAAGATGGCAAGACATATCACAACAATGAAAGAGGCAAAGCACGTAAACTTGCAGCGATACGCAGCTTATTTAAATATCTATTTAATCATGACATGATTGCATCTAATATTGCGAGCAAGATAGAAACCCCAAAGCTTCACAATAAAGAAATTATTAGACTGGAACAAAATGAGGTTCAAAGCATGATGCAAGCCATTGAAAATCCAACCGAGTTCTCTCAAAAACAAATTTCCTACAATAAAAACACTTTTGAGCGCGACAATGCCATTTGTTCTCTTTTCCTAGGCACTGGTATTCGTATTAGTGAGCTTGTGGGACTCGATATAGACAGTTTTGATTTCAACCAAAACGCCTTTGTAGTAACCCGAAAAGGTGGAAATAAATCTATGCTATATTTTTCAAACGAAGTGGCGATGTCGCTTAAAACCTGGCTTGAAAAGCGTGCAACGCTGGAACTGGACAAAGATGAAAAAGCAATGTTTATTTCTTTGCAAAACAAGAGAATAAGCGTTCGCGCGGTTGAAAATTTAGTTAAGAAATTTGCTCGTATCGCCTCCCCGCTCAAAAAGATTTCCCCACATAAACTGCGCAGCACCTTCGGCACAAACTTATATCGTGAAACAAAAGACATTTACATCGTTGCTGATGTTCTTGGACACAAGGATGTCAATACCACCAAGAAGCATTACGCCGCTATCAACGAAGATATGCGAAGAAGCGTCGCCGAAAAAGTAAGGCTTAGAGGAGAATAATATGAAAAATAATTTTAAATTCACAGCCTTTTTAACCAGCTGGTTTTGCACTTACATAAAAGATGAAGAAGGCAATAAAATCCCTGTCAAAATCGAGGATGAAAACAAATTTGTTACAAATCTTAAAAAATTACTCCTTCGCAAACAACAGGTTTTATATGTAGCTAATGACCCCACCCGCTTTGAAGAAAATGACTCACGCGCAGAAACATTTTTTGCATCATTACGTTTAACCGGTCTGAAATTCAAAAATTGTATATTGCTCGACAATCGCAACAAAGACAAAGCAAGAAAACTTATTTTAAATTCCGACCTAATAATATTTTGCGGCGGAAAAGTTGATTGTCAAATGAATTTTTTCAAGAAACTACACTTAAAGAAAATTCTAAAAGATTATTTTGGCGTCATAGTTGGCATATCTGCTGGCACAATGAACATGTGCCATAGTGTTTATAACTTCCCAGAAGAAAAAGATGAATTAGGGAATAAACCGATTACAAAAGGACTTGGCTTCTATGATGAATTTATTGTGCCGCATTGCGATGGTTTCAGTTATCCAAATTTCTTTGCAGATGAACCCGAAAAATTTGTTGACACTTTTAAGGATTATATTATCCCTTTCAGTTACAAACATGACTTAATTGCTCTGCCAAATTCATCATACATTATGCTCTCAAAAGACAAGGTTACGACTTACGGAGACTACTACATAATTCGCAAGGGAAAAACTTATAAAAAAATTTAAAAATCTTTGCATAATATTTGCCTGGCTGCACATATTAAAACTGTGAAGGAGATATGCTTCACATTTAGCGAAAAAGAAGTTGTTCGATAGAGATAATAACTTCTTTTTTGTTTTTTATATCGTTATTAAAAAAAGCGGCGATGCCGCTTTTTAATTTTACTCAGCCTGTTTTAGCATCCAGTCGGTATAGACGCCATAGCCTTTGGTTGGGTCATTTAGAAATACATGAGTTACCGCACCTACAATTTTACCGTTTTGAAGGATTGGCGAGCCGCTCATCCCCTGCACAATTCCACCTGTAAGCTCCAAAAGGCGTTTATCTTTCACTCTAAACACAATGCTTTTATCGCTTTGTTTTGCCTGATAACTAGCTTTAATAATTTCAATATCATACTCAGTACGGATACCGCTCACGCTAGATACAATTTTTGCCGCGCCCGGCGTTACACTAAGCCTGCCGCCAATCTTTGCAGTTAAGTTTTCATCGACAAGCCCCTCAGTATCATCAAGATGACCAAAAATGCCAAACTTGGTATTTTGCTTCACATCCCCAGTTTCATCACTTTGCATAAAGAGGCAGCGAAGTTCGCCCGGCTTATTACGCTCACCTTTTGTTACTCCCAGAAGTGAACATTTATAAAGTTTTCCGTCTGTAATAGGGATTATATTTCCGCCACTGCCATCTGTTACAGCATGGCCTAAGGCAGCATAATTTTTACTATCTTTATCGACATAGGTCAAAGTTCCAATGCCTGACACATCGTCTTGCACCCATAGTCCAAGCTTGTACTCGCCTTCATCATTTTTAATAAGCTTTGTCTTACTTTTGCAAAGTTCATTTTTCCTTAAATATTCCACATTAATTTCTTCACCTTCAAGGCCTTCTAATGCATTTTTAATATCTCCAATACCAGAAACATGTTTGTCATTTATCTTGGTAATGATGTCTCCTGTCTTAAACAGTTTATTTTTATGTGTTTCCAGTTTTCCATTATGGCTTGCAACCATTGTATCACTTACGACAACTGCGCCATTTGAGGAAATATTAAGCCCTATCGGAGTTCCACCAACATATACTTCCTCTTCAGGCAATATCTTTACATTAACCTTACGAATTGGTATAAGGTCAAAAAGTTTAAATATAATTACACCTTCACTTTCGCCATTACTATCAACGCTCGTTTGCCCTTTTTCCAAATTGGCTTTAACAAAACCGCCGAGTATCGCATTTTGATTAACGCTGTCAATATCAGTATAACTAGCCGAAAAATTGTTAGGCAAAGAAAAAATCTCTTTAAAGTTGACATTACTCAAAATGGCCAGCGATATAAAGATTACAACATAAAGCGCGGTTAGACACCTTTTCTTCATAATTCCCCCTAAAAAAATAGACTATCCTAAAAGGTTAGTCTACTCAATTTTAAGAAAATTATTTACCTGCTCGCAATCGCATTTGCTTAATATGAGCAAGTGAAATATCTGTCACCTTGTCTCCGCCAAGCATACGCGCAAGTTCATACTCTATTTCATCTCCGTTAAGGTTTCTGACATTTGTATATGTAGTTTTATCATCAGTAGATTTACTTACATAATAGAACGCATCCCCCTGACATGCTACCTGTGCAAGATGGGTTACGCAAAGCACCTGATTATCCTTTGAAAGCACCGCAATTTTTTCACCCACGACATAGCCAATCTCCCCACTTATTCCAGTGTCTATCTCATCAAATATAAGCGTTGAGGCTGACCCCACCTTTGCAAAGATGGTCTTAAATGCTAACATTATGCGGCTCATTTCCCCGCCTGAAGCGGTTTTTGATAGAGCTTTGACTTCCTGCCCCTTGTTAGCGGAAAAAGCAAACTCTACCTCATCAAAGCCATTCTCACCTATCTTTCCACGATTAAACTCAACTACAAATGTGGTTGACTTCATGCCAAGTTGACTAAGCTCACTCATCATCTTACTTTCAATCTCGTGGGCAATTTGTTTTCTAAGCTGCGACAATTTTGCGCATAAAGTTTCAAGTGACTTTTCTGATTGCAATTTTTCTTTTTCAAGTTTTGCTAGGTATGCCTCACTATCGGTAAGAGCATCTAATCTAACCTTAGCCTGCTCCAAAAACTCTATCACCTTTTCTTCGCTTCCGCCATACTTTTTGCAAAGTAGTTTTAATTCATCCTTTCTCCTTTGAAGTCTATCAAGCTCTACTTGGCTATAAGTATTGTTATCACAAAGGTCACGCAGCGAGTACGATATATCTTCAAGCTCATACTTGCAACTTGCAAGGCGGTTTCTATAATCCTCAATTTCAGATATGTTTGCAAGCGGCGCAAGCAAGCCTTCGGCTTCATGAACACTTGCTATTGCACTCATAGATGATCCAGATAAAAGATTTTCACATTCCCTGCCAGCTTCAAATAGTTTTTCTGCGCTTTCCATAAGTTGAATTTTTTGAGCAAGTTGTTCCATTTCGCCAACTTCAATTGACGCTTTTTCTATCTCATCTATCTGAAAAGATAAAAGCGATTTAGTGCGTTCACGCTCAAACTCATCTCCACCAAGTCCAGCAATTTTTGCTAAAATTTCTTGATAACGAGAATATTCATTTTTAAGTTCAGCCTTAACTTTATCCAAAGTTCCAATGGCCAATCTATCAAGCATCGTTAAGTGGTTTTTACTTTTAAGAAGGTCTACGCTTTCATGTTGAGAATAACTATCGACTAGTGCCCCCGCACAAACTTTAAGTAGAGCCGCGTTTGCCATGCTCCCGTTTATCCGAGCAGAACCTTTCCCATCAACATCCAAACTTCTAGATAAAAGAATTTCGTCCACTTCTTCATCAATGATACCCAGCGCCATAAGTGCATCGTTCTCACTCTTGCCAAGTTGCGAAAAAAGCGCCTCGACTTTCATAACGCGTTCGCCACTTCTAATCAAAGTTTTATCAGATTTTGCCCCAAGCACAAAATTAAGAGCATCAAATATAATACTCTTTCCTGCGCCGGTCGAACCGAGCATGACATTAAAGCCCTTACTAAAATCTATTTCAAGG
This sequence comes from uncultured Christensenellaceae bacterium, assembly GCA_910587225.1. Classification (GTDB taxonomy): domain Bacteria; phylum Bacillota; class Clostridia; order Christensenellales; family UBA1242; genus Caccovivens. Next base: position 6,294 of record CAJULT010000018.1, read on the forward strand.
TCTTTTATAAGGGCAACATTATTTATCTTTAAAGTTTGCAGCATGCTGCCTCCTTATGCCAAGATATCACTAAGTGTAACAACTACTTCACTTGCAGCAGCAGTGGTAGGAAAAACAAGTAAAACTGTATCATCACCACAGGTCGCGCCCATAAGATCAGAAAGGTTTAATTTATCAACAAAACTACAAACGCCCGCACCAAGACCTTTAATGGTTTTTACGACAACTGTATTGAGCGCGCTTTTTACTGAGATAACAGCTTCCTTAAATATTGTAATGTATTTGTTGGAGATAACTTGTTCTTCACCGCCAACAAAGCAGTACTTATATTTACCAGAAGACGATAAAATTTTGGTAAGACCAAGCTCTTTAATATCTCTGGAAATAGTAGCCTGAGTGATATCAAAGTTTGCATTTTTAAGTTCACGAGCGAGTTCATCCTGCGTTTCAATCTCTTTGGTTGAGATAAGCTCTAATATTTTTGACTGTCTTGCACTTCTTGCCATAAATCGCTATTCTCCTTTATTTTCGGGGCTTGTAGCCGTTATGCATAATTATAAATTTATGTTTATTCATGCATTTTTGATTATTATACAACATTTTTTATAATTATGCAAGTGATTTTTGCATATTTATTCACGGAAATTTTATATAAATTTAACTTTATGCAAATTTATAAAATTGAAATTTATAAATATAAATGAATATGCATAGCATTAAAATTCACTGCTCGCTTTTCGCAAAATAAAAAAGCGGCAACGCGCCGCTCAAATAATAAAAAAATAAGGCGACGCTGTGGTCACCCTATTTCAATAATCTCTTCTGTTGACAAAGCAAAGTCTACAAGCTCATCGATGTCGAGCCTTGCCTCCTCGCGTTCCGCCTTTTCAATGGTTGGTTTTATTACTGGATACTTTGGAAGGAACACTGTACAACAATCTTCATAAGGAAGAATTGAAGTTTCATATGTGTCAATCTTATTTGCAATTTCCATAATCTCTTCTTTGTCCATTGCGATGCAAGGACGGAAGACGGGAGTCTTTTTTACAACCCCTCCGGTCACAGTCATGCTTTGCATAGTCTGACTTGCCACCTGTCCAAGACTTTCACCGGTTACAATCGCACCCAATCCATTTTTCTCACACAGTCTTTCTGCAATTCGCATCATAATACGGCGCATGATTGTAATCATATACTCCTCAGCACAATGCATGTGTATCTCTTCTTGCACTCGCGTGAATGAAATTACATGAAGTTTTATTTTTCCGCAATACTGAGAAATCTTATTGCCAAGCGCGATAACCTTCTCTTTTGCAAGCTCACTAGTATATGGATAACTATGAAAATGTAGCGCTTCAAGTTCTAGCCCACGTTTAGACATGAGATAACCCGCAACTGGACTATCAATACCACCTGACAAAAGAAGCAGCGCCTTGCCCGCAGTTCCCAAAGGCAATCCGCCCTGACAACGCACAAAATTATAGTAAATGTATGCTTTTTTATTTTCTCTGATATCGACATAGATAGTTACATCTGGATGATAAAGATTGACGCTCGCCTGCGGATTCAAATCAAGTAGTAAACCGCCAAGCTTTGCTGCGTAATCCATTGAGCGAATCGGAAAGGTCTTGTCCGCTCTTTTAACTTCCACTTTGAAACTTTTATTTTTCAGTTCAACCTTAATAACTTCTTGACGGATAATCTCCTCTTGTGCATCCACCCCATTTGCAAGGCACAGGCTATGAAGTCCAAACACTGTTTGCAGCTTTTGAACAATTCCCTCTTCCGTTTCAGGCTTATAGCCACTTATAATATACCTTCCACTTGTCGCATGAAAAACAAACTCCTCATCAGAAAGTTTTGTCTTTATGTTCTCTATAAGTTTTTTCTCAAACAGTTTTCGATTTTTACCTTTTAAAAAAAGTTCACCAAATCGAAGCAAAATTACCTTCATTTCACTTTCTCCAAAATTTCGTTATATCGCACCGAGATTGTTTTAGCAGCCTTAGTCACCTCATCTTGCGATTGATAAGCATTAAAACTAACTCGAAGGCTAGACTTTATTTTGTCTTTATTGAATCCTATCCCTTCCAAAATGCGATTGCCTGCATGTTTGGCTGAACATGCACTGCCAGTACCAACAATAACCTCATTTTCAAGCGCACGCATAAGCGTTTCGCCGTTAACACCAGGAAAAGATAAGCTTATTATATAAGGGCTATCGGTTTCTAGCCAAGTTATCTTTTTGTCAAGGTTTTCCAAAAATATTTTTTGCAGAAGCTCAGTATTTTTAAAGTTTGCGCCCACGTCAATATTTTTAACTGCCCATTCCATAGCCTTTATGCCAGCCACATTTTCAGTCCCTGAGCGCAAGCCGCCCTCTTGACCTCCACCATAAACGATATTTTTTAGCGCTTGCTTGTTTTTGACATACAGCGCACCAACACCTTTTGGCCCACCAAATTTGTGCGCCGAAATCGTATAAAGATCGATGCCAAGTTGATCCAATGAAAATTGGATCTTACAAAATGCCTGAACGCCGTCCACATGCACAAGCGCATTTGGAGCTAGCTTATCTCGCAAAAGCGTAACTCGTTTTATGTCGTTTATAGCACCCGTTTCGTTACTCACATGAATAATAGAAATAAGACGCGTCCTATCATTTATCACCTTTTCAAGTTCGTCATAGTCTATTTGCCCGTTTTTCCCAAGCGGCACAAAATGCACTACCCCGCCTTTATCTTGCAAAGCGCGTGCCGTATTATAAACACTCGGATGCTCACCACCCGAAAAAACATATTCAGTTTTTCCACCACGAACCGAGCCAAAGATTGCAAGGTTATTGCTTTCGGTAGCGCCACTTGTAAAAATAATATCGCCCTTGCGCGCACCAAGTTTTTCCAAAAGAGTTTTTCTTGCTTCGTTTAAGCTTTTTGAAACATTTAATGCCGCGTGATAGCCCGCCGAAGGATTGTAAAAATTACAGCAAGCCTCCTGCCGCATAACTTCCATCGCTCCTTCAAACATTGGCGTTGTCGCCGCATTATCCAAATAAATCATCTCTCTCCTAACCTCGCAAAATCACTCCCAGTTTGCTTTGCACTTGCGATAATATTTTATTAAATATAGTCATCACTTCATCTTCAACAAGAGTTTTATTTTCATCTTTAAAGATGAGATTGTACGCTATTGACTTTTTGCCGGGTTCAACATTTTGGTACACGTCAAATTCTTTAACCTCTGCAAGAAGTTTCCCGCCCGCACGCTTAATTTCGCTGCGAACAACTTCACTCTCCATTTCGTTAGGCATAACAAATGCAACATCTTTTTGCATCTCAGGGAATTTGCTAGCCTCTTTAAATTTAAGAGGTTTTATAGTCTTATTATATAATTTGGTCATCGAAAGTTCGCATACATAAACTTCATCTTTGCATTCGCTCGGATGCACTCTTCCTATTACGCCAATCTGCTCGCGATCAAGCGTTATCGTTGCACAAATTCCCGGATGAAAATCAGGCGACTGCGCTTTCACAAATGCATAACGATTCTTAAATCCTAAATAGCATAATAGATTTTCAACTATACCTTTAATACAATAGAAATCAGCTTTTACTTTTACGCCCTGCCATTCATTTTCAATATAGTTACCTTTCATCAAGATAGCAACTTTTACATCTTCCTTATAACCCACTTCATAAGTTTTAGCAATCTCATAAAGCATAACATTTTTAACATTTCTTGCGCGGTTATATTCATAGACATTTAAAAGAGAAGGCAGAATTGAAGTGCGAATTACCGACTTATCAATAACCATTGGATTTGGAAGTTTAATCTGCTCTCTTTGCTCATATCTGAACTTGCCTGCCATTTCAGGACTTACAAGAGTGTACGTCTTAGCTTCGTTAAGCCCAAGCGCACGAAGACGACGAGAAATTTCTTTGCGAATCTTCACATCGCCAATATACTCACCTCTCCTTGTAGGCACTATTGGTAACACAGAAACTAAATTGTGATAACCATACAATCTCCCAATTTCTTCGGCAATATCATTTACATTTTCATCAATGTCAAGTCTGCGATTAGGAATTACAACCTTAAACTTACCGCCCGACAAAGTAAACGGAAAATCAAGTCTTGCAAGCTCGGTCTTTACGTCTTCATCAGTAAGCTGCAAGCCAAGCAGCCCACTAACCTCGCTAGTAGTAAATTCAACTTCTTTTTGTTTTTTCAAAAGTGCGTCATGTTTAACTTTGCCTTCAAGCACCTTTGCGCCTGCATATTTTTCAAGCAAAGCGCAAGCGCGATCGATGGCAGCCTGCGTATATTCAAAGTTCAAGCCCTTTCCATAGCGAATTGAAGCCTCGCTTTTAAGGTCAAGCCTTCCCGCAGCATTTCTAATCGTAACAGCGTCAAATATTGCACTTTCAATTAAAATATCTTTGGTGTTATCATCGACTTCGGTGTTTTCACCGCCCATAATACCAGCAAGACAAACAGGCTTCACTCCGTCTGTAATAACAATTTCGCCAGCTTTTAAAATTCTCTTATTTCCATCAAGCGTTATAAGCTGTTCGCCCTCTTTTGCCTCACGAACGAGTATTTTATCACCCAGTTTATTTTTATCAAAAAAGTGTAACGGTTGACCGTATTCAAGCATTACATAATTTGAAATATCCACCACATTATTAATCGGTCTCATACCTGCGGCAATAAGACGATTTTTTATAAATTCCGGCGACTGTCCAATCGTCACCCCCTTAACCATTTTCGCAAGATAGAAAGGACACTTTTCGGTTTCAACTTTTAGCGAAATATGATTTGCCACATTATCACTTATAGTTTTAAACTCTGCTTTCGGCAATGTAACCTTGCGATTTAAAATTGATGCAATTTCGTACGCAAAACCAATATGATAATAGCAGTCATTATTGCGGTGTTTATGCACATCAAGTTCATAAACTGTGTCATTTGTACCAAGCTGCACATTTGCATCTGTTCCTGCTGGCAAATCAGTGTCAAGTTCAGCAATTCCCTTTGCATAGGCTTCGTCTGTTTTCTTTTCAAGACCAAGTTCATACAAAGCACAAATCATTCCGTTACTTTCTTGCCCACGAATCTTTCCGGGCTTTATTTCAAAATTCTCTGGAAGCACGCATCCTGGCAAAGCAACTAGTACTTTTAGTCCCTCTCTAACATTTGGCGCACCACAAACAATTTGAGTTACCTTACTTCCTATATCCACTTGGCAGATATGCAAGTGGTCGCTGTCTGGATGCATAATACACTCTTTCACCTGTCCAATAACAAGGTTATCAATATGACTTGAAATAACCTTTTCAACATTAACACCCGCTTTGGTTATTTTAACCGCAAGCTCTTTCGGATCTTGGTCAGAAATGTCAATATAGTCTTTAACCCAATCTAAACTTATCATGGTTAGTCCTCCCTTCTATCAAAGTTCGCGCTCTCACGCAAATCGGTCATATAGAATTTACGAATATCACTTATGCCATATTTAAGCATTGCACATCTTTCAGCGCCAAATCCAAAAGCAAAACCGCTCCACACATTTGGATCATAACCGCAATTTCTAAGCACATTCGGATGCACCATACCCGCACCACTGATAGTAAGCCAACCAGTATTTTTACATAAAGAACAGCCTTTACCTTTGCACACAAAGCAACTTACATCAGTTTCAACTGATGGCTCGGTAAATTGATAATAACTTGGTCTAAACCTTGTCTGACAGTTTTCCCCAAAGAGTTTCTTAGCCACCACATCAAAAGTCGCCTTTAAGTTTGCAAGGCTGATATTTTTATCCACAAGTAACCCCTCAATTTGCATAAATTGATGTGAATGTGTTGCATCATCAGCATCGCGACGATAAGTTTTTCCCGGACAAATCATACGAATAGGTTTATCTCCACCAGCTGCAAGCATAGTCCTTGCTTGAACTGGCGAAGTTTGGCTTCTAAGAAGCATCTTTTCGTCCTCAATGTAGAAAGTGTCCTGAGCATCACGCGCAGGATGTCCCTTTGGAATATTCAACAGCTCAAAGTTGAAGTGGTCCTGCTCAATTTCTGGGCCGTCAACTACGTCATAACCCATGCTCATAAACACTTCTTCCACTTCTTCAATAGTCTTTTCTAGGATATTTGGTGCGCCTGCTTTTATTTCAAGCGCAGGTAAGGTCACATCCACGCTTTCACTAGCAAGCTTGGCTGCAAGCGCTGCATCTTTGAAAGCCTTTTCCTTTGCAGAAATCGCCTCTTCTATCGCACTTCTCACTTCATTAACAAGCGCCCCAACCACAGGTCTATCTTCTGGTGCAACATCTCTCATGCCACGCAAAATAGCAGTAAGCTCCCCACTTTTGCCAAGCACTTTAACGCGAAGCTCGTTAAGCGCAGATAAATCACCTACGATCGCAAGCGTTTCAAGTGTCTGCTTTTTTATTTTTTCAAGTTGATCTTTCATAATTTCTCCTTTAAACTAAAAAAAAATTTTCTCCCTATTTTTAGGGCGAAAAATCTTCCGCGTTACCACCTAAATTCATGCTAAAATAGCACCTTAATTTCTCTTTTACGATAGAGTCAATCGACGCAAACTACACAGCTTGTTGCCTTCACCCACGCAGCTAGAAAGTGAATTCATTTTGTCCGCTTTGCCTGCCTTTCACCTTACGCAGACTCTCTAAAAAAGTTTATCAAAATTACTACTCTTTCATCATCGCTTTTATATACTTTGTACTATAACAAAATATTGCCCTCTTTGTCAACTAAAATAACTTT
>CAJULT010000019.1 GCA_910587225.1 uncultured Christensenellaceae bacterium
AAATTACCGAAACTACTAGATTTTTTAATATGTCATCAATGTTTCCTGTAAAACCAAAAAATATTGATGATATAAAAAATTATGCTGGATTAATTTTGCCTTTAAAACTATATCACATAGCATATCAAAACTTTAATTATTATAAAGAGAGATCTTTTTGTGAAGAATTGTTGGATGCTGTGAATATTTATGAAACACTAGCAAAACAAGGTAAAATTACTTTGGATGATATTGAATATTCTTTTACAAATCTAATGAATGATCTAAGTAATAGTTCAGGGGTTAATACTATTCCAACGATAGAATTTGACAGAAATGAATTAAAAAAATTGTTTAATAAAGAATTTGAACTTATAAGGAAAAATAAGAAAGATCCTTTAAAAAGACCTCTTAAAGGGGTTTTAAAAATGGCTATAAGTAATTGGATATTGAGATCAAGGAATAATTATAAGCATTCTCCGATATTCAAATGTTTGACTAATTTTGCATCTGATAGTTCTGTTAATAATAAAGAAATTTGGATGCAGAGTGTTAAGTACTTAAATGACAAAAGAGAAGGAAAAGTTATAAAAGAATTATTTGCCAAAAAACAATGGATAAAGTATGATTGGGCGAAAAATATCAAACTTAATAATCCGTATACTTTTTATGTCACATCTTTTAGTAAGATTAACCCGACGGACTCATTAAAACACAAATATGGAAAAAATGTATATGGATATAGGTCTGATAAGATTGCTAACATTGTTGCTCCGATTATTAATAATAATGGATTTCCTCAATTTGGGCAAACCCTAAGTTTTGATGTTATATATAATAGAGAAGAGGCAAAAAACGAATTAAACTTCTTGTTTGAAATTGTTGACAAACTTCCAATTGGCAATAATGAAAAGATCAAATTTGCAAATGAAATAATTAGTTATTGGTTTTTGTCATTCAAAGATGAGAAATGGGCTGATGAATATGAAAGAAGGTATCAAATATTTTATTATGATTCATATCAATACTTCGATTTAAATAAAGACGAAAGATTTTTAAAGATAAAAAGTTCAATATATTTGTTTCCAGACAACATATCTAATGATAACAAACATTTTGATCATATAAGAGCAAATATATTTGATAGATATTATGCTACTGCGACTCGTGAGTTTATACAGTGTAACGATTGTCTGAATATTGACTATGAAATATTTGGAAATGAAGAAAAATATTTATGTCCAATTTGTGGTTCAGCAAACAGTACAAAAATTGATCCGAACGAATTAAGAAAAAAACATCCAAACTAGGATGTTTTTCTTTATAATTTGGTGTGAGTAAGAGGATTTGAACCTCCGACCTGTCGCTTAGGAGGCGACCGCTCTATCCAGCTGAGCTATACCCACATATAAGGGTTTTTATTAAATTTTGAAAGGTTTGGGTACTATTTGGGTGTAATTGGGGTTTGGTCTGCTACGGTAAGTGGGCTAAAATGCCGTGTTTTAAGGGGTTTTAGAGATTTTTATTTGGTTCAAGTCGGTACTTAGGAGGGCGCTGCGTTATACAATTACGCCACGAGAACATATATAAAAATTGTAAAAATTGGAGGGTAAGGTGGTAAAAAGGTGCTTTTTTGAAAATCAGCCAAAATCTAAAAACGCTGAAATGCCTATATATACAGGGTTTTAGGGACTTTCAAGTAAGGGTTTACCTGCGGCTTAGGAGGGAAGTGCTCTATCCAACTGAGCTACGGAAACTTATGGGTTTATTATATCCATTTTTGAAGAGTTTGTCAATTGATGAGCTGATCTATAATCATTTTTCTTCTTTCATTAATAAATAAATAATGGAGGAAAATTTTATGTGTGGAATTAGTGGTAGAATTGGCACAAACGTGTTGCTATTTCTTATTTGTGACCTGCAAAAACTTGAATATCGTGGTTATGACTCGGCGGGTCTTGGATATTTTGAAAATGATAATATAAAAACTTTTAAAGTAAAAGGGCGGGTGAGTGGTCTTAACAAAGTCAAGAAAAAATGTGCAAGCATTGGGATTGCTCACACGCGGTGGGCGACGCATGGCAAGCCGAGCAAGGCGAACGCACATCCGCATAGTAGTGAGAATGGAAATTGGACTATTGTACATAACGGAATAATTGAAAATGCTAAACAGTTGAAACAGGAGTTTGGTGACGAGCATTTTAAATCTCAAACTGATACCGAAGTTGTTGCGCACCTGCTTGAAAAGTATGGTGATGGAGTAGAGGCAATTAAAGCCGCTATGGAACGATTAAAAGGTAGTTATGCAATAGTTGCGCTTAACAAAGCTTATCCTGACACGCTTTTTGTTATGAAAAACAAAAGTCCGCTATATATCTATCAAAGTGAAGGGCAGGTAACTGTTACTAGCGACATCATTACTTTGGACACGGGTTTTTATTATGATTTAGAGGACGGCGAATATGGTTTTGTGACAGCTGAAAAAATGCAGATATTTAATCAAAAAGGAAAAAAGATTAAAAAACAGCTTTTGCCTATCAAAAAAGACAATATCATATTGCCTCAAAAGCCATTTAAGCATCATATGTTAAAAGAGATTTATGATACGCCGACCTGCTTACAATATCTAATTGATTACTACAAAAATCACCCAACGGGTGTTGATTTTTCAAAGTATGAACATATCAAGCTGGTGGGCTGTGGAACGGCCTATCATACCGCGCTTATGGGGGTTAAATTCTTTGAAGGTATTGCAGGGGTAGAAAGTCACGCTTATATTGCAAGTGAGGTTTACAAGCCTATTTTGAAGCCTAACACTCTTTGCATTTTTATAAGTCAGAGTGGGGAAACTGCGGACACGATGGAAGTTATGATAAACGCAAAAAAGCAGGGGGCGGAGACTCTTCTTATTACCAACCGTATGACAAGTACAATGGCTAAAAAGGCGGATATAGTGCTACCTATGATGGCAGGAGAAGAAGTGGCAGTTGCAAGCACCAAGGCGTACACATGCGGCGTGAGTGTATTGTATCTGTTAGCTTTGCAAGCGGCAGGCAAAATGAATTTCACGAATTTAAAGCGCCTGCAAAGCGAGATAGCAAAGCTGCTTTCTCTGTCGCCACAGCCTCGCCTTGCGAGATGTAAAAATGTGTTTTTCATCGGTAGAGGCATGGATGATGTGAGTGCTATGGAGGGCTGTCTTAAACTTAAAGAGATAACCTATATCAACTCAATTGCGTTTGCTGCAGGAGAGTTAAAGCATGGCACGCTAGCGCTAATTGACAAACATAGTTTGGTATTTGCGCTTAATACCTGTGCGGAGAGAGCGGGGAAGATGCAAGCTGCAATTGAAGAGGTGCGCTCGCGAGGCGGAAAAGTGGTAGAACTGACCACATTGCCAGCTACTAACAAAGACGCTGTAAAATTTGAGCATATAGATGATAATTTAGACGGACTTTTAATTATGGTATATCTGCAACTACTTGCCTATTATGCAGCTGCAAGAAAAGGTTATAATCCTGATAAGCCGCGTAATCTTGCCAAAAGTGTAACGGTGATATAAAAAAATGAGGCTGTTGCCTCATTTTTTGCAATTTATTATACCATATCCCAAACTGCATATAGGGTTGTATTACCTGTCACAGTCAGCGAGGTCAACTTATCATAATTCTTATGTGTTGTTAAACCATCAGTGACCATTTTGCATCCTGTTGTATTCCACGCAACAACTTTAAAGTTTTTAGTCCCTAAGTATTTCCACTGCGATGTAGCGGTGTATATTGAAGGGTCAATGGTGTCACCATCTAAAACTTTAATGGAAGGGATAGCGTTAGGAGATTGTAAGCAAGTCCCGTCGCCCCACCAGCCAGAAGGACGCTGCCAGCTAATATCAAATGAAATAGTATAGTAGTTTTTGTAATCCTCTTTAACATTTGATGTGAGGGTAATATTTCCGTTTGGCATAATGTTGTTTTGGTAGTCGCGATTTGCACTATAGCCATTGAAAGTATAATACATACGCTTTGAAAGTTCGCCGTTCTCGTAAACATCAAATTCGTAAGGGTTTTGTGTTGGCAAGTTTAGAGCTTCGCCTTGATATAAGGAAGCGGTGCTAGTTTTCTGGGTGTGCTTGCCATTTTCGTAAGCGTAGTAAACATAAGTTATTTCATATTTATTCCTAATATACAAATTCACATCTTCGTTTGGCATAACGCTTGGGAGGGTGGTCTCCTGCGTGTAAGAGTCGTCAAGATACCACTTTGTATTTTCATCTATCTTTAAAGTATCTGGAAGAGTGATTTCTGTTCCTTCTTCGATAAGCCCGTTATATACAAGCTCGCCATTGTCGTAGATATTGAATTGTCTTTCATAGACTTGGCTAACAATATCCCATTTAGCATACACGGTTATGTCGCCATTTGGCATTAGGAAATCGAATGGAATTTCAAGATTCTCATCTTTAAACCAGCCAGCAAAGGTGTAGGTGGTTGTAATGCCGTCTTTATTAATTGCTACATCATTTGTGTCAAAGCCTTCAAAGATCTTTGTAAGGTCGGTAGTATTGTAAATTAGGCGGTCTGGAATTTCTGCACCCACACCATTTTCAATATGAAGGTTATACTGGGTGAGCGTTTCATATTCCTCATAACTTGCATAAAGGTTGCAGGTGTAGGTAGGTATTTTTGTGATAGGGTTATTATTTTTATCAACCCAGCCTGCAAACTTAAGTTTATGAAGTTTTAATCCGTCCACTTTTTCAATGTAAAGAGGAATATCAACATTCATAAGCGCGGTGCTTACAAGATCATATTGTGATGTAATAAGAGTATCGCCGTTATAGAAGTGAACTGTTCTATATTGCAAGCTTGGTGTCCACTTAGCATAGAGAGTAACATTTTTTCTTGCAATTATTCCTTCTGTCACTTTGTTCTTTTCATTGAAGTCGTTGGATGAGTACCAGCCTTCAAAGTTGTATATATCGCGTTCAGTTGAAGTAGAAGTTTCTAAAGTAGATTGTGAGAAGGTAGGGAGAGTGAAAGTTTCACCTTGTTTTCCGGTTACTGAAGTGAAAGTTTCGCTTGAAACGCCGCTGTCAAAGTTGACAGTAAAAGTGCGCTCTGCAGCCTGTTGCCAGTTTCCGCTATATGCGTCCCACTCAACATTTTCAGCGTAAGAATAATTTGTTACAAAATTGTCGAGTTCGGTAAAGTCAAGTTCCTTTCCTGCGATTGCGTCATCAAGGTTGGAGATGAGAAGGTCATCGCTTACCATATCAAGTTGAATAGAATCCATGAAAGGCATGTTAATTCCAAAGTTGATACTACCAATATAATTCTTATCATTTTTATTTGTTACATTAAGCCCGATACTCATGTCGCCCATCATATCATCTCCTGAAATGTTGCCCATATCAAGGGTGATATTGTATTTCATGCCGTTGTCGCTTACCACAAAGCCGTCTGTTGCGTGTTTGTCATCTTTGCGAGTAAAGATTCGACTCATGTCAATAGTATGCTCTTTTGACAAAGACTCGCGAATAGCATTGATGATATCATCGCTAAATCCAGTAACATATTGTACATAGTAAAGTACATCATCCATCACAGTTTCAAGAGGCGCTTTAAGTTTCTTTTCGTAGGTTTTATCGCCGTCATGTTCTGTGCGGTAGAAGTAACAATATCCGTCATCATAGTAAATGTAGGCTGTACGTTCACGCTTGTCAACGGTATTATAGTTAAAGATGGTATTTGTTGTTCCAAAACTTGTGTCGTTGTTGAGGTTATACACTGATAAGTGAATAACTGGAAGTCCCATTTTAACCATTACTTTTGGTTTTCCATTAACCATTTTAATCTTTGCGTTAATTGGAATATCGCGTACAATATTATTAAGAATTGGTACTGAGACTTCAAGATTAATTTTACCATTAATTTCAAAGTCAGTTAGGGTAGCAGTATTAGCAACTGCTTTTATAAGATTGTTTGAACCTGAAATGTCTATATAATAGTTGTTAATTTGGTCAACCTTAGTCATCTCAGTATAATCATTGAAGCTGAGTTGAAGATCAAAATGCTCTTCATTAGTTACGCCAGTGTAAATACCCAGAATGTCAAGTCCAATAAGTTTTTCGCCGTCAGTTATGATGCGGAGCTTCATATTTTTAGCGCGTTCATCACTTGAAATTTGACTTCCGTCAAGCCCGATTTCTAGGGTGTTGCCATAGACTTTAACAGAGTTAAACATTTTTATTATTGTAAGTGGGTTTAAATCCATTTCGCTGCTTGGAATAACGCCAGAGTCCATGCCAAGCATTTGCATAATTAAAGCAATAATTTCTTCTAGGTCGCCACTTTGCATTTTAACGCAAAGCCCGTTGTAATTTACATACAAGTAATCTTGATTAGTCGCTTCGTCATATTGAAGGGCAGCGTTAAGTGCAAGGTTGAAGCCCTCGCTCTTTGTGCCTGCTATGCCGCTTACTACTGCGTCAGCGTAGAATTTAAATTTGTCTGTAAGGTCGAGTTGAAGTGAGATGTTGTTAGTCTGATAAATTGCAGTTTCCTTATCATAAACGGTTGCTTTTGCGCTTATATCAAATTGCTTTCCGCTTTCTGTAACATAATTTTTAATTATGGAAACGTATGGAAGAAGGCTGACAATCGGGGTATAGTCATTTGCGTTAATTTCGTTAAAGTTAAGTTTATCGGCAGCGTTTATAGAAGCGTTAAGTTTAAGCGCATCCATTGAAATGCCGACACCTGTTACTTTTTCGCTATAATCAAGTGAAACAGCAAGGTCGTTAAATAGAACAACTTTTAATCCCGTTTCAGTAGTTTCAAGCTGTTTAATAAGGGCAGGATTTATCTCCGGATTGAGAATATCGAAGATTGTATCAAGAAGATTAGTTTCTTCTTTTTGCTCTACGCCTAAAACTTGTTGAACAAATTGTGAAATTTTATCTATGTCGCCCATCTGCGCTGAAAGTTTTAAGCCTTGATACTCAGCATATATTGCATTACCGTCAATGTCAACAGAAATATTTTGTTCAAAAGCTGAAAGACCTATATGTGCGCGAAGCGGTGATAATGAGAGAGCATAATCTGCAACAATTTCGGTTTCTCCATAGAGGATTGTGGCACTGCCAAAGTAGTTATTGCTGTGGAAGGTGTTTAATGCTGCCTCAGCTGCAGGAAGTAATTGAACTACATCAAGATAAGTTACATTTGAAAGATTAACTGGCTTTGGAGTGGTGGTTGTCATGCTTACTTCTGCGCCAAGTCCGACAAAAGCAAGGCTGTCAAGAGCGCCTGCCTCGTTAAAACCAATTGAAATAGTGCCGATATCATTGATAGTTATAGTGTAAAGGTTATCCTCTTTTGTAAAACTTTCAAGGATGCTTAGGTCAATTTCTCCATTCGATGAGCTGCCGCCAAAGTCGAGAGAAGGAATAATTTCCATAAGATTTCCGTCTTTAAAGGAAGATAACAGAGCTGCAATTTGAGTGAGAGGAACATTAACACCTAACTTTTCAATAAAGTCTTGAAGCTTCCCTGCGTCACTATACGCAAATTTGAAAGCTGCGTTTTGATAGTCTGCATAAAGGGTGTTATCTTTTGCGATAACAGAAAGTGGGCGATCGAATAAATCAACCTGAATTTGAGCTGCAAAGTCTTTCATGTCTGCATTAAGTGAACCTGAAAATTCCATGCCATCATATTTAGCATTAATATTAAGACCGATTGCATCTTCGTTTAAGGTTTGCAAAATTCCGCTAGCAACCGAAAATAGGTGAGTAGCGTTAATATATTCAGTTTCGGTTGGCGGAACAACTGTTACCGAATTTGGATAGTTGATCTGAGAAGCGAGCGCGATAGTTGTCCCTTCTGCTATGGTTGTCTTAGGAAGGCTCAGAGATTTTATAGAATAGTTGAGGTCGCAAACAACTTCAAGTTGCTCGTTGATCACGGGGATTGTAATTGTAAGGGTAATAGAGTCTTTGCCCTTAACTTCTGTAAGGTTGCTAAGTAGACCAAGTATTGAGTTTATATCCAATGAGCCAAACATTGAGCCTAAATCTGGAAGTTCAACTTCCAAAAGTTGCATTAAAGTGGTCAAAGAATCCATAACAGAATTTGTTTCGATATAAAATTTGCCATTAAGCACATCGATAAAAATCACTCCGTCAGTATATTTGAAGTCGATAGGAATTTGCTCACTGCCAGTGTCTATGGTTATGCTTCCCTCTGTTGAAAGATTGTCAAGCCCATTTTCTAAGTTGAGGGATGCATTTACGCCAATTAATATGCTTGAAGCAGGGGTTTCAACTGCAACATCAAGATTGACCGATAGAGCATTAACTGTTGAGAAGTTGTTGTAAATACTGCTAATTTGTGGTGCGATTTTGATTTCGCTGCTGTCGTCACCCAGTCCGCCACCTTTGCCGCCAGTAGGGGAAAGGAAGAGTACGCCAACAGCCGTGCCTAGTGTGCAGATGACATACACGAAAAAGTAGCCAAGTATTTTAGAAATCTTAGTTAAAACTTTTTTCATAACTTTCCTCCTTTTAAACCGGCATTTGCAGGTTTTCATCGTCCTGCGCCAAGTTGAAATAATATAATGATTTCAGGTGTCCGGATGCGCTAATTGGCATTGCTCCACCAAATAAGATGCCATAACTTTCTGTTATGTTGGTTTCAACAAAGTTCCAGTTTTGGTCAATAATGACTCGAATTGTTACATTGTTGAACTTTTGTACAGGCATGCCGCTTGTAAACTCAATTTGTTTTACATAGTTAATTACGCTACCTACTGGATCAAGTTTGAGTGTGAACTCGTAGTTGCCGTCCTCGCGCAAGGTCACCTCAGTTTTTTCATTGTTTAGTACCGTCTTGGATGAAACAATGTATGGTGAGAGATTGTGAAGGTATGTGCCTGTGGTGTCCTTATAGCCTTGAACTGTGTATGGCTTTATTGCTCCCGTCCAGTCGGCATTCGTTTCGGTAATATTGTTTCCTTGAATAACTTCCACTTTGTTGCTACCCTTGGCTGTCACCGAGCAGGTCGCAAGCTGTACAAGAGAACCCACACTTAAGCTTTCAAAGGTATATTTGCTTCCGTTGAATTTACGGCGGCTGTAAACTGTTTGTGTCATGCCCGCGGCGGTAGTTGCACCGTCCAAACTTAAAACAAAGAAATTTTTAGCAAAGGTGCTATTGTACTCAGCTAGCATGAAGTTTTGGCTAGGTGTGAGTTTTGTAGGGTCGGTGATGCCTTGATCTTTTGCTAGGCTTACCCAGTTTTGCTTGTCAGCCTCGGTGGGTGAGGTCTTGCCAGTGACGAGCTTGAGAAGTTCATCAGTGTCGTCACGGAACTGGCTTTCGGTATAGCCCGAAAAGTCAACTGCGCCGCCCATGCTGTTTTTATACAAAGTGCCTAGTACAGCGCCTGTCATTACGCCAAGTATCAAAATGCTGGAGATGCGGAGAAGGCGACCTTTCCAAGATGTTCTCTTGTTTTGAAGCTTATCAGCAGGGGAGAAAGTGCCTTCCGCATTTCTCGCACGGCTCATATTCTTTTTTCGAGAGTACTTGTAAAGCGTTTTTTGCTGGTCGTCTACCGTAACAGGTTTGCCATGCTCTTCTTCGACGAAATAACCCTCTACTTCTGTAGAGGTGGCGGCTGCACTGCTTGGTTGTATATCAACAGCCGAGACTTCTAGCTTTTTTAAGTCTTCGGCAGGAAAATCCTTTTTCATTTTTGTCCTATTTAAATAGGGGCTTATTAAGTTGGAAATATGTGAATAGTGTTTTTAAGCAAAACCCTATGATAATTTGAATTTGGATATATATTTAATATATCAATGTATATATTACAACATTACAACCTAATTGTCAAACAAAATTTGTCAATTTTTTTAAATTTTTTCTCCTATCTAAAAATTTTTTAATTTTATGTATAAATATGCAATTTTCATTTGATTTATGCAAAAATTTGTGTTATCATAAAAGTCCAAAGGAGAACAAAATGAGCTTTGCGAGAAATATAACGACAGAATTAACAAGTAAAAATATAGGCGTTGAAGGGGAAGAATTTTACGCATTAGTAGAAGGGTATGCGAGCAAAGTTGCAGCCCTAAATGGCCTAGAAATAGAGAGAGATTTTGACCTTTTAGGCAAAGCTCAGGCGGTAGCAATCAACGATAATGAGAAGGTAAAAGCAGAGTGCGAACTGGCGTTTTTAAACTACCTCGAAACAGTTGATAAAGGAGTGAAAGAGGTTATGCTGTCGCAAAATGACAATGCCGATAAGCTTCAAAAATTGCATGATTATGCATTGAACCTTGCCTGCGGGCAGGAGCGCAATTTTGGGGTGGCTTCCTACCGCAAAAGTAGCCATATTGCAGACCTACTTCAAAAGGAAGAAAATGTTTACAAAGCAGGGCGCGAAGCATACCAAAAAATGAGCGAAGTTAAGTATAACGAAGACACGCTATTAAGGCTTGTTAACCTATATAAAGCAAGGGGCGCAGAGGGGGATGACGAGGCGCTTAAAGAAATGGCTCTTTCCCAGGTAAATAGGGCAGAAGAGGAGTTTTTTACAAGCCAAATGAGATATGTAAATGCGGTAGTTGATGCGCTGGTGGAAGACGAGGTTAGAATGGAAAAAGCAAGGGCAGAAGAGGCAGTTTCATTTGCTTAAAATTATCTGAATTTTCAATCAAATCAAATTTGCAACGTGGACGGATGTGCGCGCTTGAAAAAACTTGAAAAATATTTGCGAAAACGCTTGACAATAGGTGATTATTTATATAAAATAATATCAGTCTTAATTTGAAGGCGTTTTTTGTTTGCATTAGCCCCGCGGATGAGAAAGGTTTTCTAGGACACATTTTGGAGGAAATAATGAAAACTTATATGGCAAAAGCAGCGGACGTTGAAAGAAAATGGTTCGTTGTTGACGCAACAGGTATGCCTCTTGGAAGGCTCTCAACCGCTGTTGCTGATATGTTAACTGGTAAAAAGAAAACAATTTACACTCCACACGTTGACACAGGTGACTATGTTATCGTTATCAATAGTGACAAACTTGTTCTCACAGGCAACAAACTCACAGATAAGAAGATGAGATATCACACTGGTTATGTTGGTGGACTTAAAGAAGTAGGGTATGACAAACTTATGGCTGAAAAGTCTGACAAGGTTGTAGAGAAGGCAGTTAAAGGTATGCTTCCTAAAACAACTCTTGGAAGAAAACAGTTCACAAGACTTCATGTTTACAAAGATGCAAATCATGGACATGAGGCTCAAAAACCTGAAACAATTACACTTAAAGGAGCGAGAAACTAATGGCAGAGAAGAAAGTTAATCCACAAATCATCTCAACCGGTAGAAGAAAGAAGTCTATCGCAAGAGTTAGACTTATGCCGGGAAATGGTAAAATCACTGTAAATGGCCGTGAAATTGGCGAATATCTTCAAAGAGATACTCTTCTTTTAGTTGCTCGTCAACCACTTGCTCTTACAGACACTGCAAATAAATATGACATTACTGTTAATGTTGTAGGCGGTGGAATTTCTGGTCAGGCAGGCGCTATCTGTCACGGAATTGCAAGAGCGCTTGTCAAAGCAAGTGAAACTTACAAGAAAGAGCTTAAAGAAGCAGGACTTCTCACTCGTGATCCTCGTATGAAGGAAAGAAAGAAGTACGGCTTGAAGAAGGCGAGAAAGGCATCTCAATTCTCTAAGAGATAGTTATTTAATAATAACAGAAAGTCCACATTTGTGGGCTTTTTTTGTATTAAAAATTCGGTATTGACTGAAATAATAAAATATGTTATTATAAAGCAAGGGGAAACAAATGAAAACGATAAAAAGCAACAGTTTAGATAGAAGCTATATAATAGCAAAAGCAAAAAATATCTGTGGTTATATTGGTACAGAAGGGTATATTTCTATTTTGCATAAGTTATCAATGACCGGTGTGGGGCAAGTTGATGCCATTAGAGATTCTTTGTTAAAAAAATATAATTTTGCAAAAAATAAGAAGTTTGAGTATTTGGTAGTGGAAAACTATTTATATAGTAATTCAATTCAAGATGCATTTAATTTATTGCTACTTATCGACAATGGTTCATTGATAAATGATAAGTTAAAAGCTTGGCTTGCAGAGAAAATGTTTAATTATGATTTCATCGATTATGAAGAAAAGGGGCTTGATATAGCGCTTACTAAGAAAAATTTGATAAATTCAATATTGCGTCAAATTAACAATATGTGTGAGCCAAATAACCTTAAAGTTGAAAATCTAGGGAGAGTTCTCGCTTGCGTCCAAATTTCAAAATACTTAACCGAAAATGGTTATTGCAACAAGGAACTTTTGACTTTGGTAAAATCAATTTGCGCTTTTGATAAACTAATGACAATCGCGCAGATTGACGATATTGATCCAATTAAAAAAGAATATTTCCAGATCATGCACAAGCAGTATACGCTTGATAAAAATTCTCGTCCAAAAGCAAGAGAAAGTTTTAATAACTTGGCTAAACTATCCCTTTTGGAAGATGAGGAAAATTAAGTATATTTAAATAACTATTCATGTGGATTTTTAGCATTATTAAGGAATTCTTTACTATCACTGGCAAGAGCAATCTTGCCATATT
>CAJULT010000020.1 GCA_910587225.1 uncultured Christensenellaceae bacterium
GCAGGATTAAGGCTTCCAAACTACAAACTCGGCACGGTAGCAAAGGCGCTTGGCATCTCACTAGAAGGTGCGCATAGAGCATATAATGACGCCTACGCGACAGGAATGGTACTTTTAAAGCTTAGTCCAGCGAAAAGAGCATAAAAATTAAAAAATATCTCTATAATTATAATAAATCTATTGCATTTTTTAAGTTAGTTTGTTATAATATAGATGACTAGACTTGGGCAGGGAGTGAGCAGCAATGTTCACTCCTTGCTTCATAAAAGGGAGGAAAATATTTTGGCAGGAAAAGTCAAATCACTGGTAAGTGAAAAAATAAGCCCTAGTATCGAAGAAATGGGTTATGAAGTTGTAGACATCGAATATATCAAAACAGGTGACGGCATGGAGCTTACCTTCTATATCGACAGCGACAACGGAGTTAACATTGACGATTGCGAAAAGGTAAGCAAGGTTATTGACCCGCTACTTGACCAGCTCAATCCAACAGATGACCAGCCGTACACATTATGCGTTAGTAGTCCTGGGATAGATAGACCTTTAAAAAGCGAAAGAGATTTCAAACGCAATCAAGGCAAAGAAGTTTCACTAACGCTATTTGCAAAGCAGAATGGTCAAAAAGTTTTTGAAGGCTTGCTCCAAGGATTTGACAAAGAAACTGTTACTCTTATAGTAGAGGGAGAAAATATTACTTTCAGTCGCGGCCAAGTTGCGCACATTGTGCCAATAATTAAATTTTAAGGAGAAATAAAAAATGATTAATAAGGATTTCTTTCAAGCACTTGATGATCTTGAAGCAGAAAAGAAAATTGACAAACAAACATTTATTGAAACGCTAGAAACAGCACTCGCATCAGCTTACAAAAAAATGTATGGCGAAGCTAAGAGCGCCATGGTAAAACTTAACCCTGAAAAATGCACTATTAAAGTTTACTCATACAAGACAATTGTTGAGCAGGTTGAAGATCCAGATAAGGAAATTTCACTTGAAGAAGCTAGACTTATTAAAAAGTCATTTAAGATTGGTGACAGCGTTATGCAAGAAGAGTCTACCAAAGACTTTGGACGCATTGCTGCTCAAACTGCAAAACAAGTTGTTATGCAAAAACTTAAAGAAATGGAACGCAACATGGCTGTAAGTCAACTTTCTGAAAAAGAGGACGAACTTTTAACTACCATTGTTAAACGCGTTGATAATGGCACACTTTACGTTCAACTTACTGGAACTACAACCGAAGGTGTTATGCTTCCTAGCGATCAAATTCCGGGTGAAAAATATAGTGTAGGTGACCGCATTAAAGTTTATGTTAAAAAGATTAAAGACTCTTTCAAAGGTCCTCAAATTCAGGTTACAAGAAGCAATATAGGTTTTGTAAGAAAACTATTTGAACTTGAAATTCCAGAAGTTGCAAGCGGGGATATTGTAATCAAAAATATTTCTCGTGACCCGGGTAACCGCACCAAAGTTGCTGTTATGGCAACTAAGCCAAATCTTGACCCAATAGGAAGCTGCGTTGGTTTCCGCGGTCAGAGAATTGACACCATTGTAAGTGAAATGAATGGTGAAAAAATTGACCTTGTTGAGTATAGCGAAGATCCACTTGAATATATTGCAAGAGCGCTTAGCCCAGCAACAGTTATCAGTGTAGAGACAAATGAAAGTCTTAACGCTTCTAGAGTTATCGTACCTGATGATAAACTTTCACTTGCTATCGGAAAGGGTGGACAGAATGTAAGACTTGCAGCAAGACTTACTGGCTGGAAGATTGAAGTAAAACCTGAAAGTAGCGTTCAAACACTGCAGCAAACAACTCCTGAGTACGAACTTACCGAACTTAGCGATGATGAATCATTCCAAAACTTTGATGACCTTGAGGAGTTAGATCCACTCGGTGAGGAGTAAAAAATGGAAATTATGCGTACATGTATCGCTTGTAGGAAGATGCAAGACAAGCGAAACCTTGTAAGAATAGTTAAAAATAAAGAGGGTGAGATTTTTGTTGACCCTACCGGCAAGGCAAACGGGCGAGGAGCTTATGTTTGTCGAAATAGTGATTGTTTCAATAAATTAAAGAAACAAAAATCACTGAATAAAAATTTTAGCTGCATGGTCAGCGAGCAGGTGTATAACAAACTTGAGGAGGAAATCTTTGGACAGAGAAAAGATTAAAGGTTATCTTAACATTGCAAGAAAGGCAGGATACCTTATTCAAGGTGGAGAAACTTTGGAAAGGTATACGAAGAAACTATATCTTGTACTATACGATAATCGCTCTGCGAGAAGCACACTCAAAATTGTTGAAAAACTGAGTTTAAAATATCCCACACTAAAAATAGAAAATCTTGAATCACTTACAGGGCTACAAAACTGTTTAGTGGTAGGGATTAAAAATAAAGACCTAAGTGACATTATACAGAATTTGATAAAGGAGCAATAATTTGGCAAGTCAAACTTTAAACAATCTTAAAACAATTCATGAACTGCAAAAAGAGGGTGTTATCCTTGAACTTTTGCGTAGCGTTCGCAGTGCCAAAACAGATTTGGACAGCTTTTCTAAATCACTAAATGCTGCCAAAAAAGCACTGGAAGTAGCGCAAACACCTAAACAGGTAGAACCTACGCCAATAGAAGAAGTTAAACCAGCAGCGCCTATCCGCGAAGAAAAGGTTACACCTTCTCCTAAATTTGTTGATGGTCAAAAACCTTCTCAAAATAATTTTAGAAAGTTTGATCCAAATTCAAGACCAAATAGGAATTTTGACCAGAATCAAAATAATAATTTCAGACGTGACTCTCGTCCTAATCAAAATGGAAATAAGCCATTTGCAAGACCTCAAGGGCAACAAAACGGAAATAAGAAGTTTGGCACTAACAATTTTGTTTCAACTAAATTTAATAATTTCAAAAGCTTTAATGATGCTCCAACACTTGAAGTTAAAACCGACCGCAACTATCAGCAAAAAAGTAAGTTTGCACAAAAACACTCTTCGCCAGTTGAAGAAAAGAGAATGCGCGGCAAAATGGGTGATGTACGCCGTAACAATGTTCTAATTGAAGATGAAGATGGAATTGAAGAAATTAGCTATGGTTCAAGAAAGGGCGGTATAAAGAAAAAGAAGGAAACTCCAGTTATTATCGCTCCACAAGTAAAACATGCAATTTTCACTTCAAGAGAAATTACTGTTAAAGATTTCAGTGAAAAGATTGGCAAGCCTGTGGCTGAAATTGTTAAAAAGCTTATGATGCTTGGCATTATGGCAACTATCAATTCAACCATCGATTTTGACAGTGCAGAGCTTGTTGCAAGTGACTTTGATATCACACTTGAACTCAAGCTTGATAAAACCTACGAAGAGAAGATGATTGAAGTTGCAAACGGGGATGATGACGAGGCTAACCTTATCAAAAGACCTCCTGTCGTTGCTGTTATGGGACACGTCGACCATGGTAAAACATCTCTTCTCGATGCATTTAGAAAAACAAATGTTGTTGCAGGTGAGGCAGGTGGTATTACACAAAAGATTGGTGCTTACCAGATTAGTTTCAATGGTGAAAAAATCACTTTCATTGATACTCCGGGTCACGCAGCATTTACTGCTATGCGTGCGCGCGGCGCTCAAGCAACCGATATTGCAATCTTGGTAGTTGCAGCTGACGACGGAATTATGCCTCAAACAGTTGAAGCTATCAATCACATTAAGGCCGCAAAGGTTCCTATGATTGTAGCCATCAACAAAATGGATAAACCAGAAGCTAACCCTGACCGTATTAAACAGCAGCTTGCTGAACATGAAGTTCTTCCAGAAGAGTGGGGTGGGGATACACAGGTAGTTCCTATTTCCGCAAAGACAGGCATGGGGCTTGACAAACTTAAAGAAATGATTTTGCTTGTTGCTGAAATGGCTGAACTTAAAGCAAATCCAAATAAAATGGCATCTGCTGTTGTTATCGAAGCTGAGCTTGATAAAAATAGAGGTCCAGTCGCATCACTGCTTGTTCAAAATGGAACTCTCCATGTGGGTGACAGCATTATGTCTGGTATTACCTACGGAAAGGTACGTGCAATGTTTACTGACGGAGGAAAGAGTGTAAAGAGCGCTGGCCCGTCAACTCCTGTTGCTGTACTTGGTTTTAACGAAGTTCCGCTTTCAGGCGATGAGGTTTATGCTGTTGATGAAAGCCTTTCAAAACAGGTTATTCAAGAGCGTATTAGCAAAATTAAAAATGAACGCTCTCGTCAGAGTTCTGGCGTAACCCTTGACAACTTCATGAACAAAGTTCACGAAGGCTCACTCAAAAACCTTAATATCATTATCAAGGCAGACACTATCGGCTCTGTAGAAGCATTAAAGTCAACTCTTCTTCCTATTCAGAACGAGGAAGCTAAGGTTAATATCGTTCACAGCGGCGCGGGTGCAGTAACTGAAAGCGACGTTATTCTTGCGCAAACAACAGGTGCTATTATAATCTGCTTCAACCAAAAACCTGTTGCCAAAGCAAAGACTTTAGCAGAACACGAAAAGGTTGAAATTAAAGAATATAAGATTATCTATGAAGTTGTAGACGATATTACAAATGCAATTAGCGGCATGCTTAGCATCAAGTATGAAGAAAAGTACATCGGTATGGCAGAAATCCGTATGGTATTTAAGCTTTCAACCGCTGGAAAGGTTGCCGGCTGTTATGTAAAAGACGGAAAGGTAACTAGAAATGCGATCGCAACCGTTAAACGCGGCGATGAAGAAATCGGCAAGAGCAGTGTAGTCAGCCTTAAAATAGTTAAGGATGAAAAAGCAGAGGTTGCCAAAGGCTTTGAATGTGGAATTAAACTTAATGATAATATCGACTTCAAAGAGGGTGATATAATCGAATTCTTTGTAAAAGAGCCTATTAAAAGGAGCTAAAAATGTCTAACAGAATTGAAAGAGCAAACAGCGAACTTCAACGCTGCATAGCCGACATTTTGTCAAACAAACTAAACGATCCAAGACTTAATAGTATGCTTTATGTCAGTGAAGTAAACGTAACACCTGATTTTAAATTTTGCAAGGTTAAAGTAAGCTTAGATACTAATAGTGAAGCTGAGATGAAAACCACTCTTCAAATCTTGCAAAAGAGTGAAGGGTTCATTAAGAAAAATCTAGCACAAATGGTAAAGATGCCACAAGTTCCCAAACTCATATTTGAATTTGATAAAGGAACTGCAGCTTCAATTCGGGTGAACGAACTTTTAAAGACAATAAAAATTCCAACAGAGGAGTAAGCATGAAGCAATCTTTAAGATGTACTATAAAGAAAATAAAAAAGGCAAATTCTATTGGCCTTTTTTGTCATAGTAAACCAGACTTTGATTGTCTGTGTAGCATGAACGCACTCGATAGCGCGCTGCTGTCACTTGGTAAGAAAGTGGACATGTATAATCATAGAGAGTTTGATTATAAAGAAGCACAGCTACTCGATAACCGAATGAAAATTGGTGGTTTTCAAGCAAGTGACTATGACCTTTTAATTGCAGTAGACTGCAACAAAGCTTCAAGAATTGGGGAGTATGGTGCAGCTTTTGCAAAGCATGGTAATACTATTTTTCTCGATCATCACGAAATAAATGAAAAGGATAAACGTGAGCAAGATTTTATAGATTCAAGTCGCTCAGCTTGCTGCGAAATTATTTTCGAGCTTTTAAAAGCAATGAAAATAAAAATAACTCCACATATTGCAACCTTGCTTTACACCGGTCTTTTTACAGACTGTGGCAATTTTACAAACCTGAATGTAACTAGAGGCGCTTTTGTTTGCGCAGGCGAACTTATGGGCTTAGGCGCAGATATACATAAAGTATCGGATGTTATTCTAAGGCAGGTTAGACCAGCCGAAATTGAAATCAAAAAGATTTTTTATAATAAAATAGAAAACTATGGTCAGTTCGCTCTTGTTTGTATAACAAATGAAGAGCTAAATGAAGTTAACGCAACTAAGGATGACTGCGGAACTTTTTCTTTCAAACTTAATTGTATAGATGGCGTTAAAATAGGATGCAGTATTGTTGAAGGTCAAAAAGGGGAATTTTACTGTTCTATCCGTTCTAAGAAAGGTTATGCAGCAAACAAAATTGCAATGGCTTTTGACGGAGGTGGTCATAAACTTGCAGCAGGTTGTGAGATAAAAACTAAAACTATGGCCTCGGCTAAGAAAAAAATAATTGACGCAATAAAAACTTATTTAAAGGAAAGAGAAAATGCTTAATGCAATAATTCTTGTAAATAAGCCTCGTGGCATAAGTTCTAATACGGTGGTAGGTATTGTCAAACGTGCCTTAAAAGCTGACAAGGCAGGACACCTTGGCACACTAGACGTGGCAGGAGAGGGACTGCTGCCTGTAACTCTTGGCAAGGGAACGAAGCTTTTTGATTATTTTCTAAACAAAGATAAAGTTTACGAAACTGTATTTAAGTTTGGCACAACCACTGACACCTTAGATATGGAAGGGGAAATTACAAAAATTGAAAATGTTGATATAAGCGAAGAAGCGGTAGCGCATAGCATTAAAAAGTTTATTGGCAGATTTCCTCAAATGCCACCAGCATACTCCGCGAAAAAAATAAATGGGCAAAAAGCCTACGACCTAGCAAGAGCGGGCAAAGAGGTTTTATTAAGACCAAAAGAAATAGAAATATATGATATAAAGCTTATAGAAAAGCTTGAAAAAAATACTTTTCGTCTATTTGTTCACTGTTCTAGCGGGACTTATATACGCTCACTTTGTCGTGATATCGCGCAGGATTTATCAACTTGTGGTGTTATGCAAAGCATACTACGCACAAAATGTGGTAAATTTGATTTAAACGATGCATTTTCACTTGAAGAAATTAAAGCTGGCAAATACAGCCTTGTAAGCCTCGAAAACGTATTTAACCTGCCTAGCCTAAGAGTAAGCAAGCAAGAGGCAGACAAGCTTTTAAATGGAATTACTATTAATGTCGAGTGCGAGAACGGCAAATATAAATGCTTTGATGATAAACAGTTTTTAGGCGTTATCAAAGTTATAGAGCAGCGTGCAAGATTTGAACTTCGTCTAATTTAAGGAGAAAATATATGGTTAAATTTGGCCCAAGTGGAATGGGGGAAGATTACGAAAATATCGAAACCATAAATGTACCAAAAATGTTAAAAGAAATGGGACTTGACTGCTATGAATATTCTTTCGGGCATGGTTATCGCATGAGCGACGGAACAGCGGTTAGATACGGGAAAGAATTTAAAGATCAGGGAATAACTTTAAGCTTTCATGCTCCATATTATATTAACTTTGCAAATCCCGAAGAGGAAATGTATCAAAAAAGTATTGGCTACCTAGAGCGCGGCATAGAGCTTTTAAAGGCAAGCGGTGCAGACCATCTTGTTTTCCATCCGGGTTCATGTGGAAAGGCTGCAAGAAGTGATGCTTATCAGCTTATTTTTGATAGATTTAAAGAATTGATGCCGCGCCTTGATAGTAAATTAAGTAAGGGGATGTGGCTTTGCCCTGAAACAATGGGAAAAAGTATGCAAATCGGCACTTTCAAAGAGGTGGTTGATTTATGTACGCTCAGTCCTTATCTTGTACCAACTTTTGACTTTGGACATATCAATGCGCTAACGCAAGGAACGCTGAAAACTAAGGAAGATTTTAAACAAATTTTTCAGTATGGTCTTGAAAAGCTCGGCAGAGAAAAAATGAACAATCTTCACATTCACTTCTCAAAAATTCAGTACGGAGATAAAGGGGAAATTCGACACCTCAATTTTGAGGACAATATTTATGGCCCAAATTTTGAGCCTATGATAGACGCTATAATAGAACTTGATATTTCACCACGCATTATATGTGAATCTGCTGGAAAACAGCCGCGTGACGCAAAAATCATGAAAAATTATTACGAAAGCACTAGACAAAATATATAAGTTGTGTTAAAATATAGCGTAGAATAAATTTAAGGAGAAATATTATGATTACAGCAGGAGATTTCAGAAAGGGCGTAACATTTGAAATGGAAGGAGCAGTTTATTCAGTTGTTGATTTCCTTCACGTTAAACCGGGTAAAGGTAGCCCATTCGTACGTGCCAAGATTAAAAACGTTATGACAGGACAAGTTAAAGAAGATACTTTTAACCCAAGTGATAAATTCCAAGTAGCAGTTATCGAAAAGAAAGAAATGACATACCTTTACAACGATGGAGAACTTTACTACTTCATGGATAGCGAGACTTACGACCAAATTCCACTCAATAGAGAGTCAGCTGAAGAGGCTTTAAACTTCGTAAAAGAAAACACAAACTGCACAATGTATTTCTACAAGGGAAATCCATTTGCGGTATATGCACCAACCTTTGTTGAACTTGAAGTTATTGATTGTGAGCCGGGCGTTCAAGGCGACACTTCAAAATCAACTACTAAGCCAGCTAAAGTTGAAACTGGATTTACTCTTAATGTTCCTCTTTTTGTCAACATTGGCGATAAGATTAGAATTGATACAAGAGATGGCTCTTACCTTGAAAGAGTTAAGTAAAATTTAACAATTTAAAATACGACATATCTCGCGGGGTTCGCGAGATATTTTTTATTCACTTTTTTCATAAAGTAGGGCAAGGAGAAAAACGAAATGTTAAAAAACATCCTGCCTGAAAACATATATAACATCCTCGCCGAAAAGGTGAGTTTTAATGCAATCAATGAACTTAGGCTTAGAGCGGACAAGCCCATAGTTGTCGCTATTGGTGCGCAACGATTTTTCCTTAGCGAGCATGGGCTTGGCGGAAATTTAGATGAGGCAATAAAAGCTAGCAGAGTGATGATAGAAGACATTATTTTTAGGGCAAGCGAGTGTTCCATCTATTCAGTCAATGAGCAGATAAAACGAGGCTTTATTATTATGCCAAATGGCGTTAGGCTTGGCATCGGTGGTGATCTAATCGAGGAACAGGGGCATATCAAAACCATGACCAATTTTCAAAGCCTTAATATTCGCATTCCTCATGAAATTTACAATTGCAGCCTTACCGCGTTCCCATATATTTTGCAGGAGGAAAACATTTTAAATACGCTTGTTATCTCACCGCCGGGCGCAGGCAAGACCACATTTTTACGAGATTTTATCTGTCAACTTTCTCAGCGAAATTATGCTTTTAATGTTTTAGTACTTGACGAGCGCGGGGAACTCGACCTAGGTGGAAGCAGCCTTGGAAACTTTTCTGACAAGATATGCTTTGCATCAAAAAAG
This sequence comes from uncultured Christensenellaceae bacterium, assembly GCA_910587225.1. Classification (GTDB taxonomy): domain Bacteria; phylum Bacillota; class Clostridia; order Christensenellales; family UBA1242; genus Caccovivens. The sequence continues at coordinate 9,262 of CAJULT010000020.1, forward strand.
GTAGGTTTTGAAAATGGCATACGCTCACTTGCGCCAAACCTGATTGTAACCGACGAGCTTGGCGGACAGGAGGACATTGAAGCTATCAGATATGCCACTTCCTGCGGTGTAAATTTGCTCGCTTCCTGCCACTCGGACACCATAGAAAACTTTATTAAAAAGCCGTCCTTTTCAAAACTAATTGATGAAAAAGTATTTAAACGTTATGTTCTGCTTTCAATGCGGCAAGGGCCGGGAACACTTGAAGGTATATACAACGAAAACTTTTCGCGAGTTACAAGGTTATAAGGAGGGAGTATGAATTTTATTATCTTAGGCGTGCTTGCCGGAATATGCATTTTCATTGGTTATATATTTTCAATCAAATACAAACGTCGCTCCTCCTTTTTTAAGAGCTTAGTACTGCTTTGTCAGAAGATGGATGTTGAAATAAATTACTCGCGCGAGCGACTAAAAAATCTCTTTCAAAATTTTGACGACAAAATGAAAAAGAACTTACAGGGTATAGACAAAAACTTTTTACAGTACCTAGAATCCAACTCGCCTTTGCAGGAAGAAGCGCTACTGAAAAACATCAACTTTCTCAAACCGAACGAAAAAGACCTTATTATGCTATTTTTCAAATCGCTAGGTCGAAGCGACCTTGCAAGTCAATCTAAGGAACTTAAAAATTTTGAAAAACGGTTTGAAGAATTTTCGCAGCAGGCAACTAGTGAAAACAAAAAGTATGGCTCTCTATCAATCAAACTTGGCATTGCCGCTGCTCTTATGCTGATAGTGGTACTTTGTTAGGGGGTGAGCAGATGGGAGTTGAAATTATTTTTAAAATCGCAGCAATAGGAATATTGACTGCAATCGTAGGACAAATTCTCAAACAAACTGGCAAAGACGAAATAGCAACCCTTGCCACTCTTGCTGGAATTATTATTGTGCTTGTCATGATACTTAACATGATAGGCGACCTATTTACTACGCTCAAAACTATATTTAGTTTTTAGCGAATAAGGAGCGGAATGGACATAGCAATAAAGATTGTAGCAATCGGAATGATAACCTGTATTGCAACGCTTATAGTTAGACCCGTGCGAAGTGACTTTGCAACCTTTATTATGCTTGCTGGGGGAGTGATAATTTTAGCGCTTCTTCTAAATTATCTTTCAAGCGTTTTTCTCTCACTAAAATCAATTATTAGTTTTACTGGCATAAGTAACAATCTTTTTGGGCTTCTTATAAAAATTGTGGCAATAGGCTACATTATCGAATTTACGGCAAGTCTATGTTCAGACACCGGCAATTCTAGCCTTGGCGATAAAATACTTTTGGGCGGAAAGGTTATCATTATGGTCATGGCTATGCCGATTGTGACAAATATACTTCAAATTATAATGAAGCTTTTGCCAGCATGATACGCTTTGCCCGCCCAGAAATTTACAATAAGAAAAAGAAACATCCGATTAAATTTTTTGCAATAATACTTCTCATGTTTTGTCTTTTCGCGCCTCAAAATTCCTTTGTCACCTTAGCTGATACCACGCAGGACATTGAAAGCGAAATAGGAAATGAAGTTGGCGACCAACTTGAAAATTTGGACACAAGTGACCTTGAAAACATTCTAGCTGGGCTAACAAAAGATGAACAAAATATATTTGGCTCAGGCAGTTTTTTAGACAAAATCAAAGCGATAATATCAGGTGAGTTTGCAGACGGTAGTAAAAGCATTTGGGGGGCGTTGTTAAATTTAATTTTTGATAAAGTACTAGATATTCTTCCTATCTTTTCTTCTGTGGTTGCTATCGCGATATTCGGCGGTATGTTGCAAGGACTTAGACCTTCTTCAAATTCCAAATCTATTTCAGACATTATTCACTTTGTAACTTACGGAATGATTGTAGTTATACTCTTATCTGTTTCGGTACAAATGGTACAAATGACAAGCGGCGTAATAATGTCTATCAAAAATCAGATGGATGCAATATTTCCAATTTTGCTGACACTACTGACCGCTATTGGAGGAACAGTTTCTGTAAGCGTCTACCAACCAGCTATGGCACTTCTGACGGGGAGCATATTAACCCTTTTCACACACTTACTTTTACCTATCTTTATTTTTTCACTTGTTTTCAGTGTGGTATCAAATCTGTCGGGGACAGTTAAGCTTGATAAGTTCACTTCTTTTTTCAATAGTACTTATAAATGGGTGACTGGGCTTATCTTTACAATTTTTTCCGCCTTTTTATCAATTCAAGGAATAGCTGCTGGTTCGGTCGATGGTATATCGATAAGAACAGCCAAGTATGCCATTAAATCTTATGTGCCAATTGTAGGAAGTTACCTAAGTGACGGAATGGGGATTATACTTGCAAGTTCCAACCTTATCAAAAACGCAGTTGGTGCAGGCGGGCTTTTACTGCTAGTAGCAACCATTCTTTCGCCGCTGCTTTCACTTATTCTTTTCATGCTAATTTTAAAACTTATGGCAGGAATTGTAGAGCCTCTTGGAAACAAACAAATTGCTTCTTTCATTTCTTCTCTTGCGAAAAGTATGACACTTCTTATAAGAGATCGGAAGAGCACACGTCTGAACTCCAGTCACATGACAGGATC
>CAJULT010000021.1 GCA_910587225.1 uncultured Christensenellaceae bacterium
ATTATTCTAAGTCAACACTTTTTTCAAACTTTTTTTATTTATTTTTGCCTTTTTTTCTGTCTCATCCCCGCAACGATGGCGGGTGGGTCGCAGGCTTGACAAAAAAACATGGCACATGCCATGTTTTTATTATATTTGTGAATCATTAAAAAAGTCAAAAGCTTTCATAATTTCAGCAAGGTCATCTTTTGGATTAATAGCTTCTTTTAAATCAAAACCGCTTTCCACAGGTTTGATTGAACGCTGCTTTTCAGTCGGTGCAGTATCAAGGAACTTGTCTACCAAATTATCATATTTATCGTCTTCTTCCAGTGTCATATCGCTAACTGGTTTAATTTGATTGGTACGCTCAACTCTTGTTATGTAAACTTCGCGCGGCTCACCCTGCTCTTTTCGATATTCCTGCATCTTGTTTAAGAGGCGACGCATTGAGTCGTTTTCGGTGTTAGCAAGAGCAGCCTGCTCACCCTCACTTGCCTTTGCTTGACTTAACACATTATCAAGTGAAGTGAAGAGTTTCAAAAATGAGTTTTCACCTTGAAGGTCTGGATGCTGAATGCATAACCCTTGATAGAGAAGATGCAACTGATCATTAATCATTTTAATCTGCTCATAGTGAAGGAGTTTTATATTATTATTCCCCTCATCTTGAAATCTTCTAAAAGCATCAAGTGCGGTCATGATATTCTTTTCGCGGTTTTCTATATCATAGTTTTTGCTCTTAAAATCTAAAAGCTTTTTCTCACTTTCAAGCACTTTAAGGCGTTCTTCCATTAAAGAGGCTTGATGCTGCGCATTAAGACGAGAAATGTATTTGTCAACTTCTGCTCTGTTGTATCCGTTAAACTCGGTTGAAAACATGCTACCTCCTTAAAAAGTTTTTGAAAAGATACTTCAAGATAAATAATAGCACACCTGCACCCAAAATTGCAATAAAAATATAAAGAGATATGAAATTTATTTTGTAGAAAAACCACGCAATGTCCACGGCAAGCAAAATCAAAAACAAATACAGATGAAAACGTTGAAGATAAAAACAATATGTGGCAAACGAAGCAAAAGAGAAGGCGAGAATGTAATACACGGATGCAAACTTCATAATTCCCATTAAATGCACTATAAGCCCAAACGCGCCAACAAGTAGCAATATGAAACCAAAATAACAACAACTATCTAGCCTAAATAGTATACTTTTTATAAGCAAGTGACTTCCAGCAAACAAACATAAAAAGAAAAACCAAGCATAGTAGTTTTTCATTAAAACTATACTTAATGTACTTGAAACTGTAATTGCTAGTAGCGAAAGATAAAAACTGATAGATAGTATCAGCGTTTTCTTTAAACCTAAAACCCTGCCCTGCATAAAAAAATTATGCCCTTTCAAACATAATTTTAGACCTAAGCCGGCTTTGCAACTTTTTTATTTTTGAAATAATAGAACAGTAAAATACCAATACCTGCCAAAACTATAATAATACTAAGTAGCATTGAAACCTTGATCGGCCCAAGCATAAGGCTATCTCCACGAAGAGCTTCTATCCACGTACGACCTACTCCATAGATTATTAGATACCAAGCCGCAATAGAGCCTCGCTGCTTAAACTTAAACTTGCGAAGCATCAGCATAATCGCGGTAAAGCCAATAAAGCTCCACAGACTTTCATAGAACATTGTCGCAAGATGCCACTCTCCATGAACATAAACTGAAAGAGGCATCCATTGAAGAGATGGATTTGTCACCTCAATGCCATAGCAGCAGCCAGCAGTAAAGCAGCCTATTCGCCCTATTGCCTGCCCTAAGATAAGAGAAGGAACTACAATGTCAGCCATATCAAAAAAGTTCTTTTTGTGAATTAGGCAAAATAGCCCCAGCCCTGCCGCACCGCCAATCACACCGCCGTATATGGCAAGCCCGCCATCCCAAATGCGAAGGACGGACACAAAATCAGGGAACTTGTCAAGACTAAAAAGTACATAATAAATTCTAGCTCCAATTATTGCAAGCGGCAAAGCATAGCAAGCTGCAACAATTAGCTCTTCGCTTTTTATGCCGCGACATTTAGCATTTTTTATTGCAACAAAAACGCCGAGCGCCATTGCACATGCAATAATAAGCCCGTAATATGTGATTTTCAAACCGAATAATAGAAAATAACTGTCAAAAAATCCAAACATAGCCTTATTATACTCTTATGCCCTTTTCTTGTCAAATAAAACATAACATCAAAAAAAACAAAGCGCCTATTCGCGCTTTGTTATTCATCTTCGTTATTGCCTTTTTTTCTCCTAGCACCCCATATAAATCCAACCGAATTTAGTAGCGCTATATCTTCTTCACTTATCATCCCTTTTTTATAGTATTGCCTTGCATGACTAACTTGTTGGCTTAATTTATATTCACTTTCGCTAATATATTCTTCTGAGATAGATGTCTTCCCGGTTGTTTCTACATAAAGTTGCCACTCCTTAGCCAACATTTCAAAATCAAATTTTCTGCTCGCATCCCAGATAAAACCCACTGAATTTAGTAGCTCTATATTTTCTTTACTTATCATCCCTTTCCTATAGTTCTGTCGTGCAACACTAACTTGCTGTCCCAATTTATATCCACTTTCACTAACATAGTCCCGTGGAACAGCGGCATTTCCTGTTGTCGCAATATAGTTTTGGCACTCGCAAGCCAATATCTCATAATTAAAACCCACTTTCCAGACAAAACCAACTGAATTTAGTAGCTCTATATTTTCTTCACTTATTTTCCCTTTCTTATAGTATTGCCTTGCATGACTAACTTGCTGTCCCAATTTATATCCACTTTCACTAACATAGACCTTTGGAACAGCGGCATTTCCTGTTATCGCAACATAATGTTGCCACTCGCGTGCCAATCTCTCATAGTCAAAGCCCACCTCCCAAACAAAACCAACAGAACTTAATAAGTTTACATTTTCTTCACTTATTATCCCTTTCTTGTAGTTCTTCCTTGCAACACTTACTTGCTGTTTTAGTTTATATCCACTTTCACTAATATAGCCCCTTGGAAGAGAGGTCTTTCCAGTTGTTGCAACATAATGTTGCCACTCGCGTGCCAATCTCTCATAGTCAAAGCCCACCCCCCAAACAAAACCAACAGAACTTAATAAGTTTACATTTTCTTCACTTATTTTCCCTTTCTTATAGTATTGCCTTGCAACATTTACTTTCTGTCCTAATTTATATCCACTTTCACTAACATAGTCCTGTGGAACAGCGGCATTTCCTGTTATCGCAACATAATGTTGGCACTCCTTAGCCAGCCTTTCAAAATCAAATTTTCTGGTCGCATCCCAGATAAAACCCACTGAATTTAGTAGCTCTATATCTTCTTCACTTATTATCCCTTTCCTATAGTGCTGTCGTGCAACACTTACTTGCTGTCCTAATTTATATCCACTTTCACTAACATAGTCCTGTGGAACAGCGGCATTTCCTGTTGTCGCAACATAATGTTGGCACTCTAGAGCAAGTCTTTTGTAATCAAACTTTTTCGCTCCTTCCAAATTATGGCGAAGCTTCTCTATAAGCATTAACGTGTCAAGGTTTTCAACTTCCAATTTAAAAGGTTTTACATTTGTTTCATGCGAAGAGGCTGACTTTTTAATTCCTGAATTTATCCCGTCAGCGATAGCGCGCACTGTATCCACATCAACAAAGCTTAAATTCGCAACTAGGTCAAATACCAAAGGTTGGCTAGATTTATCCTTTAAAACTGAAAGCGCCCTGCCAAGTTGTTGCAAATACAAGATTTTAGAATATGTACCTCGCAGCATAATAATGCCGTCTACTCCATCAATATGCACACCTTCATTGACCATATTTACCGTGAAAAGAAGTTTAATGCCATCGCTTGTATCTTCTTGAAAGGCTCTGAGAGTCCTTTTATTTTCGTTTTGTGAAAACTTGCCGCTGTGAATATCATAGGTTTTTACAAGTGGCGCTCCATCCACTTTTGAAAACCAGTGACGACAATCTAACATAGCAAGTTCAATCTCTCTGCCGCTTATTTCATCCTCACCGCCACCATTACCAGTCGGGCAAAATACAATAAACTTTCCATTTTTAAGCTTGTCAGTAGCGAGTTTTTCAGCAAAAATATCTGGAATTTGTTTCGCGCAAGAAATACGATACTTTGCCTGATTGAGATCTTTTAAATGCTGTTGAATTTCAAGCTTTTCTACCCCACTTGCCAACAACAGTTTTTCATTTAAATCCTTAATACTATCATTAATAAATTTTCGGTCATCCTCATAGTCATATTTTGAAATTACATAATCAGGCGCTTGCAAAATATTTTCACTTATCGCATCCGCAAGCGAGTGACTCGAACAAGCTTCAACCCCGAATATTTTTGCAACTTCAACCTTATCCGCCCTATCTTCAAGCGTTGCCGACATAGCCAATATTTGAGAACCACTATTTGTAGAAATGATGCCTTCAACGCTCTTTTTCCAAGTTTTTGCTCCTGCTCTGTGTGCTTCATCAAATATTATAATATCGAAATTCTCAGTTACCATATTTTTAAGCCCGCTATAAGTGCAGGTATGGAAATTACAAGTTTTAAGCTTGGACGAATCTAATTTTGACTGTTCAATAAGATTTTCATTAAACTGATTTATTATAGCACGAGATGGAGAAACAAAGAGAATCTTCTTCCCTTTTGCAAAATCTTCCAAAAATTGAATTGCAAGATATGACTTACCTGTCCCAGTAGCCTGTTCAAAAACAGCACGATTATGTTTTTGCATGCTTTCCAGAATTTTATCATATGCCCCAATATTGTGAGGCATTAAGTGAATAAATTTGTTTTCCATCTATTTTTCCTATAAAAATAATACCACTAATAACCCATATTGTCAATACAAAAAAACAAAGCGCCTATTCGCGCTTTGTTTTTTAAAGTAAAGCAGAAACATTCTTTGTTTGCTTTACATCTTTAATATGTGTAATATCTGAAATATTATTCACCAAATCTTGAACAAATTTTTGCAATTTCGTTCGAGAGGAAGTTATCCTCTTTATCCGCATCTCTATAAGTCATAATAATAGTCACGCTAGCACCATTGTCAAGCGCCCTACCAAGACCGATAAGCTTCTGCGCAACAATCACCGACCTCTTCTTATGCCCACTAATCATTTCACTATCGGTAAAGCACTGGTCAAGTACTGATAGAACTTCAATGATGTCACTAATAAACAAAATACATTTCTTTCCGCTTTCAAGCATTCTCTCTGTCAGAGCAATACTATCAACAATTTTGTTAAATCCCTCATTAAAGTCAGATGCGTACGCAGTTGTAAAGTTAAGCATATCTTTCATTGATGAAAATAATATTTGGTCTTCAAAACAGGTGTTAAGCCCTAAGGTGATAAGAGTATAACCTCTCTCTTGACACAGCTTTGCAAAATCAGAAAAGCGGTCATCTTCAAACAAATTGTTTTTATAAAGTATTAAGTTTCGTCTACCCTCAAAAAGTTTAAAGCTGCCATAAGGCAAACTTTCTTGCGAAATTATAGGCTGACCTTGCTGCTGGGTAGGAGCAACATATTCATCTGAAGATACAAAGTTAATTTCTTGAATAGCTTCTGCGATAAATTGATTTTCACTATTTATTTGGCTGGCTAAGGCTACAACAAAATCACCGCTTTGGAGATTATATTGTTCTACCATTTCTTCTGGCATAAATACCTTAGTGCAGTTTTTCATATCTACAAAAAAGTGAACTGACTGCGACCTACGCACTACCCCGCTAAACACTTCTTTGCGGGCGGGAACATTTCCTCTAACTGGAACATCTTGCGAAAAGCAAACAACTTCATCATAACGAAGCGGCTTAATCTGAGAAATTGTATCATCAGCACCAATTACATGTTGCATAATATCGTCAATATTAGAAAGTTGCTTGTGAGGTCTGCCACGGCGAACAGGAACAAAGGTTTCATGCGATGGGTTGTAAATTTGATCTAAAATAAGTTCAATAAGTTCATCTCGCTTTTTAGAAGTCGGCGATTTAACTCCAACTTCGCGACCGAGCGCTCTAAGTTCAAAAATGCCGAGTTGCTTAATCAAAAGCTCTCTATGCTTATCTCTACTTTCAAGTTGCTTGCCTAAGTCCATAATTGCCTCCTTATGGAGATATTAACATATTTTTGTAAAATAGTCAACATTTTAGACAATTTTAAACAATATTCTACATTTTTATACAATATTGAATAAACTTACTATCATTCCGCAGCCAACAGCAATAGCATACAGCGAAACAACTATGGCAAGGTTTTGCCAAATCTTTTTCTTGTTAACCGTGAATAGAACGATAAGCCCAACACCTGCTCCAGCGCAAAGCCCACCAACTAACGCTGCGAAGCCAAGCGCCCCTGACATATATAACTCAACTAAGAATACCGAGCCTGCACAATTTGGAATTAATCCAATTGCGCAACCAATGACTATTTGTAGATAAATATTATCGGTGAAAATACCTTTTAATGCATCAAGTCCTGCGTAGCCTAGTACCAAATTTATAATAAGCGTTGCAACAAAAACCCAAGCAGTAATAATAAGGGTATGTTTAAGCGCATCTACGAATATGTTTTTTGCGCAGCAGTGGTCATGTTCATGCTTTTCGTCATGTGCATGTTCGCAGTGATCTCCTTCTTTAATAACTTCAACTTGCGCAGCTTTCTTTTTCTTAATCGTAAATAGCCCCAACATAAGGTCGATAGCATAACCAATTACAATTGCGAAAGCTACCTTAAATGCAAGCAGCAATAAAAGTTTAGGGACAAATTCAGGCTTTGAAATCATAAGCGGGATCGCCTCATCACTTGTAGCAATAAAAACAGCCATTAGCGTACCCAAAGTGACAACTTTATTCGAATAGAGTTTACTCATAACAGAAGAGAACCCGCATTGAGGCACACAACCTAAAAAAGCACCAACTAAAGGTCCTACCTTTTTCGTGTGGTGCAATAGTTTAGAATATTTTCCATTTCCTTCATGTGAGAAGTAACCCACAAGAAGATAAGCTAGATACAAAAATGGTATAACCCAAAGCGTATCAATCAGCGCATCTTTAAGCGCCTCCCAAAAAATGTCCATTATTTATTCTCGCTAGGTTTAGTATCAATATCCTCAATTTTCATTTGTTTAGATTTTGTCTTGCGCTTAGGTTTAGTATCCTCTGTTTTTTCCTCAGTAGCTGCTTCAACCTTCACCTCAGCCGCCTCGGCTTTAACCTCTTTTTTCTTGTCAGTCTTAGCTGCTTCCGCCTTTTCGCGCTTAAATTCACTCATTCTTTTTTCACTTTCTTTTGGAGAATAAAGAATGATAGTCTGCTTATCTTGATAGCCAATCTTTCCGTCCATGTTAGCAGAAATCATAGCCTTGCCAAGCATCTCGTCAATACTTCCCTTATTAAAAGTAGAAACTTCACTTGTATCAGCAAAAAGTCCAATTTGACCATTGTTCATAGTTCCAACTTTGGCATCATTTAAAAGATAAGTGATTTTTCCGTCAAGCATACTTACAAGGTTAGCATTATTCATAATTCCAGTAATCTCACCTGTAATCATGGTTACAATGCGCGCTTTATTTCTTACAAACATAACCTGCCCTTGTGTTATAGTTGCAAGTTCAGCTTTGTCATCAACAAAACGAATAAATCCGCCGTTCATTGTGCCAAGTTTAGCCTTGCCGCGTACGTAATCAATTACGCAGGTGTTGATAGTAGTAATAGAAGCCTTGCCAGCCACTTCAGTGATAGTTCCGCTTTTAAATAGCCCTATTTTAGCCTTGCCACCAATACTATCGATAACGCAATCTTCAACCATTTGAATTTTAGCCTTGCCGCTTATCTCTTTAAAGGTGCAATTAAAAGCCTCTAAGACAATGGCATTGCCACTAAGGCTAACATTATTACACTTGTTGAGGATATGCACCCCACCAGAAAGACTAAAATTGGATTCTTCATCATGGATGATAGGATCAATAACTTTTTCTTTTTTCTTCATAAGGCACATATTTAACTCCTTTTTTCACCATATCGGTAGAATAAATATACCATAAAAAATATTATTATGCAATTATTTATTCAAGTTTTTGGCAAAATAACACAAAAAGTAAAGAAAAAGAAGGATTTTTATTCCTTCTTTTGCTTTGTTTCAGCCTCTTTTGCCTCTTCCCCCTCAGAATCAGTAATTTGAGGCTCTTTTTGCATAACATTAATTTTGGTTTCGGTAAGTTCTCGTTCAATCGCGTTTATGCCAAGCGGAAGCGCTTTTTTGCCTAATATAAAGTGAATAAAGAATAAAAGCGCACCCGAAAAATTACATAAAATATCTTCCATTGTATCGGTTACAAGTGGCGCAAGCTGTCCAAAAGCGGAAACCTTATCCCCTTGTGCTGACATGCCAAAAAGATTGTCAAATGCCCATTCGCTTAGTTCCCACACAAGTTCAACTGCAAGCGAGAAACAAAGGCAGAAAACTACCACCTGCCAAACGCTAAGTTTTTTATAATCTCCAAGCCGTGCTATAAAGAAAAGCGCCAGCATTGCCACAAGATAGCCCATAATCACATGAATAACAATGTCATACCAACTAAACATATTGTAAAAATTAAGAGTTGCCCCTATAAATCCAGCAAAGAGAAGATAAATTTCAAGCCCTAAAAATAAAATGTTGTTTAATCGGGTTCTGAAAATTAGTTCAAAAAGATATGGGAGTAGTGACACAACTCCAACAAGTATAGCTGGCACAAGCCTGTCATTTGGGTCACCCGTCACACCATAATATATGGCAAGCGCCGCACTTGCAAGAAAGATTGAAAGCATAAATGCTAGATTTATAATTTTAAAAATCTTGTCTTTTTTAGTAAGTTGTGAAAACTTCACTTTTTTTCTCATAACTTTGAAAGCTCCTGTTTAAGTTTTGCCAAAAGTGCCTCATTTTTAACTAATTTTTCTTTTTCCTCATCAACAAGTTTTTGAGGAGCTTTTGCTATAAAGCCGGGATTAGAAAGCATTTTGTTAGACCTTGCAATTTCAAACTCGCAGGAAGCAACCTCTTTTTCAAGTCTTACCCTCTCCTGCTCGGTGTCAATAATCTCACCCATAGGCAGATAAACATTCGCACATTCGCAGATAACTTTCACAGATTTTCCGTCAACCTTTCCTTCTTCTATATGAGTTCCAAAGCCAAGTTTAACAATATCAGCGAAGCTTTCTTTCACAAGAGAATTATGATTTAAAATTTCAATATATAAACTTGTTCGCTTATTGTCTGGCAGATTGAACTGCGCGCGCGACGCACGAATTTTTCTAATAAGGTCAATTATAAGCTCATAGTCATTTGCAGTAAGCTTTGCTTTTATTTTAGTAGGCCAAGACGCATGCATGATTGTGCTTTCATGCACTGGCAAAGCCTTGTAAAGATATTCTGTCACAAATGGAATGAATGGATGAAAAAGTTTGAGAATGTCAGTAAATACATATAAAAGCAGATTCTTAGCTACATTTGCTCTTTCTTTATCGCTGCCATAAAGGTCGCCCTTAACAAGTTCAATGTACCAATCGCAGAACTTGCCAACAGTAAACTCAATAAGGTTAGACACCGCTACGCCAAGCGCGTATTTTTCGATGTTCTTAGTCACCTGCTTGATGGTTTTGTCAAGCTCGGATAAAATCCATTTGTCTTTTTCGGCAAGGTTCAATTTCTCAAGCGGTTTAACTTCCACATCTGCAATATTTTGAAGAACAAATTTGCCCGCATTATAAAGTTTGTTTATAAACACTTTCGCATCTTTTGCCTTGTCCTCTCCGTACTTTATATCTGTACCAATGCTCATGCCACTAACAAGTGAAAGACGTAGACTATCTGCACCATATTTTTCAATCATGTCGATTGGGTCAACGCCGTTCCCAAGATGCTTACTCATTTTAACGCCTTTGCTATCTCTTACAATACCGTTAATGACGACATCTTTAAAAGGAACTTCCTTCATAAACTCCAAGCCAGAAACTACCATTTTGGAAACCCAGAAGGTAATAATATCCTGTGCGGTAACAAGCACGCTTGTTGGATAATAATATTTCAAATCTTCTGTTTTATCAGGATAGCCGAGTACGCTAAAAGGCCAAAGCGCAGAAGAGAACCAAGTGTCAAGAACATCTTTATCCTGGGTAAAGCTATGGCTATGACATTTTGGACACTCGTTTGGTTCATTTTCGCTTGCAAAAACATTTCCGCAATCTGAGCAGTAATAAACAGGAATGCGGTGTCCAAGCCAAATCTGTCTTGAAATGCACCAGTCTTGCGTGTTTTCAAGCCAGTTAAGGTAGCCTTTTTCATATCTCTTAGGCACAAACTTAACTTTCCCTGTCTTAACTGCCTCGATTGCAGGCTTCACAAGGTCGGTCATCTTTACAAACCACTGAGTTGAAATTTTAGGCTCGGTATAACTTCCACAGCGGTCACATGTACCCACCTGATTTTTATATTTCTCTTTCTTTACTAGATAGCCACCCTCTTTAAGTGCCTTTTCAATTTGAGGTCTTGCATCAATTCGGTCAAGCCCTGCAAACTGCCCTGCAATTTCGGTAAGCTTACCCGCGTCGTCAATGCAGGTTACAATCTCAAGCCCATGGCGAAGTCCTACCTCATAGTCATTTGGGTCATGCGCTGGCGTGATTTTAACAGCACCCGTTCCAAACCCCATTTCGCAGTATTCATCCCCAATAAGTTTAATCTTTTTGTTTACGAGTGGCAAAATAAGGTCCTTTCCAATCTGACCTTTATATCTTTTGTCATTTGGGTTAACAGCCACCGCAGTGTCACCAAAAATTGTTTCTGGTCTAGTTGTTGCAACAGTTACATAACCGCTCCCATCAGCAAAAGGATAGCGAATATGCCAAAGATTAGTGACTTGATCTTTATGCACATTTTCGTTATCACTGATGGTTGTGCGGCAGGATGGGCAATAGTTGACCACCCTCTTTCCTTTATAAATAAGTCCGCGATTAAAATAATCACAAAATACATGTCTTACTGCACGACTTAAATTATCATTCATGGTAAAAGCAAGCCTATTCCAATCACAAGAAAGTCCTAAGCTTTTAAACTGATTTACAATAGTATTGCCATAATCAGAGTACCACTGCCAGCCAAGTCGTAAAAATTCGTCACGCCCAACCCCTTCTTTTGTCAGACCTTTCGCTTTAAGCGAACGTACTAAAACTTCCTCAGTTGCAATAGCTGCATGGTCAGTTCCCGGCACCCAAAGTGCGTTATAGCCCTGCATTCTTTTAGTGCGGGTTAAGATGTCCTGAATAGTTGTATTGAGCGCATGACCTACGTGAGCTTTTCCAGTTACGTTTGGAGGAGGC
>CAJULT010000022.1 GCA_910587225.1 uncultured Christensenellaceae bacterium
CCCTACACGACGCTCTTCCGATCTTTTATTTATATGTTATTATTTATCTATCTGGGGGAACAAATGATTAAAATTTGTTACGTTTGCACCGGAGGCACTTGCAGATCAATCATGGCTGAAAGGCTTACAAAAATGCATCTTAAAAAAAATAAAATTGAAGGCATAAAAGCATCTTCCTGTGGTATAAATGCGCAGGGCGAAAATATTGCAAAAAATGCTCAGATTGCTTTGAAAAAAATGGGTGCGAGTGGTGCAAAGCATAAAGCAGTTAAACTTAAGAAAATTGACAGCGGCACGCTTTATGTTGTTATGTCAGAATATCATAGGCAGTTTATTTCGGGGAAAGTTATTTCAATGAAAGATTTAATTGGACATGATATTTTAGATCCCTATGGGCAGGATGAGAAAACATATTACGAGTGCGCACTTGAGATTGACAGTGGCGTACGAATACTTTTAAATAAAATTTTAAAAATGGAGAGTGGATTATGATTATTTTAGCTAGTGACCATGCAGGCTACGCTTTAAAAGAGGAAATTAAAAAATTCCTAAACAAAGAAAATATTATAGCGATTGATGTTGGATGTTACAGTCGTGAACTTGCTGATGATTATCCAGACTACGCAAAAGCTGCTAATACCAAAGTTTTGGAAGATCCACGCAATGTCGGCATTTATATCTGCGGAACTGGCGTCGGTATGAGTATAGCTGCAAATCGCAATGCCAAAATACGTGCTGCGCTTTGCCTTTCTACAAACGTGGCAGAGCTTGCAAGGGCGCAAAATGACGCCAATGTTTTGGTTTTGCCGGGAAGAAGTATGAAACCTAAAAAAGCAATTAAGATTGTTAAGGTATTTTTGACTACCGATTTTGAGGGAGGACGTCACGCAAGACGACTGAAAAAATTGTAGGAGGAAGAAATGATTAAAATCTTAATGCCAGTTACTTCAAGGCCAGAAGAGTATCTTAAGTGCGCGCAGGAGGTTTGCCCACTTGGGGAGCTTATAATAGGCGTAACACGTTCTATCGCCGAGAAGTATGATTTTAAAGTAAGCGGGGCGGTTGTTAAAGTTTACGAAGACGGAAGCTGCGATGAGGAAATTTTAAATGCGCTGCAACCTCTTCTTGACGGATCTGCAACTCTTGTTGCGCGTAAACCTTTTACAAAGGACGAGTTGAACGCTTTTATAAATAATGGCAATCAGATAGTGGTGTCGAAGAAAAAGACGAGAGGTAAGTTTGCACAATTTTTCGTAAATTTGGGTAAGAAAATTGTGAAGGCGTTATTTGGAGTTAATTTATTCAACGGTAGTAGCAGTCTTATCTATTTTGGGGATGAGGCGGCAAATGTGCTTGCAAGTGTGAACAACTTTTCATATTCAACTCGCATAGATAGATGGAAAGGTTATACAAAGGGGGCAGAGCCTACTTCAAGTCAGGATAATAAGATTTCTCATGATAAGAAGAACCTACTAGGTTTACTTCTTGGCGGAATTGGAAGTTTTATAGTAGGAGCTCTCGTGACTACGCTTTGCCTTTTATTTGCAAAAGTGAACATTATTGGAGCGCTACTTATTGCTTGTCTTGACGTTATTTGTCTATGCGTTGGCGGATTACTAATAATTGCGTATATTTTTAATAACAAATTTGGCAATAAACATTATAAAACAGCTATTGAAGCTTAATAAGGAGAGTTTTAGTTATGAAAAAAGTCAAAATTGGTATCAATGGGTTTGGAAGAATTGGTCGCCTCGTGGCAAGGGTTTGTGCAAATAGAGAAGACGCGGTGGTTGTTGCCGTTAACGACCCATTTATCGACCTTGAATATGCGCAGTATCAGATGATGCATGATACAATTCATGGTAAATTTAACGGAACTTGCATTGTAAAGGATGGAAAGCTTTATGTTAATCGTAAGCCGATTGCTTTTTTTGCAGAAATGCAACCTTCTCAAATTCCTTGGAAGGATTACGATGTCGATGTTGTAATCGAAGCGACTGGGAAATTTACCAAACTTGAAGATGCAAGTTTGCACTTAAAGGGTGGAGCTAAGAAAGTAATTATATCAGCTCCCGGCAAAAATGGCGTGCCTATGTTTGTTATGGGTGTTAACGAAAACGAATATAAGAAAGATATGCTTGTAGTTTCAAATGCATCTTGCACTACAAATTGTTTAGCACCGCTGGCAAAAGTTATCAATGACAACTTTGGAATTAAAGAGGGGCTTATGACGACTGTTCACTCTGTGACTGCAACTCAGCTTACGGTTGACGGTTCTACCAAGAAAGATTGGAGAGCAGGAAGAGCAGCATCATACAATATCATTCCTTCCTCTACTGGCGCGGCTAAGGCAGTGGGAGAAGTTATACCAAGTTTAAAGGGAAAGCTTACTGGGATGAGTTTCCGTGTGCCAACCTTGGATGTTTCGGCAGTTGATCTCACATGCACACTTGAAAAGCAGTGCACTTATGCCGAGATTGTAAAAGCAGTTAAAAAAGCTGCAAAAGGTGAAATGGCTGGCGTGCTTGCTGTAACCGAAGAAGATGTTGTATCAAGTGATTTTATCACAGATCCTCATACCTGCATATTTGATGTTAAGGCAGGGATTATGCTTAATCCGCATTTTGTTAAACTTGTGGCTTGGTATGATAACGAATGGGGTTATTCAAATAAGACGGTCGATTTGGCTGTTCATATCTCAAAATAGGAGGAGTTATGCAGGACAATAAAGATAAAACTACTATGGCTACAAAAAAAGATTGGGGCTACCATAAGATTATTGAATTTTGTGCCTATATCGGAACAGCATGCATTGCAATAGCCCTCGTGCTTAGTGCAATATTTAAAGGGCAGGGAGATTTATTTCGCGCCTTTAATATTGTAGGTCAGGCAATCGCCTATATTTTGGCTATGGTACTTGCGGCTGGTTGGGTTAAACGCAAAAAGCATGTGGCATGGCTAGTATGCTATCTTGTTTTTGTGGTAGTGATTATTGTCATGTATGTTGTAACGCTTGTTTGATGAGAAATTTTATTGTATCAATTGTACTTGCCGCTTTAATAATTATAAGCGGTCTATTAAATAAAACATGGGCAGGTTTTTATTATTTTGCCCTAGTTTTTGCCTGTCTTTTGGGCTTGTATTGGGCGGTAATACTTATAATACGATACATAGAAGATTTTCATAAAAATACTGAGGAGAAATACAACTTATATATTGCTAAACTTGTAAACAGGACAACCTTAACCTTAGAGCAGATAAATATGAGCCCTAAACTTTATAAGAAAAAGTTTCGACGCTCACTTTGGAAGGAGAAGTGCAAGGCACTACTGCCTATAAGTTTTGCGTTAGGAGTTTTTATTGTTTGTTTGGTGTTTATTTTTATTCGATAAGAAAATTCGCCACAAACTAACATTTTTAGGTGGCATTTTAGTTGTAATGCTGCTTAAATTGTGATATAATAACGATTGAATTTGCAAAAGGAGAAAGATATGTACAAATACACAAAAAAAGACAAAGTAGGTGAGCTTAAAGTAACAATTTCTGCTAAGGAATTTGACGAAGCTTGCGAGCGTGCTTACGAGAAAAACAAAGGAAAATACAAGGTTCAAGGTTTCCGCAATGGCAAAGCGCCTAGAAAGGTTATTGAAAAGAACTATGGCGACACAGTTTTCTTTGATGACGCTTTTGATGAAGTTATTTCAAAGGAGTATTCCGACTTCCTTATGAAAAATAAGGATGTTAAACCTGCTTCTATGCCAAGAGTTAATATGGACAGCTTTACTGCTGATAAGGGCATTGTGGCAACTCTTACTTTTGACCTTATGCCAGAGGTTGAGCTTGGCGACATTAAAGCGCTAAAAGCTAAAAAGAAAGCAGCCAAAGTAGATGACAAGATGGTGGAAGAAGAGCTTAACAGACTTGTTTCGTCACATGCTCGTTATGAAGCGAAAGAGGGCAAGGCTGAAAACGGTGACTTTGTTACCATTGATTTCAGTGGCGCTGTTGATGGCAAAAAATTTGAGGGTGGCACTGCTAAGGATTACAGACTTGAACTTGGCTCTCATACCTTTATTGATGGCTTTGAAGCTCAAATTGAAGGAATGGAATTAGGACAGGAGCGTGACATAAATGTTACCTTCCCAGAGCTTTATCATGAAGAGAGCTTAAAAGGTAAACCAGCAGTATTTACTGTTAAACTTAACAAGATTGAAAAGAAAGAGCTTCCTGCTTTAGATGACAACTTTATTTCAAATTCGACCGAATTTGAAACTCTTGATGAATATAAAAACAGTGTTAAGGAAAGACTTGCTTTAGACGCTGACAAGAGAGCGGAAAATGATTATGAAAACGCACTTATTGAGGAGATTGTATCACTTAGCAAGGTTGAACTTCCTCACTCACTTGTTCATGATGAAGCGCATTATATGATGCACAATTTTGAACATCGCCTTGAAAGTCAAGGTATGAAACTTGATGATTATCTTAAATATACAGGTATGACACATGATCAGTTCCATGACAAAATGGAAGGTGACGCAGAGAAGCAACTTAAGACAAGACTTGTTCTTCAAAAGATTGTTGCAGATAACAAACTTGAAGCAACCGAAAAAGATGTTGATGCCAAGGTTGAAGTTTATGCTTGTCAATATGGCATGAGCGCGGCAGACCTTAAGAAAAACATGACACAAGAAGACATTGCTTATTTTGAAAATGAAGCACTTATGGACAAAGTAATCGCACTTTTGAAGGCTGGAAAATAAAGCGAATAATTGCTTAGGAATAAAAGTAAATTAAATAGGGAGGCTATATTATGTTAATACCTATGGTCGTTGATCAAAACGGAGCAGGAGAGAGATCATATGATATTTATTCAAGACTTCTTGAAGATCGTATTATCTTTTTAAATGGTGAGATTGATGATAATGTTGCAAACACAGTTATTGCGCAGCTTATCTACCTTGAAGGTAAGAACCCGGATAAAGATATATTCATTTATATCAATAGCCCCGGCGGAAGCGTAAGTGCTGGACTTGCTATTTATGACACTATGAGATATATCAAGTGTGATGTGTCCACTATTTGCGTTGGGCTTGCTGCGTCAATGGCAGCCTTCCTGCTTGCTGGCGGAACTAAGGGAAAACGTTTTTCTCTTCCAAACAGCGAAGTTATGATTCATCAGCCTCTTGGTGGCGCTCAAGGACAAGCTAGTGATATCTTAATTCACGCAAAGCATATTGAAGCGATTAAAGCTAAGATGAATAAAATTTTAAGTGAAAACACTGGCACTCCGCTTGAAAAGGTGGAAAAGGATACTGACCGAGATAACTATATGACCGCAAAGGAGGCTAAAGATTACGGCATAATTGACGAAATCTTTGTTACGCGCAAGAAGACTAAATAAGGAGGCTATATGTTAGACGAAGAAAGTTGCAGCTGCTCGTTTTGCGGCAAGAGTCAAAAGAACGTTAGAAAACTTGTTGCAAGTCCGGGCGGAGAGGCCTTTATTTGTGATGAGTGTATTGCGATTTGCCGAGATATTATGAAAGATGAGGAGAGAAAATCCTCTTTTGAAAAAATTGAACTTCCAACACCTGCGGAAATCAAAACTCAACTCGATGACTACATTGTAGGACAGGATGAGGCAAAGCGTGTGCTTGCAGTTGCTGTGTATAATCATTATAAGCGCATCAATTACAACTTTGAAAGCGATGCAAATAAAGATATCGAACTTGAAAAGAGTAATATCTTAATGGTTGGGCCAACTGGCTCTGGTAAAACCTTGCTTGCAAAAACTTTGGCAAAGATATTGAAAGTTCCTTTCGCTTCTGCTGACGCAACTACGCTTACAGAGGCGGGGTATGTTGGGGACGATGTCGAAAACATACTTTTGAAACTTATTCAAAATGCAGATTATGATATTGGCAAAGCTCAACGCGGAATTATCTACATTGATGAGATTGATAAGATTGCGAAGAAGACGCAAAATGTATCTATAACTCGCGATGTTGCAGGCGAGGGCGTTCAGCAAGCGCTTCTCAAAATAATGGAAAGCACGGTTGCAAGCGTTCCGCCGCAGGGTGGGCGTAAGCATCCTCAACAGGAAATGATTCAAATTGATACCACAAATATCTTGTTTATATGTGGCGGGGCTTTTGTGGGACTTGATAAAATAGTGGAAAATCGTATGAACGGGAATAGTGCTCTTGGCTTTAACGCCGAAGTTAAAGGTGAAAGCGATGGGAATAAGAGCGGCGAAATGGTTAAAAATGTGCAGCCGAATGACCTTATCAAATTCGGACTTATTCCAGAGTTCATTGGTCGATTGCCAGTTGTTGTAGGGCTTAACGACCTTGATGAAGAGGCGCTTAGTAGAATTTTGACTGAACCTAAAAATTCAATTATTAAGCAGTACAAGCTTATGTTCAAAATTGATGGCATTGACCTTGAATTTTCGCAGCCCGCGATTAAAGCAGTTGCTAAAAAGGCTATGGATTTGAAAACGGGAGCGCGAGGGCTTCGCACTATTCTTGAAAGTAAAATGAATAAGCTTATGTATGATGCACCTAGTCAAAAGAACATTGCTAAGATTGTAGTAAACGATGACTTTATCGAAGTTGAAGATAAAGAGCCGGAAATTATAAAAATGGATACAAAGAAAAAAGAGGTTGTTTAACCTCTTTTATTATTCACACTCTTCTTCTTTTTTGATATATAGATCAAATGCATTTGCAAGTTCTGTTTTAAATTGCTCAATGGTTTTTGCTCCTGAGCATGCATACTCTTTGCCATCTTGTTTTGAACAATATAAGTCATACTTTTCATAGTCGTAATTTGCGTCAGTGTGACCATCAATTGCGGCAGGAAGCAATCCTTTTGCATAAAGACAATGGTGAAGCCAGTTATACTGCTCAAGACATTTTTGTTCAGCCCGTTTAGCAGAGTTAGTTAAAGTAGAGTTAACTATACTTGCTTGAGATGGCCAAGTTCGTTGTGAGCGCCCAAAATATACGCATCCTATAATTACATTTCCGATATTGTCCAAGTTGTTTCTTCGTATATAATTATATCTTCTTTCATTGTCATTTAAAAGTGCAACTCCGTAATATGGGGTGAATTCATAGAAATCATTTCTTACGTTATGCCATTTCATTGATTTTCCGCCAACTCCCACAACTTTCCATTGTTTGCCAGTTTGCTTAGCTAGTAGGTTGCACATGGTTTGGCAGTCAATATTATATTGACTTGCAAGTTGCTTTTCAATATTATAAAACTTAGCTATCAACTCGTCGCGAGCTGAAATCAAAGATTGGCTGTTTTGACCCTTTTCAATTGATGAGTTTATTTGCTTTTCAAGACTTACAAATTCTGTTTTAAGTAGGCTTAATTGTTGCATTTTTTCGCTAAGCATTCCTTACCTCCGCAAGGGCTATAATAACATACTTTTATATAATTTTCAAGCCATTTTTATAAATAAAGAGGTAAAGCACTTTTATTTTAGTTTGAGCGTTACTAAATCTGAAAATATAGTGGATTTTTCAAACAGTTGATATGCTTCATCTAAGCTTTCGGGGAGGTCGTCAGCTAAACTAAAATCGGTAAAGCGTCTCAAAAGGGCTGCTTTGTTTTTAATACCTATAAGTCCTGCGCGCAATATTGCGGTTAGTGCGAGGTATGGGTTAATACAAGCATCTGGGTTGCGCATTTCTATCCTTGTGCTTTCACCACTTGCTTTGGGGATTCTTATCATGGCTTCGCGGTTATATTTGCCGCAGCATATTTTTGTTGGAGCTTCATAGCCGCGTACCAATCTTTTATAAGAATTTTGTGTTGGATTGGTAAGTGCGCAAAGTTCTTTTGCATGTGATAAAATACCTGCCATAAAATGTTTGGCAATAGGTGAAAGTTTATTATTTTCTTCAAAGGCATTTTTGCCGCTTAGGGTAGTTAAAGAAATATTTGTATGCAACCCATTTCCATTTTCATCTTTAAATGGTTTAGGTTGAAAGTCGGCATATAGATTATGCCTGCAGGCAACTTCGCTTATTATATGTTTTGCGAGCAGCAAGTTATCGCAAGCTCTCATAGCGTCGCTATATTTGTATGATATTTCGTAAGCTGAAACTGCTCGCTCATGATGACTGACAAGGGGAGTTATACCTATTCTTTCAAGTTCAAACATTATTTCTCGGCGAACAGAAGCGGTTGCATCTTTTTCGCCTTCCATGTCTCCATAGTCACCATGGTCAAGGCAAACTTTATCTTTGTTTTGATCGGTTGGTCTATCTGAGAGCAGGAAAAATTCGAGCTCAAAACCTATATTCATGGCTGCATAGCCAAGCTTTTTCATTTTAACAAGTTCGCGCTTTAATATCGAGCGGCAGCAGCCGTTTGTATTTTTTCCATTAGGATTTATGATATTGCACATAAGCATAGCAACATTTCCAAACTTTGAGTCGTACATCGAAAGCCGCCTAAATGAGTTAAGGTCGGGGCGCAATAAAAGATCGGACTTGGTGCATAATGTAAGTCCGTGAATGCTTGAACCGTCTATTGAAACTTTGCCGTCTAACGTGTTATCTAAAAGGTGTGAGGTGATTTCAATGGCTTTGAAGACACCCCCAAGTGTCAACAAATATTAGCTTTATAAATTTCACATTTTCATTATTAATAATTTTCTTAATTTCTTGTTTAGTCATTAATTTCTCCTTAGCATAAAGATATAACATATTCATATTATATGTTTTTGCTTATTCAGTTGCGAAATTAAAAATCAATTATTTAGTAAGTTGCATAGATAATACAAGGGAGGAAAATATGAGAAGAATGTTTAGTCTTGTAGACAATTCAAATAGAAGCAATAACTTTATTACTATTCAAAATGCACGTGAGGATATTATAGGGGAGCTTGACGCAATAAATCAATATAATCGTCATATTCAAGAGACTGATGACCCAGTTGCAAAAGCGACAATTCATGACATTATGATGGAGGAAGAAGTGCATGTAGGGCAGTTTTTTGGATTGCTGTTCAGTTTAAATCCTGAATCTAAAACGCAATTTGAAAAGGGTTATAAAGAATTCATGGATGATAATAGAAAATAGGGCTTCGCCCTTTTTTATTTTTTATAAAAACTTGTCAAAATTGCTTGACAATATGTGATAGATTTCATATAATAACAAAGTACACTAAAAATGGCATGCGGGCGTGGCGAAATTCTCAATATGGGGTGCAATAAGTCAAAGCTTGCAGCAATCGATGCGCCGAGGTTTCACCTCGTCTAGTGCAGACGCAGCGTCTGCCATCCGCATCAAAGTGTGCAGAAAATAAATTGTGCGGGCGTGGCGGAATGGCAGACGCGCACGTTTAAGGGGCGTGTTCGAAAGAGTGTGGGTTCAAGTCCCACCGCCCGCACCATAATTAAGGCGAGTTGAATAAACTCGCTTTTATTTTTCAATTAAATATTTGAATTCATCAGTAAAGTCGACTGACAGGTTGAGTTTTTGGTTTGTAAAAGGATGAGTGAAGGTGAGTTCTTTACAGATGAGGGCGGGATGTGAGATTAGTGGGCTGGCGTTGCCGTATAAGCTATCGCCGAGCAGCGGGTGACCGATAGAGGACATATGCACTCTTATTTGATGTGTGCGACCTTGCAACAAAGTTAGTTTTACTAAGGTGAGATTGTTGTGGTGTGAAATAGGTGTTGCAAAAGTGGTGGCATGTTTGCCGCTTTCACTGATTTCTCGCTTTCTTATATTTATTCCATTTTCATCTTGCAGTGTGGCGATAGGTTTATCTATTGTCAGGGGCTTATCAATTATCCCTTCGCAAATCGCATAATACACCTTATCAACTTTTCCTATTTTATTGTAAGCAAGCAGATTTTTGGCAAAGATCACAAGTCCACTTGTTCCTATATCTAAGCGATTTACTACGCGTAGTGTTGGCATTTGTCCGTCAAGGTAGTGCATTACTGCGCCTGAAAGGTTTTCACTGTAATGACTTTTTGTGGGGATTGTAGCAAGGCCTGCGGGTTTGTTTACTATTAAATAATATTCATCTTCATACACAATATTTATAGGTAGTATGCAACGCATAATACTAGATTTTGTAGTAGTATCTGAGATAATTTCAAGTTTATCGCCGCTATGAAGCTGTGCGCGCATGGTGATGGGAATATCATTTAAACGAATACGCCCAAGTTCTTTCCGTAAAAAAGTCATAAAGCGCTGTGAAATGCCGAGTTCTCTTAAAAACTGGTTAACGCTTTTATAGTCCTTTTTAATTTGAAAAACTTGATATTTCATGTGTATATATTAGCATAA
>CAJULT010000023.1 GCA_910587225.1 uncultured Christensenellaceae bacterium
GTTCTCGATACTACAAGCGTGTCAATCATATTATTGTCAAAATTAAGCCCTCTAGCAGCACCAGCTTTTTTGATAAACTTCATATCAAAACCAATCACGTTATGCCCGCTTATAATGCACCCTCTTGTGTAGTTGTAAAAATCTACAATTACGTCATCGATAGATGGCGCATGAGCCACCATTGCATTAGTAATGTGAGTAAGTTCGGTAACCTCAGGCGGAATAGGTTTTTGAGGCTTGACAAAAGTTTGGAATTTCTCTTTAACTTGTCCATTGACGATTTTAACTGCTCCCAGTTCGGTTATTTCGCAGCTTTCCGGGTCAAGCCCTGTGGTTTCAATGTCGAACACCACAATCGTGTTAGACATAATGAAGTCGCTATAATCCGGTTTGTCGTCAAAGAGTTTTGCTTGTGAGGAAGAGTACAATGGCTCTGGAAACACTACCTGAGTATGATTAAGGTTTGGGTCAACAGGAATCTCAGTTTTAAGCTGAGGTGCGGCACTTGCGTAGGTCATTTTACGAATGTAATATGTAAGGTTTCCGCTTAGTCCCTTTTGAACATCCCCTGTGCAAAGTACCATCATTCCATCTTGAAGTGCTTCCATTTTTACTTCGTTTGATTTTGGACAGAAGTAAACGCATTCAATCTTATGCTCGTCAGTCAGGTCAAAGGTATATAATTTCTTTTCCTCTCCCTTTCGTTTTCCTTTCTTAATTGTGAAAGTTTTCATTTTCTTGTTTGTAATAATTCCTGCTAAAATAACTGATTGTTTAGGCTTGTTAACATTCTCGATATATTCAGGGCGAGGTATAATATCACCTCCAAATATTTTTTTGATGATGTTAACGTTATAACGTGGCGTTCTCGGTGAAGATATTATTACATCCTCATACTCTATATCAGCTGGCAGTAATTCTCCACTTTCATGAAGTCCTATCTCAAAGTTTGCAATAAACCTTTTATCTAAAAACTGTTTAAGCCCTTTCTTCATTGCAGTCTCATCAAGTAACGAATAAATATCGCTATTAAGACTAATATCAATTTTGACATCTAAATTTTCTCTAATAATATTTATATTAGTTTCCATTATGTATGGGAAAACTGAGATATGCTCAATTTCAAAATAATTTTTAATTTCTTTGATAAGCAAGTTGTCATCAAGAAAGCTCTTTTTATACTTAACTCTTACTTTTGCATTTAATGACAAAAACTCTTTGACGAAACCGCTTATTTCTTCCTTTTGAGCGTCTGTTAGTTCGTCCGCATCACAAGGATATAGTAAGGTGACGCTGCAAACGCCAAGCCCCCTATCGTACACTACGTCAAAGAGTTTTAAATTTGAATATTTGTCTTCAAATTGTTTGTTAAGTGCTTCTATTAAAGTCATATCTACATTTTACAACACAAAATGAAGGATGTCAACAAGAATTACAAAACCGAGCAAAACTAAGAGTCCTATACTGTGTATCATATTTTCAATTTCAGGTTTTATCGGTTTGCGTCGTATCCACTCTATCAAGGTAAATATAACATGCGCCCCGTCAAGCGCCGGAATAGGTAACAAATTAAAGACGGCTAGGTTCGCTGATATTAATGGAATGAGTACAAGCAGGTTTGCCATATTTGCTTGTGTAACCGATGCAATTTCTGCAATGGTAGTGATTGGACCACCTATTTGGCTTATAGGAAGTTGGAAGGTAATAAGCAGCCACAGGCTTTTAAGCACTACCCAAGCGAAGCCGAACGCCATTGGTACGCATCTTGCAAGAGCTTCAACAAAGCTATGTCTGTATGAGCCAAAATTAAGAATTTGAACGGCTGCTACTTCTCCACTTTCATCAATATTCCCGCCAAGTGAGTAGCCTATTTTAGTTGCTTGTACCCTCAAATTTTCATCGGTGGTGATGTTGCCGTCCTTGTCAAGATAGTTTCCATCTTTATCACGCTTCCAAATAGGGTTTCCATTTGAGTCAAAGGCAAGCTGCTCCACTTTTATAAAGTAAACATCTACATCCTGCATTTTTCCGTCACGCCTTACTGTTAATGTAACTGGTTCATAATTTTTAAAAGCTTGCGGATTATTTTTGTTTTCCTCTGCATTTAGATAAGCGTTAAGTTTGTTTCGCTCCATTGTCACAAGGTCTGGGAAGGAATATGAATATGCAAAGTCAATCTTAGTTCCGTTCACATAGAACACAACATCACCATCTTGCAAGTTATTGACAGCAGGATCATACTCTTCGGATACCTCATAGCTTACTACATTTTGAAGTGTTTGATAGGAGCGAAGTTCGACAATATCATACCCTACACTTACTAGCAAGATAAATGAAAATAGGATAGCTGTTAAAAAGTTAAAAGTTACGCCTGCAAGAAATACAATAATACGCTTCCAAGGTTTTTGTGCAGCAAAGGTGTCTTCTTTTTTGATGCCTTCCTTTTCCCCGTCCTCACCTGCAAAAGCGCAGTAACCGCCTAACGGAAAAATACGGAGGGAAATTTTTTCACCCCGCTTATTTGTACGAGAAAAGATGGCCTTACCAAAGCCAATCGAAAATTCTTCTATCTTAAATTTTAAAATTCTTCCTGCAACGTAGTGACCTGTTTCATGAATGAGAACCATGAATAAAAGAACTACCACGGCAAGCAGAATATATAAAACTACCATTCTACTCCTAAATTATTGCGAGCAATATCGTAAACACAATTACGAGATAAGGTGCTAAGAAAATATATGAATCAACTCGGTCTAACATTCCACCATGACCCGGTAAAATTTTACCACTGTCTTTTGTTTCAGCTTTTCTTTTGAAGAAAGATTCGAGCAGGTCACCTGCTTGGCAAATAACTGAACCGATTAAAGATATTATTGCCACCTGCCAAAGTTTAAAACCTGCGCTTGCAAAAGCGATACTCATAGGCTCAATCGCGTTCATGATAAGATAGGTGCAGATTGATAAAAGTACGCACCAAACAATTCCCCCTATCGCACCTGCGATTGTTTTATTTGGGCTAACAGTTGGCATAAGTTTTGTCTTGCCAAAAAGCATTCCATTAAGATAAGCAAATGTGTCTGTAATTACAGGAATTAAAATCATAAAAATGAGAGCTACAAGAGATGCATATCCGCCAAACTCACCTACCTTAGTAAAGGTAGCTGTAAGACCATCAAGGTGATTTAACACCGTTATAAACATAAGTAAAAATGCTGGATAAATGAAAGAAATAGAAGTGTTGAAAGCTTTGTTAAACGAGTATCTTGTGATGCTGGTATTGCGTTCCATCTTTCTTATTTTCATCTCGTTGAAGGTTTTTTTGCGGTCAATTATGCCGCAAAGGAATGCTACGCCAAAGCCAAGAATGATAATAGCAACGTCAATTAAAAGAGTATAAGTAAGCCCAATGACATTATCAAAATAAAGACCAACTAGCGTTGACGCCATTAAAACTATCGGCATAATAATTGCAATGACGAAGTAGTTGTAATTACCCATCTTTTTAAGAAGTCGTGAAGTTTCAAGACATGCAACTACGGCTACAAAAAGCACGAGTGCGTCAAAGAAATATGGTGATACTAGCACTTTTAAAACAAAAGCTGCGACAAGCACCAAGATAATTTCAAGTGAAGTTAAAAGTCTTTTTTTCATTTAATTCCTCCGTATCTACGATTGCGCGATGAAAATACTTTTAGCGCTTTGAGTAGATGTCTTTCGTTAAAATCTGGCCATAATACTTTTGGGAAATATAATTCGCTGTAAGCCATTTGATAAAGTAAAAAGTTTGAAATTCGCTGCTCTCCGCTTGTGCGAATTACAAAATCAGGTTCAGGCGTTTTTCCGGTATATAGACTTGTGAGAATATCCTCTTCACTCACCTTTTTAACGCCTTTGGAAATCAGTTTGTTCACCGCTTGAGTGATGTCTGCCCTTCCACCATAATTTATTGCCAAAGTAACAGTTAAATTATCACAGTTTTCTGTATCAGCTTTGATGTTTGCAAGATAACCTTGCAAATCTTGTGGGAAAGCGCTATCATCACCTATTGTGACGATTTTAATCCCCCGCTCTTTAAAGTCAAGCCTTTTGGTTTTGAGAAAATCGCGAATTAGGTCAAAAATACCGTCAACCTCCTGCTTACTTCTTTTCCAATTCTCTGTTGAAAAGGCAAAAAATGTAAGGTAAGGTATTTTGTATTTAAGGCAGGCATCAATAGTGCGCTCAACAGCCGATATCCCCTCTTTGTGTCCAAAGTTACGTGGCAAGCCTTGTGATTGCGCCCACCTACCATTGCCGTCCATGATAATTGCAATATGCTTTGGTAAATTTTTAAGTTTAAGTTTGCGAAGCATAAAAAAGTTCCTTTTAGAAATTAGATTTCCATTATTTCTTTTTCTTTTGCATCGCTTAGTTCATCAATTTGAGCAACAGCTTTGTCAATTAATTTCTGAACTTCCTTTTCCCCAGTAGCCTGTTCGTCCTCGCTGATAGCCCCCTCTTTTTGAAGGTCTTTAACCATCTCCATAGCATCTCGCCTTGCGCCTCTAACAGCGATTTTGGTGTCTTCAGCAATCTTCTTAATTGTTTTCACAATCTCGCGTCTGCGCTCTTCAGTAAGTGCTGGGAAGATAAGTCTAATCACCTTTCCATCATCATTTGGAGCAATACCAATGTCAGCTGCGGCTATTGCTTTGCTTACGTTTTTAAGTTGAGTTTGATCCCAAACGCTGATGCAAAGAATTCTAGCTTCTGGCACAGTAATGCTTGCCATTTGATTGATTGGTGTAGGAACGCCGTAATAGTCAATGTATACCTTGTCAAGTACGTGTGGATTAGCTCTTCCTGCGCGAATAACAAGATATTCACCTCTTTGGTGATTTAAAGCTTTGTCAAGTTCTTCGCCAAGGCTTAGAAGTATTTCCTCTATATCGTTTTGCATAATAATCTCCTTGCAAAATATTTTACATGAAAAGAGGAATTTTTGCAAATGTTTTTGGGCTTTATATTAAGAAATATGCAAACAAATGCCGATAAAATAACAATAATATTAAATATTCATCATTGCGAAAAATATAAATAAAAAAAGTGGCGCTTTGCGTCACTTTTTAGTCGTCTTCGTCAGGTCTGTCAAGAAGAATTGACGGTAAGTTTTTGAAATATGCATCAGCGTTCTCAGGGAAAACTTCAAGTGCATTTTCTTCATCGTAAATTACCAGCATAGTATCACCATCCATTTTGATGTAACTTCCGTCACATAATTTCTTGGTCAATAATGAACTTTCAGAAAATTGATTGCAGAAATTTTGAATTGAATGTTCTCCATAGCCCTTTTCAACAGACGCGTCAGCATCAATAATATGCACTTTACTTGTAAATTCATCTATATCATCAAAATCTATTCCCCACTTATGCTCTGCAACTGCGTTTGCAGTATTTTTTAAAAAGTTTTTGTGTGCTTGAGGTATAGGTGCTTTGGCAATATCTTTTCTTAACTTTTGAAGGTGGCTAATGTTTTGATTTTTAATGTAACCCTTAGAAGTAAATTCATCATAAATGATTACTTTCATATAATGCGAAATATACATGTTATATTCAAGGCCATTAAATAATTTGGGGTTCAAAAATTTGTTAAATAACTCGTCAAAGTGTTTAGAAATTTGGGCGCGTTCACCTTCTTCAAAACATTTTTTGTACCCTTCTTCACCAAATGCAGTTTTAGTTGCGTCTTTTATCCAGTCAATGTACTCTTTGAAATTTGTTTTGTAAGCATAGTCGCGCTTGATAAGGTTTTGAGAATAGTCAATTGGTGAAACACGTTTGCCATTATAATCTTTTGGATAATCTCTATCAAACGTTCTTAACGCACTATTGAAAGCTTTATCATTATCTTCAATTTCTTGTAAAATGATTTTTGATTTTACAGTTAGTTCATCAAGTAAAATTCTTCCTTTTGATGCTCTCGATGTGAGTCTTTCTTCCCATTTATCTTTTGGAGCTTCAAATACTACATTATAAAATTGATCAGCAAGTTGCGCAATTTTAGTATGTGTATCATTGAAAGCCATCAATGTATCAAAATACTTTGAAAAGCTTTTTAAAGCGCTTGAATAATTGTTTAGCTCTGGTGGTAACATTTTGCAACTTTTTAAGCCCTTGATGATTGGTGAGAAAAAGTTGTCAAAACATCTGTCAACATCATGGTCGGTATTAATTGGTAAAAGCTGAACTTTTGAAAATCTGATTTTCTGCTTTTCATGTTCAGGGAGATTGTTCCAATCAAGCTCAGCTTGCTTTTTGGCATCTTCTGCCTGCTGCGTCGCAGCTGCTTTTTCTTCCGCCTTGCGTTTTGCTTCCTCTTCTGCTTTTATTTTTGCAGCTGCTTTTTCCTGTTTGCGTCTTTCTTCAGCGGCAGCCTTTTCGGCGGCTTTACGTTCTTTTTCAATACGCTTTTGCTCAGCAAGCCACTCTTGACGTTGCTTTTCTTGCTCAATTTTAGCTTCTCTTTCCTGTTCTTTAAGTGCCGCCTGCTTTTTGCGTTCTTCTTCAGCCATACGTGCGATATTGTCTAGGAATTGGTTACTCATCCCCTTATTTTTAGAGTTGAGTCTATTTTTCATTGTATCAAGAGCAATATTTTGAAGTAAAATTTCTGGCATTTCACTCACGTCAATTTTTGCACGTTTTCCGCGTTCAAGTCCAGTTTTGCTATCTGATTGTTCAGCGCCTAGTATTTCATCACTCTTGCCTAACGCGCGACTAGGGCTTTCAACAAATCTCTCGCGAAGATTCACGCCCTGCTCTTTTTCTGCTTTGACTAAGCTTGCAAGTACATAATCTAAAAGCTGAGGGTCGGTATTTAATACTGTTGAGTTTTGAAGACAGGTCATTGCATTTTTAGCGCCAAGATATTTTTCAAGGACATCAGCGAGACCCTCTCTAACAATTTTAGTTCCGTCTTTAAGTGTTCTGGTTTTGGTAACCAAATTATCAGCATTTATTTTTGTCATTGAAGTAAGGCGGAAGATATTAAAAACATAGTTATAAGAAGTATGTGCTGCGGTTTTTTCCCTCTCTGCTGGTGTCATACGCTGCCCTTCCGGCGTTTTGTTAAGTAGGTTTTTAAATATCTCTTTAAGGTTGGAGTCAACCGCTTCAATCTTTTTAAAGTCAACTGTAAGAATGGTCGGAGAATTTTTAATGTGAGAAAGAAGTCTGTATCTATCAATCTCCCCTGTTTTGTTATCTACACAAATAAGTTTAAGCCACTCTATTGCATATTCCATGTTGCTAGCAGAAGTGGTTAAAATAGAAGGTGCGGATTTAATAAGTTCCTTAACCTCATAGGTGTATTCACCTTTCTTTGTGTCATAGAAAAGTTCATTAAGCATGTTATAAATTGCTTTGATGTTTGCCTCATCAGCTTTGTTAACAAGAGAGGCACATTGTTCAATAATTGGTTTAAGCTCCTCTTCTAATAAAAGCGTGCTTTCAGTGTTCA
Source organism: uncultured Christensenellaceae bacterium (assembly GCA_910587225.1). Classification (GTDB taxonomy): domain Bacteria; phylum Bacillota; class Clostridia; order Christensenellales; family UBA1242; genus Caccovivens. Next base: position 7,499 of record CAJULT010000023.1, read on the forward strand.
AATTACTATCATAGTATTTTGCCTGTGCAAGAGCGTATACAGCTGATATAAAGCTTTCCTCAGTTGCAAGTTTAAGGTTGGTTTTAATTGCAAGCTTCACTGGATCAATATGATGCTTATGAGCTTCATTGAGTACATCAATAAAGGTTTCTTCAATATTTTTATTTCCTTGTTTGTAAATGGAGATAACATCATCGATTAAACCTCTCGCAAGTTTTCTACGGGATTTAGCATCAACGCTTGGAATATCATTTAATGAAAAACTGGCAAAAAGCTTACCAATTCTTTCAATGGTATCGGCTTGAAATTCGTTGCAAATATTGTGAACAAAAAGTTTAACTTCTTCCTCATCAAAGTGGAAGTTTTCTTTAAAAACTTTTCGAATAAGATTAAAGTTATTTTTTAATTTAGGGTCGCTGTCAATTATTTGATTAAATAATGCCTCATCTGCTGTCACATTTTTAATACTTTCAAAATTTGATTTTATCCTTGGCATAATGCCTCCCTTTAGTACAAACTAATTATATATTATATAATGTCCAAAGTCAATAGGCAAAATTCGTTTTTTGGCAACAAAAAAAGTGCCGTTGGCACTTTTTGTTAAGTTTAGTTTCCTTGAACTTGTTTAGCAACTTCAGCGGCAAGGTCATCATGTCTTTTTTCAAGACCTTCACCCATTTCGTAACGTACAAAACGACGAACAGAAATCTTTTCACCAATTTTGAGTGTCATTTCGTTAAGGTAATCAGTGATAGTCATGCTGCTATCTTTAACATAAGCTTGTTCAAGAAGGCAAACATCTTGATAGAATTTCTTAACTCGCCCTTCAACCATTTTGTCAACGATTGCAGCAGGTTTTCCTTCGTTGAGTGCTTGTGCGCGAAGTACTTCCTTCTCAGCTTCTACAGCTTCAGCTGGAACTTCCTCAATGCGAACATATTTTGGATTTGCAGCAGCGATTTGCATTGCAATGTTTCTTGCAAGCTCTTGGAAGACATCTGTTTTAGCAACGAAGTCTGTTTCACAGTTAACTTCTACAAGTACGCCAATACTTCCACCCATGTGAATGTAAGAAGCAACAACGCCTTCAGCAGCAATTCTAGATTGCTTTTTAGCAGCGGCAGCAATTCCCTTTTCACGAAGCCAAAGTGAAGCTTTTTCAAAGTCACCGTCGCACTCAGTAAGTGCTTTTTTGCAGTCCATCATGCCTGCATTTGTACGAGCGCGAAGCTCAGCAACGTCCTTAGCAGTAAAATTCATAATTATTCTCCTTTACTTTCAGTTTTTACTTCAGCCTTCTCTGCGCTAGTTTCAGCTTTTTTCTTTGGAGCGGCCTTTCTCTTTGCAGGTTTTTTAGCCTCTTCTCCTTCAGCGATGTCAAGACTTGGCTTCATTTCAGTAAGTGCTTTTTCAAGGTCAATTTCTTCTTCGGCAGGCTCTTCTGCTTTAGTCATAGAAACACCCTCTTTAGCTTCAATAACAGCGTCTGCAATAGCAGCAGCGATAAGCTTAACTGAACGAATTGCATCGTCATTTCCTGGAATAACATAATCAATTCCATCTGGGTTACCATTTGTGTCAACAAGACCAACCATTGGGATTCCAAGGTTGCGGCACTCTTTAACGCAAATGTGTTCCATACAAGGATCTACTACGAAAACGACACCAGGAAGATCTCTCATTTCCTTAATTCCGCCGAGATTCTTTTCAAGTTTATCACGCTCGGTTTTCAAAAGAGTAACCTCTTTCTTTGGAAGAAGGTCGAACTCGCCTACCTTTTCCATTTGGTTAAGTTTGTTAAGACGTTCAATTCTAGTTTTGATAGTCTTAAAGTTTGTAAGGCATCCGCCAAGCCAACGAGTATTTACATAATACATACCGCATCTTTCAGCTTCTTCCTTAATGGCTTCTTGAGCCTGTTTTTTAGTTCCCACAAAGAGAACATTTTTTCCAGCTGCAACGATATCTCTTACAAATAAGTAAGCTTTATCTACCTGCACTGAAGTGTCTTCTAGGTTGATGATATGAATATCGTTTCTAGCAGTGAAGATATACTTTTTCATCTTAGGGTTCCACTTTCTAGTTTGGTGACCAAAGTGAACGCCGGCTTCCAGAAGTTGTTTCATTGAAATTACTGACATTTTTCTTTTTCCTCCTTTTTGTTTTTGTCCTTCCCAGATCGGAAGAGCACACGTCTGAACTCCAGTCACATGACAGGA
>CAJULT010000024.1 GCA_910587225.1 uncultured Christensenellaceae bacterium
TCTATATCGGTTCAACCACCCCTGTATACAACTGCCCTAAATGTGAAGATACTGGTGTTGTTGATGGGAAGAACTGTCAATGTTTAAAGGATGAAATAAATCGCCTTCTTGTCAAAGAAAGCGGTTTCAAAAATTTAAAAACCTTTAGCGAGGCTAACTTTTCAATTTTTGATAATCCTGCTCTAATGCAAAAATATTATGACGTATTAAAAAAATGGTGTCATAGCGATTTTAAAAAAGATATTATTTATCTTGCAGGCGGAACAGGCAGCGGAAAAACATTCGTGATGCAATGCATGGCAAGTGAACTAATTGCTCTTCAAAAATTAGTTCTGCTTACTTCGGCATACTCATTTAATCAAGATATGCTTAAAGCGCACTCCTGCCGCGACGCAACTGCAAAACAAGCACTCACCGATAAATATCTTGACTGCGAAGTACTATTTATAGATGACCTTGGCACCGAAGATAAAGTTATGGGAGTAAGCGACAACTATCTATATGCAATTTTAAATGAAAGACGAGTTCGCGCGCTTCCAACAGTTATCACTTCAAATCTTGACATGGATAACCTTCAAGAGCATTACGATCGCCGCATTGCTTCCCGCATTGCTGACGAAAAAACAATTAAAATCCTCTTCCCAGAAAAGGATGTACGGATTGAAAAATAGAAAAACTTAAAAAAACAAAGACCACTTGCTTAAGTGGTCTTTATTTTTTTAATATTTATTCCTGTGATACAAGTTTATAAACAGCACGGATTTCCCAGTAATTTTCTGTATATGAGTAACCATGCTCACCGCCCTCATTAACTTCTCGCAACCCACTAAACTGGAATTTAACATCATTATCGTGTTCACTGTATAAAAATAATGTTTTCTCAATTTGTTTGTTTGTAAAATCTGTATAGTCACCGCCATAATTTGTCGAGCCATGTGTATAAGTTTCTGTTTTATAAGGAATTCCACCATCAATGTCAATATCCCAAGTTCCATTAATGGTTTCCGCCGGTGCAAATTCATAATTTAAGTAAGTCGGCAAGTGCCAAACAGCAGTGCCATCTGCTTTTAATTCAAAATACTGTTTATTCGCCTCTTGCAGGACATATTCTTTATTAAAATATGGTACAAGTTCACTAAATGCGGCATCTTCATCTCCTTCATAAGGAAGATAACTGCCTGCATATTCAGTGGCTCTATAAATTTTTAATTCTGCAAATTTATATGTGCCATCATAACCTATTCTGTTATTTACTGGTGGCGTACCTCCACAAGCAGATAGTAAGCAGCAACTAAAAACTGCAACAAGCAATAATGTAAATGAACATCAATAAGTACTTAGTTTCTTTTTCATATCAAATTCTCCCAGACAACTTAAAATTACTTCTTAAAAATAGGAAGTTTTGAAATAAGATATACAATGAGACCAAACACTGGAATAACTAAGTTTGCTATAGCTGCCCAGCCGCAAACTGTTTCTGCAAGTACAAGGTCTGTTGTCATCTCAGTGCAAATGCAAATAACAGAAATCGTAGCAACTAAAATCATGCAAGCAAGACTTACAATGTTAAGCACATTCAAAACTTTACCAAAAGTTTTGCCCTTCAGCACTCCAAAGCTTTGAAGAATGCCTAAAAGTGCAGTCAATAAGAGTATAACCGAAAAGATAATCAAGAACACGATGCAAACTGCGTTTGCTGTGTAAGCTGCATTATCCCCAGTTGTTGAAATAAGGTCATAACCTGTATTTAATGTCCCACTATTTCCTCCAACAGTTTTACCTGTTAAATATGCTTGTGATAAAAAGATCAAAGCAAGCACAGGCAAAATAGCAAGCACAACATTTGTGATCAACCCTTTTAAACTAAATTTTACTTTTTTTGTTTTTGACATATCCCCCTCCTTATATGATTATTATATTTCTTTTATTTAGCTTTGTCAATCAATTAATATTGAATTCCCCAATAAACCATATGTTTCGCTTTTCGCCCGCATACTATACATTTGTCATCCTTACATACATGAGCGGACTCGTCAATACAACGAGATTTAGTACCGCGAACCTCTTTCATCTTAAATTCGCACGCTTCATCCCCACACCAAGCAGCTTTAACATAACCCGGGCGGTTTGTCATAATATCTTCAACCTCTGCAAGCGTTTTGCACTCATAGGTTTTTGAGTCGTTTCTTTTCTTTGCAACCTCAAACATATGTTTGTGCATTTCATCCATCATAGTTTGTACTTCCGCTGCAACATCGCCCTCAAGTGCTACATTTTTCTTTTCGCCGCTATCACGACGAACAAGCGTAAAGAACCCTTGTGCAAGATCCCTCTTCCCAACTTCCACACGGATAGGAATACCATTTACTTCATGCTCGGCGAATTTAAAGCCAGGACTCTTTTCAGAAAAATCTACAAAAGTTGAAATGCCAACCTTTTTAAGTTTGTCGCAAATTTCGTTTGCCTTATCTGCAACCTGCTGGTCAGTGCCAATAGGGACAATGGCTACCTGCCTTGGTGCAATTCGTGGAGGCAGAACAAGGCCATTGTCATCGCCATGCACCATAATCACAGCCCCTATCATACGAGTGGTCACTCCCCAACTTGTCTGCCAAGGATAATCAAGTTTATTTTCACGATTTAAGAAGGTAATGTTATAAGCTTTTGAAAATTTTTGACCAAAGAAGTGAGAAGTCCCACTTTGCAGTGAAAAACCATTATACATCATACTTTCAATGGTATAGGTCTCTTCCGCCCCCGCAAACTTTTCTTTTTCGGTTTTGCGGCCAGTTAGAACTGGGATTGCAAGCACTTCTTCAAAAAACCATTTATAGACATTAAGCATTTGCAAGGTTTCTTTTCTTGCCTCGTCTTCGGTTTCATGCAAGGTATGCCCTTCCTGCCATAAAAATTCACGAGTACGAAGGAAAGGCTTTGTTTCCTTTTCCCAACGAATCACATTTGCCCATTGATTGTATAACATAGGAAGCTCACGATAGCTATGTAAATGAGAAGCATAGTAATCAGAAAATAAAGTTTCAGAGGTGGGACGGAACATCATGCGCTCTTCCAAATCTTTACCACCTGCACGTATAACCCACGCCCCTTCAGGTGCAAAGCCTTCTATAAGTTCAGCCTCTTTATTCAAAAGGTTTTCAGGAATAAGCACAGGCATGTAAACATTTTGATGCCCAAGTTCTTTAAATTTTGCATCTAAAACTTGCTGCATCCGCTCCCAAAGTGCATAACCATTAGGCTCAAAAACGATAAATCCTTTTACATTTGAATAATCAGCAAGGCGCGCTGCACGAACTACGTCAGTATACCATCTTCCAAAATCTTCATCTCTGGAAGTAATTTTTTTATTTTTAATATTATTGTCCATAAAGTTCTCCTAATATAGCCAATTATATCACATAAAAAATTTTTCGCATAATAAAAACAAGCACTTTTGTGCCTACGTTTTATCAAATTGTTGATTATAATTGTGTTTTTTTCTTTGGTTTAGAAGAGGTCTGCTCCACAGACTTTTTCAGCGCATCCATAAGGCTAATAACATTACTAGGCATCTTTTTGTTTGAACCTTTTATTTGTCGCCCGCCAATCTTGGCATTGATCGCCGCAAGCACTTTTGCGCGGTATTCATTTTTGTACTTTTCAGCCTCAAACTCCCCTGTCATATTTTTGATAAGATTTCTTGCAAGTGCAAGTTCCTCCTTTTCAATCTTAACATCTTTCAGCTTGACAGGATATGCCTGAACCTCATCATAAAAATGCATGGTATATAAAATCATCCGTCCGTTAATTGAACGAATGCCAACAACCTGCTCCTTACTGCCAAGGACAGTTTTAGCTATCCCAACTTTGTTTTCTTCTTCCAGCGCTTTTGTGAGCATGATAAACGCTTTATCTGCCCCTTGCGGCGCTACATAATAACTTTTTTCAAAATATATCGGGTCTATTTCATCAAGGTCAACAAACTGTGCAATTGAAATTGCTTTATCTTTGGGTGATTTGATTTTTTCAAGCTCGCTATCAGTCAGTGTGACGTACTTGCCTTTTTCGTATTCATAACCCTTAACTATATCTTCCTGTGAAATATTTGCTGGGCAATTCTCACAAGTTTTTTTGTATTTAATGCGCTGCCCCGTTTTTTTATGGAGCATATTAAAACCTATATCATTATTTTTAATGCAAGCATATAGAGTTATAGGGATATAAACAAGCCCAAACTCAATAGCCGATTTAAAGCTTTGTGCCATATTTTCTCCTAAGCTTAATTATTGCCAAAAAAACTTTTTTTAGAAAATAATTAAAAAATCATATAAAACAGTTGATTTTTTTGCGCGCATTTGGTATATTAATAGAGCAAACCTTTGCTGTTTGCTTAGAAAGCATGACCGGCGAAAGCGCCCATGTTGTGCGGGAGTGGCTTAGTGGTATAGCGCAACCTTGCCAAGGTTGAGGTCGCGGGTTCGATCCCCGTCTCCCGCTCCAATAGGGTAAAATCTTGGTCATGCTTTCATTTATTTTGGTACCATAGCCAAGCGGTAAGGCAAAGGTCTGCAAAACCTTCATTCCCCGGTTCAAATCCGGGTGGTACCTCCAACGCGCTGGTGTGGCGGAATGGCAGACGCACAGGACTTAAAATCCTGAGGAGGCAACTCCGTGTGGGTTCAAGTCCCACCACCAGCACCACATAAATAAAAAGGTTGTACTAGTTGCTACAATCTTTTTTTAATTCCAAGCAACCTTTTTAGGTGGTCGCGGAGAGCCCTCCGAAGCAGAAACAAGTTCTGCTTGGCTTTGGCTAAAAACAACATAGGAAAAAATATTAAAAAAGAGGCAACGCCTCTTTTTTAAATCTCTTCACCAGCATTTCGGATTGGTTTAGAAAAATACGCCATGTAAAAATATAGTAAAATTATAGCTCCGCTAACTATCGAAAGTGAAATTGCTGCGGCAAGGGTTAACCCACTCAAAAGCGAATAACCTAGCAAGAACACGTTAAATAGTCCAATAAGAGTATTTAGTAGCATTCCAAAGGCAAAGACCTCACGACTAATATATCTTTTGTTACGTTGTAGGATAAGGAAAATAATTTCAAAAATGATTAAGCCTCCCCCAACCCATGCAAGATAGCTAATTTTTGGATCTAAGAAACTAATCCCAATCTGCCCCCCTAAAAGTGCTACAAGCAAATATTGTGGCCAAATCGAGAACTTAAATCCCATTATTTTCCCCGGCTTGATGCCAGACACTGGTCGCACTTTTTGCAGTCCCTTTTTATCTTCTACATAGAAAGAGCGTTTGTTGACATTAATCGCAGGCAAAATACACATGCCATAAACCGCAGTTGAAAATAGTAATACATACAAGAATATCCCACCTATTGTAATGTACTGCGTGCCGAAGTAGGAAATCATGGCTAGACTGTCCACAAATAATACAATACTCATTACAACTAGTAGTACATTGTTTGCTTTTCCCATTCTTCTTCTCGCCTTGCGCCCAACTGTGCAAACAAGTACGAAATAGATTATGTCAAATATAAGCACCGCCATAGCAAGCCCACCTATAAACACACCTATTAAACTAGATTTAAAAATCACTTCAAACATGGTAGCATTTATCTTGTGGATGATATTATAGTAACCATCATAAGCAATCGTAAAAAATAGACATAAAGCCGCCAAAGCTAATACACTTACACCAAGCGTAAACCAATGTTTGCGTTCATAACCGCTATAATCCACTTCATGATAAACATAAACCCGTTCTTCGCTATATTCCCCGCCGTCAAGGTTCATTAAAATTAATATAACTACTTGTATAAGCGCAGTGGCAAATAACAAAATATAGGTAATTATTCCTGTTGCTAAAATACCCTTATTAAAAGTTAATACTGCTAAAAGCACAACAACAAAAGTTAAAATCGAAAACAGACTTAAAAAGATGTTATTAAGTACTTTCATCTTTGCCCGAGTATAAGGTCCGAGCGTCAATTCTAGCGACCAATAAAAGATGTTAAATCCGAGAACCGCCATCAACACAATTCCTAAAACGGTATGCCATACATTTTCAGTCAAGAATAGCAGTTTAGTCAGTGATACCGCGCCACTAGCAATATTGAAGGAAGGAACAAACAAAAAACAAAGTCCTAAAAAGGCAAGCGCCGGAATAGCTATTACGCTCCAACCTTGATCTAGTCCATAGCGGTTAAAGCCGATAAGTTTTCGTTTTCTAATCTTAAAGTAAAGTTTTCGTTTCTCTTTTTTCTTACCTAAAAGCTTTTTTGCTGACACCCCATAAAAATCGGATAATAAGGTGACTTTTGACGCCGACGGATCAATTTCGCCCTTTTCAATCCCTTCAAGTTCCTCACAAGAAAAGCCAAGCAGCTTTGCTGCTTGTTCTATTGTCAAATCTTTGTCTTTTCTTGCTTTAATAAGAAACTGTGTATTCATTTGTTTAAATTATATCTCTTAAAAATTTTTCTGTCAATTAAAACATAAGCCCAATTTATTAAAGTGAGTTTTTAGAATGGCAGTAAAGATAAAGAATTTGATATTTTTTTGACATTTCTTGTAATAATTTCTTAGCCAGAGCCAAATTGTTATCATCAAAGTTTATAAAAGGGTCATCCATAATTATGAGCGGCTTTTCCTCTTTATAAATGTTTTCAAGCAAAGCGAATCTCTTGCACAGCGAAACAATATCCTTGTATCCAGCACTTAAATATTCATATTCCTTTTCTCCCTGCGCTGATGGGACGCCTACATCAAAGTTAACATTAAGAGAAATGTTTTCATCAGAAAAACTTTTAAAATATTTATCAAATTCAACTTGCATTGGCTGAACATATCGTTTGGAAACATTAACTTGCGCCTCATCCATAAAGTGCAAAGCCTTCGTTAAAAGTTCAATTTTTCCTTCCGCTTCATCATTACGCATTTTGAGCATGGACAGCTGATAAGCCTGATCTTCATAACTTTCTTGCAATAACTCCACCTGACTTATTAGACTATTTTTTCTCTGCACTTTAAGTGCAAAATCTTTACTTTTTTCAAAGTATGCTTCACTAAGTTTTTCATAATTTTCTTCATCAAAGGAAATCGCCTGCCCCTCATCTTGCTTTAACGGGTTAGGACGAAGTCGCCAAAGATAACTCGCACCGCCTAAAACTAATGCCCCGCCTAAACATATTGCAAGCGCGATAAACGGATTTAATAACGAAAATACAGAAAGAAGCACCATTGCCAAAGTGATAACAGAAAATGCCACAATCGCAAAAATATCAACTCCCAAAAGTTTCCTTTTAGCCTTTGGTTGAACCGCTGTTTGCTGATTGCTACGCGCCTGCGCTCGCTCTTCTTTTAACTTTTCAAGTTCTTCTTTTTTCTGAGAAAGATTTTCTTTGTCGCTTGCAGTTTCGCACTCAAGAATGTTAATTTCCTCTTTCAAAGCCTCTATTTGATTTAAATTTGCCTTTAAATCTCTATTTTTTAACTCAAAATCAAGTTTTGACATCTTATCACGTTTAAGTTCTCGCATTCTAAGTGCAATCTGCTTTTGCGCTGCAGTAAAACTTGCAAGGTCATTTTCAAACTTATTTGCACCTACAAGCCCTGCTCGCGTCTCATCATTTAAACTACAATCAATGTTTGTCTGAAGAAAGAAAGCGGTTATCTCATACGTTTCCCGCCCTATTCCAAAAAGTTCAAAACCTAGCTGGTTTGAATACGCACTACTTTTAAGTTTAGAGGTGAGGTCAATAAGCTGAAAAGTATCTCCTTCGGGAGTATCGCCAAATGTGCGAGTGGCTTTAAATTTCCCCTTATCACTCTCAAAGATAATACTTCCGCCATACACCCCTCCCTGCCATGGTTTGAACCTGCTACGGCTGGCAGCGTATGCTTTTAAATTGCCTTTTTTATCCATTCCATATAGCATTGCCTTGATAAAAGCAGCAAGGGTACTTTTGCCAAAACCGTTCTCTTTAAACAGCGCGGTTGCCCCTTCCTTAAATTCTAAATCAAAGTTTGAAAGTTTTCCAAAATTCTCGATATGAGCAGATAAAATTTTCATAATGATAAATCATCTCCTCTTAACGCTTCAATGGCAATTTGACTAATCTTGGTTTTGTCCTGCTCGCTAAGTTCACTTTGTCCGATTAAAGTCAAAAGTTCACTCTTGAAAGAAAGTTTTTCCGCCTTTAATTTTTCATAGTCTAACTTTATTTTGCTCGCATCAACTATTTCAAAATAAAATTGTGATTGCGAAAACTGCTCACTAAGAAGGGATAGACTTTTTTCACAATCTTCTTCATAATAACCTGTAAGCACCACTCTCACATAATCTTCACTCTTAATATCTTTAATAGCTTTCAAAATAGCACTCTTAATTTCACTTGTCGACATTAGACCACTAATGTCCACATTAACAATATGAAATTTACGCTTAGCAAACGGAATAAATTTTATGGACACCTTGTCGGAAATCTCACCTTGAATAAAACCCTTTTCGCCGCATTCATCAAAACCGCTTCCAAACAGACAGCCGGGGTATGCTAGCATTCCCCTTCCAAATGGACGAGCATCATAACTATGTAAATGCCCAAGTGCAAGGTAGTCAACTTCATCACCGCGCAGCCTCTTTAAATCAAGCTCGCTTCTCGCATTTATATCACCATGAAGCATAACTATATTTTTCTTGGTAGGATCAAGCCTAATTAAATTCAAATTGTCGCTGCTGCTTTGACCAGTAATTGTAACATCGTCAATAGCGATACTTTGAAGTTTTGACAACACAAAAAAGTTTTGTGGAGGTGTAAAGCTTGCCTCTTCGTCGTGATTGCCAGATATGTATATAATAGGTTTGCCAAAAGTCGTGACTTCTTTAAAAAAACTTGAAAGTAGTGTTTGCGAAACGGCTTTGCTGTGAAACAAATCGCCTGCAATTATAATAAAATCAATATTTTGAAGGCTTGCATAACTAAAAAGTTCACGCACCAAAGCAAGCTGCTCCCCTCTCACAATTTTCTTTGCAGAGGGTGACAGTTTATTATTTACAGCTCCTAAATGCAAATCCGCCAAATGTAGAAATCTTTTCATAACTAGATTATATCATAACTTGCCCTCTTATCAAACAAAAAAAGCGAACTTTATTGTCCGCTTTAATTTGTTTTATTTGTAAGTTTTATAGCAATAGCTCCGTCAGTTTTAATATCCATAACTCTATCAGTACCTGCGTAATTGTTAACGCGGAGAGGATTTTGATACTCGCTTTCTTTAATAAAATCTATTGAAACTTTATTCATATTTTCGCGAAGCTCACCTGCCGCATTTTTCAAATTCAGAATGAACTGAAAGCCGCTACCGATATAAGCGGTTACATTTCCGCTCTTAGAAATAAGTGTTTCTGTTCCATTATTTGCAAAGCGCTGATAAGTCACATTTATTTGTCCGCTATTTGTTTTAAAAGTATGATTATATGTGGTATTTGCAACCAAGGCAGTTATAGAGCCGCTCTCAGTTGATATTTGACATACCCCACCATCAAGTCCGGTATCTTTACCAACATTGATATTTCCACCAGTAGCTGAAATGTTAATTTCCCCATCTATTCTACCAATA
>CAJULT010000025.1 GCA_910587225.1 uncultured Christensenellaceae bacterium
TAAAATGCTGAACAAAAATATAATCTACTAAATTACTTTCATTTCGCGTGTCATACATAGCCACGTCTTTGCCCTTTTGCGACAAAATAAAATCTAAATATTTCAAATTCTTCTCCTAATAATAGTTATATTATAAATGCAAAAAAATTATTTGTCAAATTTTTCGTTTAATTTATTATTTTTTTGACAATAAAATATACATGAAAAAATTATTATATATTTTACAGAATTTTTTTAAGGATTTTATTGTATTTTTAATATCACTTATTTGGCTACAATATTTTATTCGCACCTTTTGGATTTCTCTATTAATTTCGGCGGGAATAACCCTATTTTTCGACATAATTTCTCGGCGAATTTTTATTAAGAAAAATAATAAAAATAATTTAAAATTTAAAGAAAAAGAGGATGCAGAAAATATGTTTTTCTCTCTCGCCTCTTCCCAAGGCGCCATAAACTTTTTCTTTGAACTTGCAAAAAAAGGATATCCCAGCGTAGAAAAGAAAAATAAATATATATTAATTAGCCAAGCAGATAAATCAAAAATAGCAATTTATCCCATTTTAAAATTTTCACCAATAAATAAAGATGATATTACTAAAATTATGCTTTCCATTAAAAACTGTCAAAAAGTAATTATTGTTTGCGGCGAATATGAGAAAGATTGTCCTTCTTTTGCTGCCAATTTTGACCAAAAAGTCATCTTACTTGACAAAGAAGAGAGTTATGCAAACCTTTATAAGCCTTATGACTTTTATCCAGACATAACAATTGAGTATAAAAAGCAGGCAAAACTCACCTTTCGTGACCTTCTCGCTTTCTCTTTTAACCCTGCACGCACAAAAGGCTATCTTATTTCGGCAAGTATTATATTTCTTTCCAGTTTCCTAGTTAGAGCTAGCCTTTACTACTGCGTAATCGCTTCTCTGCTTTTAGTTGCTGCGCTTGTTTCTTACTCGAATGTGGCTAGCCAAAATTTAAAAGAAAATGTACTTTAATAAATAAAAAAGCTGAGTTAATCCTCCGCTTTTTATCATATATACAGTATTATGCAACGCATACTAGCTACAATATATAGTTATATTAGCTCAATATGCTTAAAATCCTTCTTTGTCGAATAACGATATAAAATTATAATTCCGCCTATCACCTGCACGCCGTCTGCACCAAGTTCCTTGCAAAGGAACTCACTTACTTCACGCGCTGACATGTCACAGTTTTTAAGCACTTTTATTTTTATAAGCTCCCTAGCCTGCAAAAGACCATCCACCGCTTCAAGTGAATTGTCAGTTATCCCCTCTTTACCAATTTGCATTACAGGTTCAAGCGCATTTCCAAGTGCGCGCAAATGCGCGCGTTGTTTTGTAGTTATCATTGTTTTACTCCATATACTCAAATGTAATATCTTTTATTCTGACGCTATCGCCATTTTTAAGACCGCGTTGTTTTAACATATCTATTATACCCATTTCCTGCAATTTTTTCTGGAAATATGCAAAAGAGATATTATCGCTAAGCACAACCCCTCTGATAAAGTTATCAATCTTACCACCACTAACAACGAATGTTCCGTCATCTTCACGCGAAATAGCAACCGATGAGTTATCTTTGCGATCAAAGTCAAATTCTTCTATGGTGATTGCATCTTTTTTAGGTATTTTAGAAAGTTTTTCAAGTACTTCAAGTTTTAACTTTTCAATCCCCGCATAAGTAGCGCCTGAAATTTCTAGGTATGGCAAGCCAACCTCTTTTTCAAAGCGGGATTTACGCTCTTTTAAAGTTTCTTCGTCTAAAAGATCGGTTTTGTTTAACACCACTATTTGAGGAATTTGTCCAAGCGCATTATCATATTTTTCAAGTTCGCTATTTATCTTGTGATAATCTTCTATAAAGTCACGCCCCTCACTCTCGGAAATATCAAGAAGATGCAAAATTAGACGTACACGCTCGACATGCTTCAAAAAGTAATGCCCAAGCCCCTGTCCTTCACTCGCCCCTTCAATAAGCCCTGGAATGTCAGCAACTACAAATGTTTGACCTTTAACCTCGCATACTCCAAGATTTGGATAAAGGGTTGTGAAAGGATAATTTGCGATTTTAGGATTTGCATTTGATATGCAAGACAAAAGTGTCGATTTGCCAACATTCGGAAAACCTACAAGCCCAACATCAGCAATCGTCTTTAACTCTAATATAACTGACCTTGCCTGCGTAATTTCACCCGTCTGCGAAAAGTGAGGCGCTTGCTTAATTGAAGACTTATAATATGCATTTCCATGCCCGCCATTTCCACCACGCAAAGCCACAAACTTTACGCCATCTTCGGACATATCCGCAATAATTTTATTTGTTACACTATCAATGATTACAGTTCCGCAAGGTACGAGTATTTTTTCATCCTTTCCATTTGCCCCAGTTTGCAGTTTTTTAGAACCATTTTCTCCATCACCCGCAACAAACTTCTTTTTAAAGCGGAAGGAGTAAAGCGTGTTCATATCTTTAGTCGCTACAAAAACTATGTCGCCACCCTTGCCGCCTTCCCCACCGTCAGGGCCGCCATTAGCGACCAATTTAGTTCGAAGAAAGCTGGTTGCGCCATTACCGCCATTACCTGCTTTAATTGTAATTTTTACTCTATCTAAAAACATTAAAATTCCTTTTTATTTTCATAAACGCACATATCATAAAATGGGCATTTTTCACAATCTGGTTTCTGCGACTTGCAAATATATCGTCCGAAAAGCACAAGTTGAATGTGAACAGTCGACCAACAATCTTTCGGAAATACATCCATAAGTTTAAGTTCACATTTAAGCGGATCATCTGTTTTAACAAAGCCTAGCCTATTGCTTACCCGCAGTACATGCGTATCTACCGCAATAGCATCTCCGCCAAAGGCTTCCGCATAGACAACATTGGCTGTTTTTCTGCCAACGCCAGCCAGCGTTTGAAGCTCTTCTAGCGTGTTTGGAACTTGTCCATTAAACTTAGAAATTATATCGCGGCTCATCGAAATGATATTTTTAGCTTTATTGTGATAGAACCCACACGAATGAATAAGCTCTTCTAGCTTTTCCTGCTTCATAGTAGCGTAGTCCTGCGGTTTATTGTACTTTTTAAACATTTCACTAGTGACCATATTCACCCTTTTATCAGTACACTGCGCCGACAAAACAACAGCAATTAAAAGTTCAAAAGGCGAATTGAACTCAAGTTCACATTCCGCCTTTGGAAACAATTTATCAAGTTTATCTAAAAACGCTTTCGTATTCATATCTTCCTCATTTCATAAGTGGAAAAAGTACAGTATCACGAATATTTGGAAGGTCAAATATAAATTGCATAAAACGATCAATTCCAAAGCCAAGACCAGAAATTGGTGGCATACCATGTTCCATAGCAAGAAGGAAGTCCTCATCTACGTCCATAGTCTCATCATCGCCCTGAGCTTTTTCTTCAAGTTGAAGTTCAAGAAGTCGACGCTGCACGATAGGATCTACAAGCTCGCTATATGCTTTTACAAGTTCCGCTCCACCTGCTACAATTTGGAACACATCTATAACCCGCTCATCTGCGTCATTTCGTCTTGCAAGAGGAATAAGCACTGCTGGATAATTGTAAATGATTGTTGGATTTACAATGCCCGCTCTTATTTTTCTCTTGTAAATGTAATCAATGAGTGTACGCACGCTCTTACACTCTTCAAGTTCAGTATATCCAAAAATGCCAGCATCAACCACCTTTTTCTTAAATGAATCCAAATCTGTCTCATCTAAGAAATCGAAGCCTAAAATTTCTCTCATTCTTTCGATATAATTTATGCGTGGCCACTCTTGATTAAATTCAATCTGCTGACCTTGATATGTAACAACAGTTGTACCTAAACACTCATTTAAAAGCTTAATAATAAGTCCGTGGAAGAACTCAATATTATTTTCAAAGTTCCAGTAACTTGCGTACCACTCAACCTGAGTAAATTCTTGAAGGTGTGAAGGATCCATTCCTTCATTTCGGAAATCTTTGCCAAGTTCAAACACGCGGTCAAAACCGGCAGCTATGCACTGTTTGAGCCATGTTTCTGTCGCAATACGAAGGTTGCAATCCATGTCAAGTGCGTTATGCTTTGTGAAGAATGGTTTTGCACTTGCCCCGCTAACGCTAGTTTGCAAAATTGGTGTTTCCACCTCAATAAAACCATTGTCTTCAAGATAACGACGGATGAAAGAAACTATCTTACTGCGAGTTAAGAAAACCTTACGAGAATTTTCATTTGTAATTAGGTCAAGATAACGTTGACGATAAATTGTTTCGGTATCTACAAGTCCATGAAATTTCTCAGGAAGTGGGCGCATAACTTTTGAAAGCAGCGTTACTTTTTCAGCCCTTACTGTCACTTCTCCTGTTTGAGTAGTATAAACTTCACCTTCAACTCCTACAAAGTCTGCTATATCAACAAACTTCTTGTAAAAATCGTAAGCTTCTTCGTCAAGTTCATTCCGACCTACCGAGATTTGAATTTTCCCTTCCATGTCGCGAATTTGCATAAAACCGAACTTACCCATAACGCGTTTAAATATTACGCGTCCACAAATTGCAACGCGCTCTCCTATCTTCTCGCGAGCCTCTTTAATTGTGCAGGTGCGGTCAAATTTTTCTTTATAAGGGATTTCCCCCATAGCGCGAAGAGTTTCGATTTTCTGTCTTCTAACATCTACTTCATTTGATAAATTTTGAATTTCTGCCATAATTAACCTCTTGTCTTAAGTTAACATACTATGGGCTCATTTGTCAAATTATTTATATTTATTTTTATAAAAGGAAAGGTTAATCTTTACCTTTTTAAGATAATTTGCAGTTTCAGTATAAGGAATGTTCGTTAAAGTAACCCCATCGGTAGAATAATTACTATCGCTTAGCCACTGTTTCACCTTATTTTGTCCTGCATTGTAGGCGCATATAACGCAATCTTCGTTTTCAAAAAGTGAAGATAAATAAGACAGATAATAGCCGCCTAAGTTTATACTATATTCACCGTCAAAAAGCCTGTCCTCTTCATATAAAAGCCCCATTTTTGAGCATAACCACTCTGCCGTCTCAGGCATAAGCTGCATAATGCCTTTTGCGCCTTTACTTGAAACTCTGTTTGCTCTAAAAGAACTTTCCACATTTGCAACAGAGGCAATTAGTGCCGCCGAAATATCATATTTCGCTGACACTTCTTTTATCTTTTCTTTGTATTTCATAGGATAAAAATAGCCATTTACCGTGCAAATAGCAAACGCTAAAAAAATGGCTATAAAAAATAAAATTAAAAGAGAGTAAGTCGCTTTTAGAGCCTTTAATTTCATATAAATATAATATGGAACTTGCCCTCTTTCTATACTACAATTTAACGGCTTGTTCCCGTCCGCCATTATAGGTAACGCCATAAAAACCTTTAAAACTTCTAAACGATTTTTTAGAAAAAAGGTTCTTTACTTCTGGCAAAACATTTGCAGTAAATCTAACCGAAATACCACACGCCTGACCTGCCGCTTTTGGAGTATTAATAATGGAGGAGTAAATCCCCACACTTTTTAAAAGATTATAAAAATATAAAGTTTCACTTCGCGAAGAAAAAACAGCAATTACAGTGTCCATAAGTTTCTCCTATTCACACTTTTACCCTCTAAAACACTATATTGATATATATAAACATTTGCTACAAAAGGAAAAGAAAAAATGATATATCTTGATAACAGCGCCTCAACCTATGTTAAACCCAAACAGGTAATAAAAGCGGTCACCGATAGCCTAACATATTTCACCGCTAACCCCGGTCGTAGCGGGCATAAGGCAAGCATAAAAGCAGCTATGGAAGTTGAAAATACTCGCATTAAACTTGCTAAAATGTTTGATTGTCCCGCAAGCGAAAATGTAATATTTAGCGCAAACTGCACCGACGCACTTAACCTTGCAATCAGAGGCAGCGCCCGCGAAGGCGGTCATGTAATCACAACCGAGAATGAACATAACTCAGTCCTTAGACCTCTTGAAAGCTTAAAACAAGAAGGTAAGATTGATTATTCCATCGCCTATCAAAGTCAAAAAGGAATGCTAAAAGCGGAAGATATTCAGCCGCTTATTCGTGATAACACCTATATGGTTGTTTGCAATCACATGTCAAATGTAAACGGCGACATTGCCGATATAGAAGAAATAGGCGAGCTTTGCAAAAAACATAATTTGTTATTCTTGGTAGATGGAGCGCAAAGCCTTGGACATCTCCCCCTTCAAATGCAAAAAATGAATGTTAATATGCTCACTTTCGCAGGTCATAAAGGTTTTTATGCCCCTCAAAGCATAGGCGGGCTTCTACTTAACGGTGTTGAACTTTCCCCTATCCGCTTTGGCGGCACTGGCACTAACTCGCTTGAACTCATTCAGCCACCAGACCCACCAGAACGCTACGAAAGTGGTACGATTTCAACCCCACTTATAATGGGACTTAGCGCAGGTATAGATTTTGTTAAAGAGCATTACGAGGAAATTAAAAATAGGCTGGACGATCTCACAACCTATCTTAATTACGAACTTTCAAAACTGCCTGTCATCACATATACCCACCCTAATAATGCACATGGCGTGCTGGCTTTTAATATACCAAAAGTTCACTCTAACGAACTTACAAATTATCTCGATGAAAAATGGGATATATGCGTGCGAGGCGGCTATCAGTGCGCACCAATCAAACATAAAGCGCTTGGCACACTTGATCAAGGAGTTGTTAGGGTTTCCATTTCCTATTTCAACAACTTTTCCCACATCCAACGACTGCTAACAGCAATAAAGACCTTTCTTAGAAAAACGGCTGTCAGCCGTCCTTAAACAGGCAACGCCTGTCCTTAATTTATTCATTTATTTATTCTTTCATTTATTCATTAAAGAGAAGTGCCTTTGCACTTCTCTTTTTACATGTATTTAAATCCGTTTGCAACCAGCCAGTTATGAATTTCCTTGGAGTCAGTGTGCCCACCAATGTGATACAGTTCTCCTTGAACAGGATAGCCACCATTTAGATAGTCATTGCGTGACCACTCTGTCCAACCATTTTCCCAGCCATACATAATTTTTGATGTAGTGCCATTTATTGTCCCATATCCATATGAGGAGTCGATTTGGCAACTTGCATTATCAACACATATAACATCCGCATTGTATTCCCCGCCAGTTATGGTGCATCCAATAACTGAACAATTTAATATGCTCCCATCATCTCCAACTTCAACAAGACCTGCCACCCAATATTGAGCAGATAATTTACAATTTTTCACTTCGCAAGCTGTTATCTCACTGACGCCGCTACGTCCAACCAATCCCGCAACAGCATACCCACCGAATATTTCTACGCCTGTAACTTTACATCCTGTAATAATTGAAGAAACAATACATCCTGCCAAAGCACCTGTCTCATACTCTCCAGCCTCAATGCTTCCACCCTCTATTATTACATTTTTTATAGTCGCATCCTCTGTATATGCAAAAAGTCCGCAATATTCATTTTCGCATTCCATTCTGATGTTTAATATCTTATAGAAGTTTCCGTTGTAATTTCCACAGAATGGGTCATTACTTCTAGTTTGCTCGCCTATTCCCTCCCATATATGAGCGCCTAAATCAATATTTGCAGTTTGTATAAAGTACTTGCCACTAAAAGTATTCCCGTAGTTCGTTTCATAAGCCAGATAGGCAAGTTGCCCTGCCGTAGCTATTTTATATGGATTGGCTAAACTGCCATTTCCGCCTGCAAATGAGTTTGCACGATATAGTGGGTCTGTCCAGTCTTTTTCTTTCCACTGAGCATACAAGATTAAAGTTGTATCCTTATCATAATTTCTCGCACTTGAACCATAAGCTGTATAGTATTGCGTACCGCCGCTATTTGGTTGTGTGTAATATCCTAAAAAGCTCCATCCGTCTCTCGTCGGCATTGTTGCAGTCGGCATTGCACTGCCATAAGTTGCGGTTACACTGGTTGAACCGCCACTGCCTCCGTTCCGATTTAAAGTCACAGTGTATTTATTGGCTGTCCAACGTGCATAAAGAGTCTTGCCACTATCAATGTTCCACGCCATACTACTTGCGCCGGCGGCAGTATAGTACTGCGTTCCGCCAGTGGTTGCATTTGTATCATAGTAACCTTGGAAGGTATATCCCTTTCTTGTTGGCAAAGGTATCTGTTGATAACTTTTGTATGTTATGGTATAGTTTTTACTGCTCGTTGATAAGCTATCCTTTCGCGCTAGCCACAACTGCGTAATATTTATGTTATAACCATAATCATTATCTAATCTGAAATAATATGTACCCGTACTTGGTGCAGTAAATTCAGCAGTAGCATCACCTGACAGTCTGCGGCTATTAGCCTCAGAAAATGCAGCTCCTATTGCGTAGAAAATTTGTATTGACCCAGATGTCACCACTGTTCCAGACGTGTTTGTTACCCGCGCATGAAGAACGTAAGTAACATTCTGAGTCAATGACACCGTGAAAGCTAATTGAACAAAAGGGTCGGAAGTTGAAGTATTTGTAAATGCATAATTGCCTGTGCTAGCAGTATAGCTTAAACTTGCATTGTTCCCCGTCCGTGTCCAGTTTGAACTATTATTTGTAATAAGATTGGTATAGTGACTTCCGCCATTCGGATTTATAGTCATTGTATACTTATTTGGCATCCACCCTGCAAATAGCATAGTTACTTCCGTCTTAGTGAAAACATAAGTAGAAACACCTTTTTCATTGTAGAAAGGTTGCCCGCCATTTGTGTATTCGTAATACCCTGTAAAAGTATAACCAGTTCTAGTTGGAATTGTAATAGTTGGCAAGTGCTAGATCGGAAGAGCGTCGTGTAGGGAAAGAGTGTAGATCTCGGT
>CAJULT010000026.1 GCA_910587225.1 uncultured Christensenellaceae bacterium
CCCCCCGCGTCAAGCGGATGAAGCAAATAGTAAAAATTTTTTACTATTTGCAGTGAAAAAGTGACACCCGTTGGTCGTTTCTATGTTTGTTATCACTTGACCACAAAAAAACGGGCAATGCCCGTCCTCAACTTTTTCACTCGCGAATTTGTTCGCTTTCACTTTTTTCACTTTTCACTAAAAAAGAGGCTATGCCTCTTTTTTAACTTTTCTTGTATAGTTTGAAACTATCTGATAGCCGCCTTGCCCGCTTTCATGCACGCGGTAAAGATAGGTTCTGTCATCTTCCTCATATTCAACTTCATCGCTTTCATCAGTTTGAACAGAAGCATAGAAGTAAATATAATCGCCAGCATGAGTATACTCACTATCAATAAGTCCGCTTACTTCAATAATGGTTTCTTTCGTATGGCTTCCTTTAATGTCAACTCGGTAAAGCCCATCTGCGGTGCTATAATAAACATAACTTCCATCTACGAAAAGAATGTTTGTAAATTCACCATTTGCAAGAATTGGCTCTGCGGTTGCACCGCTTATCATGTTTTTATACATAAGCCCTTCACTCTTACCAAGGAACACATAGCCTTCATCAGCGTCACCAACAGAGATAGCTTGTACATTTGAAATTCCTTTCACACCGTAGAAGTGTTCAGTTTCATTGCCGTTGAAAGAATAATCCTCTGAAAGAGATATGTCTTTGAAGTATGTCTGGTATGAACCGTCAGGCGTGTCATTTGTATAGAAGATATGGTCACCAACGCGAGAGATAAATTTAGTTCCTTTTTCAACAGAGGTTACTTCTTCCTTCTTACCTGTTGCATAGTCGATAGCATATACCTTTGATACATCTTGCTTATTTTCATCTTTTTCGGTTACTGTAACAAAAACTTTTGTCACACTAAACTCACTGTTAGTTTCAGGAATAGCAATGCTTGTCACATTTTGAGCAAGCGTCACTTTGCCACCAAGATTATTTCCAACTCTAACTGAAAGAAGGTCTGTTCCGTCATATACAATCCAGTGATAGTTTTCGTCGCTTCCTTTAAGCACCCGCATCTGGGCGGTAGAGGTGTTAAATTGATTGCTTGTAAAAAGTTCTTTCTCGTCATCTCCGTTTAGTTTTGCGCGGAAGAAAGATACCAGAGTATAGTCATGTTGCAGTGAAGAATTTTGGTGTTGGTTTGCTGATGTGAAATAGATGTAATTCCCGATTACGAACATGAACTGATTTTCATAGCCCGCAACGCGTGAATTAAATTTTTCACTTCCCTTTACCCCGTCAAGTCTTTTGGACGCAAGTCCAGTTTCAAGGTTTACGCGGTTAAGGTATGCATAACTTGCGTTGCCGCCATAAGCATAATCGGTTTTAGACTCACCAACAGCTTTATAGCCATTTCCATAGTAAAGATAGTCACCAACCTGAACAGCATTTCCTCCATTATAAATAAGGCCGTCATAGTCATTTCTGATATCGCTAACAGTAGCGCATCCGCTGATAACTAATCCCGCAACAAACACAAAAGCTAAAAGTTTAAATATATTTTTTTTCATAGTCACTCCAAATAGTCTTATTAAGTTTACAATAAATATGGGTATTTGTCAATCGTTTTAATTCTTTCCAAACAAAAAGAGGTCTAAACCTCTTCTATTAATGTCAATTTGTTATTAGCAAGGTCACACGAAGTAAGATAGTATGCAGTTTCATCCTTAAAAAATTTCAACTGCGAAGGTCTAAACCCGTGTAAATGCCCAAATACTACCGCGTCGACATTATGCTCTTTGATAAGGTTTGATAGCTCACTATCCTCGCGTTTTGAGTTGAAGGGAGGGTAATGTATCATACATACAAGCTTGTCCCCCTCGCCGCGCAGTTTCTCCGCGCCAGTAAGAGTAAGTTCAAGACGGATGATTTCACGCTTTAAGATTTTTTCATCCTCAGCAGACTGAACCTGTCCCGCGCTCGGCACTGTCCACCCGCGAGTGCCACAAATCACTACATTTCCAAATTTTATTGCATCGTTTTGAATTGCATAAAAGCCCTGCGGCAATACTCCTCGCACAGCCGAAATGCTTTTCCACCAGTAGTCATGGTTGCCGCGAATAATAACCTTCTTTCCCGGCAAATCCTTTAAAAGTGCAAAGTCCTTTTCGGTATCGGCAAGGTTCATCGCCCATGAAAAATCACCAGCAAGAAGCACGACATCCTCGTCAGCCACTTTTTCCTGCCAGTCAGCAATTATCTTTTCTACATATCCATCCCACGCAGGGCCAAAAATGTCCATTGGCTTTGGGTTATTGATAGATAGGTGAAGGTCGCTTATTGCAAAAATTTTCACTATAACGTCCTTAAAACTTCTTGAACAAGACGCATATCACAAGCGCCATTATAGTTTGCCTTAAAGTGTTTCATGACGGTTGGCACGCTGTGGTCAGGAAGGGTTAATATAATGGCTTTAATCTCTTCTGCCGATAGCATTTTTGGAAGGAACTTTTCAAGCACTGCAATCTGCCCACGAGAGTTTTCAGCTGCCTCGCTATTGCCAGCCTTAGTGTAATTTTCAGCCTCTTCGCCAAGCTCTTTTATTGTCTTTTGTAAAATGTTTACTGTGTCAGGGTCGGTAAGCTCTTCCCCCTTCTCTCTCTTGCGAATAACTTCAAGCATAAGCTTATTCATAACAACGCTGTAAATGCCTCTGGCAAGAGCGTTCTTTTCTTTCATAGCTTCAACATTTGCTTTTTTAATTTCGTCGTAAATCATACTAGTTCTCCTTTTGCCATATTATACACAAAAAAAAGAGAAATTCAAAACATTTCTCTTCTATTTAACCTTTGTTACCCCTCGCATAGGCAGGAAATTTGTGGTAATCTCGTAAGGTGAAGTGCCGATAGCTTCCGCCATAACCGCTTCATTATACATTACCTCAACTTCGTCACCCTCTTTCGCCTTTACGTCTGTAAGGTCAAGCATGAACATATCCATGCAAACATTGCCACAAATTCTGCATTTGTGTCCGCCTACTAGGCAGTCATAATTGTTTGCAAGTCCCCTGTCCATTCCGTCAGCGTAACCAATAGGAACAATTCCAATCCTCATATCCTTAGGTGCTATAAATCCGTTTGCATACCCTACCCTTGCACCCTTTTTAACTTTACGCACTTGAATAAGCCTGCTATGCACCTTCATAACCCCGTTATAAAGTCCCTTGCCTATTCTAATCATCTGCGCTTCGGGAATGTCTTTGTCTATTGCATAACTTCCCCCAATATGAACAAGCGGCCTAAGCCCTTTTGGCAGAGCGGAAAGCATACGCCTAAAATTTGCAAGCTGAAAAGAAAAATATTCTTCGTCACAATCAAGGGTGGAAAAGTGAGTATACACGCCTGTAATGTCCACCCCTTTTTCTCGCAAAATGTCGATAGCTTCAAGCATTTCACTTTGGCGGCAAAAACCAAGCCTATTCATTCCGCTATCAATTTTAAGGTGAACTTTCCCATTCTTTTGAGCGAACATGGCTTCCTTCACGCTCCCAACCTGATACTCTATATCATAGGCTAGACAAAAGGACGGGTCATAACATTTGCCACAAACTAAAATTTTACTGTTCGGCGCAAGATGACGCACTTTTATCGCTTCCGCCACATTCGCCACACCAAAATATTCCACCTTGTCCTCTACAAAAGGAATAATATACTCCATGCCAAGTCCATACGCCTCAGCTTTAACCATAGCGCAAACTTTCAGCCGCGAAAACCTTTCCAAATTTTCAAGCAGCCGCTTGCTATCAATTATTCTTTCATTAAATTCTCGCATATTAAGATTAAATGCAACGAAATAAAAATTTGACATACCTGCTTCGCAAAAATATTTTATTAACCATTTGGTACATTTGCTCACACAGCACACTTCATATTTTATAATAGGGCAAAGGAGGTTAAAATGGAACAACAAAAAACAAAACCAATGCCAAAGGGAAGAGTTGATACTGATAAAATTATAAAGTATATGAGAGACAACAAGCTTACTAAAAAGCAATTTGCAGAAATGTGCGGACTTAACGTTAGAAATTTAAATACGGTACTTGATGACACGAAAAACTACACTTCTCAATATTTAGTAAAGATAGCGAAAACCATGAAGATAAAAGTATTTGACCTACTTGGAGTATGAAAAAGACGGCGGATGCCGTCTTTTTATATATTTATTAATTTTCGCGCAGTGCAATCACTGGGTCTTTCTTTGCCGCCGCCCGTGCAGGTATAAGCCCTGCGATAAGAGTAAGGGCAACACTTATTACTATCAATATGATTGAGCCAAGCCATGGCAGCATTGCAATCGCACCTAGCCCGGTGAAATAGTTAAGTACGAGGTTGATAGGAATAGTCAATATCAAAGCAAAGATAATTCCATACAATCCGCTTCCAAGACCGATTATAAAACTTTCAGCAGTGAACACTCGTTTTACGTCCCGCTTAGACGCGCCCACACTTCTAAGAACACCTATTTCTTTTGTTCGTTCAATTACAGAAATGTAAGTTATGATACCAATCATAATACTTGAAACTATAAGCGATACTGCCACGAAAGCGATTAGGACATAGGTAATAGCGTTAATGATTGTAGAAACCGTGCTCATAATTACGCCCACCATATCGCTGTATGAAATTTCATCACCCTGCTCGGCTGTGCGGTTATACTTTTCAATAAATGCCTTAACCTTATCTTTTGCTTCAAAAGTGTTGACATAAATATTAATGGTTTCAGGCACGTCAAGTCTAATCTCGTCAAGCTTGCCGCTTGTTACGCCAAGGCTAGAATTAGCATAGGTTATCATAGCTTTTGTAAACTCATGAGAGTATGCAAGACCGCCGGTAATTGAACCTACCTTTGTGGATTCATTCAATCTGATTATTCCCACTATCTTGATTTTATTTGTTGTTGTCATAAGTGCTTTTGCATAGTACTGAGCATATTTAGTAGGGTTATAGTCAGGGTTCTCTTCATCATTAATGGTTTTCTTATTATAGATGCGGAAGTCAACAACGTCAGCGCCCTCCTGCACAAAGTAGTCAGCCTCACATAGCACTGGATATTCTTTGGCATTTAAAATTGTAGCATAATCAATCTTTGTTGGGTTAGGCTCACCTTTAACAAGTGCTTGCATGGTCTTTGTCATCTGCTCTTCGCTAATCAGCCCGAGCGCATAGAGAATGTAATCATCAAGTTCGTTATTTTGGTCAAGCACTAAAAGCGCCTCATTGTTTGCTTCTATTTTGCGACCTGCAACAAGATCGTATTGAGCTTCAATAAGCTCGTCATTATCAAGCAGTTCTGTTACCACATCAAAGCCACCAAGCATGCTAGCCATACCGCCGCCCATAGTTATATCTTCCGAAAAGCCGAGTATTGTAAACACCATACCAAACACCTGCGTACTTGAAAGGGTAACTGTCTGACCAGCGTCAAGCGCAAGCCCGATACTTTCAAGCTCCTTAAACCCCTTAAAGAAATCTGTGTTCATCCCCTCAGTTGGCAGAATTTCACAGCCGCCGTTTGGCAATTCGTTAATAACAACTTTTCCTTTATCAGCGGAATAGGCAAGCGCGTATTTTTTAATCATTTTCATCATGGCAGGGCTGTTTGGCTGAACTGCCGAACCCGCCCCGTCATAAAATTCAAGTCCTATATCGTAAGTATACTGCACCGCCGATACATACTTTTCTATTTCAGAGTAATTTTCGTTTAGGTACTTATAAAACTTTTCAAGGTCGTTTGCCTGCAAGTTTTGTCCTATGTTATTTATAATGCTTGAAATGCTGTCTTTTGGGTAGACGTTATCTTTGTCATGCCCTTCGTTTGAGGAACTATTATCCCCCAAGAACATTTGCATAAGTACAGAAGTAAAGTCAATGTTTTTTGCTTGCACCGAAATCGGATAGGTGGAAAGGGTATCTTCCTGCGACTTATTTATATAGGTTGAAAAGCCACTTGAAATAGCAAGGATTAACGCGATACCAATGATACCTATTGAGCCTGCAACTGACACCAAAATCGTTCTTCCCTTTTTAGTTAGCAGGTTCTTAAAGCTAAGTGCCAGCGCGGTAAAGAAACTCATTTTTGTCTTTTTTGGTTTCTTCTTTTTATCCTGCAATAGCTCGGCTTCCCTTTCAGCGTCTTTCTGCTGCTCTTTAAGTTCCGCTTTGCGTTCCTTTTCGGTAAGTGGCTTTGAGTCGTCAACCACCCTGCCGTCCAAAAGTTTAATAATACGAGTTGAGTACTTTTCGGCAAGTTCGGGATTGTGGGTAACCATAATAATAAGGCGGTCTTTGGATATCTCTTTCAATATATCCATAATCTGCACACTAGTCACCGAGTC
The DNA here is from genome assembly GCA_910587225.1 of uncultured Christensenellaceae bacterium. Taxonomy (GTDB): domain Bacteria; phylum Bacillota; class Clostridia; order Christensenellales; family UBA1242; genus Caccovivens. Next base: position 6,375 of record CAJULT010000026.1, read on the forward strand.
TAGCGCGCCGGTTGGCTCATCCGCAAGAATAATTTCGGGGTCGTTTACAAGCGCTCTCGCAATAGCCACCCTTTGCATTTGCCCGCCCGAAAGCTGACTAGGTTTGTTTTTAATCTTATCCCCAAGCCCCACCTTTTCAAGTACGGCAATGGCTTTTGCATGGCGTTCCTTTTTACTAACGCCGGAAAGGGTAAGCGCCAGTTCCACATTTTCAAGTACCGTCTGGTGAGGTATTAAATTATAGCTTTGGAAAACGAAGCCAACCCTGTGATTGCGGTAATTATCCCAATCTTTATCCTTGAACTGTTTGGTTGATTTTTCGTTAATTACAAGGTCGCCAGAGGTATATCTATCAAGCCCTCCAACGATATTTAACAAGGTGGTTTTTCCGCAACCGCTTGGCCCTAAAATAGATACAAACTCACTTTTTCGAAACTCTAAACTTACGCCTTTTAGCGCCTCTACTTTTAGGTCTGCAACCTGATAAGTCTTTTTGATTTCACTAAGAGTCAGCATCTTTTTCTCCTTTATAAATCTTAAATTTCTGTATATAATTTTATATATCTTATACCCTATATTTTGCGCCTATTAAATAAAAAAGTCAAGAAAAATAATATGTAGCTCGCCCACATCTAGTCGTTGCTAAGGGTATTATTTACCCATTTCGCGCGAAGTTAGGGTAAATATGGCACAATTTTAGGTATATGGAGATGAAAATGAAAGATTATTTAAAACGAATCGTCGAGCTGAGAAAAGAGAACTCCTACACGCAGCAATTTGTTGCAGATTTCCTAAAAATCGATAGGTCTAATTACAGCAAGTATGAGCGTGGCAAACTAGAACTTAGCGCCGAAATGATAATCGCACTAACTAAACTTTATCATGTTTCAGCTGACTATATTTTAGGCTTGACAGATTTTTAAATTACGAGGCAACTGATGAAAAATAACTTTAAAGATATATTGCTAGATTTAATAGATGAAAACGGAACGTCTATAAGTGAGCTTAGTAAACTACTTGACATTGACGACTCTAATTTATATGATTATAAAAATCATGGTGCTATTCCAAATGTGGATTTTGCTAACAGACTAGCAAACTATTTTGGCTGCTCTCTTGACTATTTGTTTGGTCTTGATGAGAACTTTAAAGAAGTTAAGCCTGCCAAGGTAGAGCCTACCCTTTTCTTTCCTAGATATTTAAGGTTGCTTGAAGAAAACAAAATTTCTCATTATAAATTTTGTAAGAATGCCTCAGTTAATACTTCCAGCCTTTGGCTTTGGAAGAAAGGTAGTCTGCCTAAAATGGAGACTCTGATAAAAATCGCAACATACTTTGGAGTAAGCATCGACTATTTAGTGGGTAGAAGTGATGACTAAGAAAATTAAGACAATCATAACTGCAATCGTAGCTTTGCTAATTGTCATAGCAGTTATTATAGGGCTTGCAATTTCCGGTCAGTTTTCGAGTAAGAAACTGACATTTTCTTTTAACGGCAATATTGATCTTTTCGTAGGTGACACCGTCAACATAAATTATACTTGTAATTTTGATGACGCTGAAATTGTGTTTTCTGTTAATGATCCAGCTGTTGCGAAAGTTGTTGGTAAGAAGATAATTGCTCTTAAAACTGGTAGCACAAAATTGCAAGCAACCGCATCTTACAAAAGTGAAACAGTTTATAGCGAATGTACGATTACCGTTCTATCTAATCCGAAACCAAGTTATGTAGTGAATCTTGAAATCGATGGCGATGATTATCTAGTCGGTAACAATATTTATTCTAGCGGTAAAACTTTCTTTAATATCACTCTTTCTCTGGGTGATAATATTCTTGAAAGTTATCCGACTGTTTCTGCTAGTGATGGCATAACTGTTCGTAAAGATTTTTCTAGATATTTGCTTACGGCAACATGTGACGGCTATGTAACTTTCCACTTCCCTGAATATGATGTAACAGTCACTTATTATATTTTTATAAGACAAAGTTGAAAAATTTTGAAAAAATGGTTGACTTAGAGCTTAAATACATGTATACTTTTAATGCGTTAATAAAAGAAGCAAACTTTTTCTCATATAAAATCCCTCTTTTGAGATATACATACGCTTCTTGACGCAATATAGGCTTGTAGCTCAGTCGGTTAGAGCACTACCCTGATAAGGTAATTTAGGGTCGGAGACGCAAGGTCAGAACTTGCCATGTCAAACACAATTTAATACGATGGGATGTAGCTCAGTCGGTTAGAGCACCACCCTGATAAGGTGGGGGTCG
>CAJULT010000027.1 GCA_910587225.1 uncultured Christensenellaceae bacterium
AACCCTCTTTAAGCCAAGTGTCATAAATCTCTTTTTCAAATGATTGCGGATTATAACTTTTTTCCATAAATTTCTCCCGATTAAGAAAAGTATATAAAACAAATCAAAAAAAAGCAAGCAAAGAAGGCTAGTTTTGCTAGATTTGTTCACCATATTCCCCCGCAAAACATATCATGACTTTTGTAAGGAGGAAAAATGCAAAAATTAAAAACCTTTTCATTAATCGCGCTTTGCTTTATCATCGGCCTATGTTCCAGCCTGCTTTATGCCTGCGGCGGTGGCAACGAAAACCGCATCCGCATCAATGAAGTAACCCATAGCATCTTCTATGCACCCTTCTACGCTGCACTTAACATGGGATACTTTGAAGATGAAGGTCTTGAAGTCGTGCTTGAAAGCAATGACGGTTCACATACATCAATGAGCATACTACTTAGCGGCAACTGTGAGATGGCTCTTATAGGCCCTGAACAAGTGGTCTATGCCACAGCGACCAAAGACACACCAGTAGTTTTTGGACAATTAACTAAAAGAGATGGCTCTTTCATCGTCAGCAAAGACCCTATCGAAAACTTCTCGCTTGATATGCTAAAAGGCAAAACCATCATTGGCGGAAGAGCTGGTGGGCTTCCTGCAATGACCCTTCAATATGTCATCGAAACCAATGACCTTGTTATCGGTGAAAATGACCCTGAAAAAGTTAACCTTCGTACCGATGTTCAGTTCGCAAACATTGCTACCGAGTTCCAAACTACAAACAATGAATTTTGTACTCTGTTTGAGCCTACTGCAACCAATCTTGTAAAAGAAAATAAAGGTCATATTGTAGCTCCTGTTGGTAAGTTCTCAGGCGAAGTTCCATACACCTGCTTTGTAGCAAAACAAAGTTATCTTACAAAGCACCCTGAAAAAGCTGAAAAGTTTTTAAAGGCTGTATATCGTGGCTATCAGTATCTCAAATCTGAAAGTCCAGACCTTGCAAAAGCACTTAAACCATCTTTTGCAGGTATGAGCGTGGAGGAACTTGAAATTGCAGTAAACCAATATGTAGAAATCGACGCATGGTGCGCAAATCCAGCTATGGAAAAGACATCTTTTGATAAACTTGTAGATATTATCAATCGTGCATCTGGCTCATCCTACAACCCAAGTTTCACTGCCTGCGTTGACAATAGCTATGCGAGCAAAATGATGGAAAGCTTAACTGCTTAAATTGAACACTTAGCAAAAAGCAAATTAACAAAAATGCGACTACGTTAGCCGCATTTTTTATTTTAATAATAGAAATCTTTATAATCAGGCTTCTTCTCTTTTACCTTTTTAGCCTTACCAGATGCCCCTGCATTAGTCGAACCAAATTTACCCGCACCATGTTTAAAGCGGTATCTTCTAATTAGAATAAAGGCAACTATCCCACCAATTATAAGGACTCCCACAACAGGTATGAGTATCCATAGCCATAACAAGCTGTTAGCGTCATCATTCTGACTTTGAATTGAGGTGAGCGAGAAGGTCACGCTATTATTATTTTCTGGCAGTTTACTTATATTGATATAGAAACGATATACAAGCTCGTCTTCTTCATTCAGATATGGATCGCTAGGCATAACCGAATCAGTATTTGTAAGATTGCACATTTTTGCAATGCTTGTTAAAAACTTGTCGGTATCTATTTCATACCCTTTCTTGCAAGTCGCCACAATTTCAGCGCTCTGTGCGCTTTTAGCGACCTTTATAGGTGTGCCATCATATTCTTGTCCGTTAAAGACGAGTTTAACTATATTTGCATCTTTGCCAAAACTAACATCCTTTGCATTTTCGGAAAAATACGCAACAAGTTTAAAGCTGTCAGTAAAAAGATTATCATAATTAGTATTCGGGATTTTTGTTTGCCCAAAATATATTTGAAGAGTATGGCTATTTGCTTGTCTGAAATTTTCCACCTTTTGCCAAGTCGTACCATTCCATACAGAAAGTTCCCACCTTTCAAAGGTGTAAATATCATATCCGCTTGCATCAATTGTCAAAGGAGTAGTTGAATATTTAATTGTATCCTTAAAGCTAGCTTCGAAGCTTGTGCCGCCTTTGTTTACGCCGCCTTGAGTTGAGTTAGCACTTTCAACTGTATATTCAAAAAGCTTTGGAGTAAATGCAAAATTATAGTTTGAAGCACTGGTTACTTTATTGGCTTTGAAAGTAATTTTATACGCACCATTTCCTTCACCGTCTTTTCCAGCATAAAGTGATTGATCAGGAGTAGAATTTCCTATCATTACTTTACTTAAAGTATAGTAATTTTCTTTTTCAATTACAACATTTATCACCATTGTGACAGTATCGCCATAACGATAAGAGCGAAGAGCAGTTCCCGCAACATCATTTCCGCCTTCAAATCTCGGCTTTCGCAGTTCATTCTCATTGTCGATTATATTCCCGTCACCAATATTTGAAGCAAAACCAAACTCAAAAGTTTGGAAACGCTGCAAAGCAAGTCTAGTTACACCCTCTTTGTCTTCGCTATCGCGATAAAATTGAAGAGGCATCCAACCAGTTCTATCATTCCATGCTGGCGCATTCAAGTTCCAGTTTTGCCAGTCAAGAATAAAGGAATTAGTAATCGTAGTAAGAGCTTTAAACTTTTCTTCTGAGGTTAATTCGTAGTCCCCACGACTGCCAATAGCCTCACCTTCTCCCATAAAATAACTATAATTTATATTATCAGTTTTCGGAGTTGAAGACAGAACTGCTCCCACAATATTACCAGCGGTGCTATCACTTTTTGCAGCCACAAAGGAAGCAACATTATATACTTGCGCATAATTTCCATTGACCTGTCCAACAATGCCGCCTACATCAATTAATGGAGAAACGCTCGTCATCCCTTCTTCTAATTTTTCATAGCCTGAAATCACTTTGTTGTCACTAGTTAAAGATGGATAAAGTAAGCAGTAACTTATATTTGCATCATAAAGGTGTCCAACAAGCCCGCCAATCGCGTGAGTTTCTTTTTTACCTGTCTGATCAATATTTTCACAATCGGTTACAAAATTAAAGTTAGTATAACTCACACAATTTATAAGTTTTGAGCCGTTATTAAGTTGCCCTGCAAAACCGCCAAAAGTAGTGCCTGCCGAAATATCCAAATTGTCACTTCCCTGAGTATGAATTTTAGCACTAGGAGCAATCTCACAATTTTCAATTGTTACATTATTGCCAATACCAACTACTAGCCCGCCAATAAAGTAAACCTTATCGTTAGGCATAAAAGTCAAATCCCCGTTAAAGCGCACATTTGAAATTGTGCAATTTTCCGCCTCACTCAAAAGTCCATAAGCGTAACTATCTGAATAAAAAGTATAATTACTAATCGTATATCCATTTCCGTCAAAGTTGGAAGTAAATGTTCCGCGAGGCAGAGCTTCAAGCGCATTTTCCTCACCTTCAAAATTAAGGTCAGTTTTTAGAATAATATTCTTACCTGAGAAATTTTCTGTATTTCCCATTACATTTAAATATTCGGTCACGCTTCTAATGAAAATATCGTTACTATCATCCTCTGCAAGCGCAAAATCATTTGCGGCAAAACTCACACCGCAAAAGGCAAAAATTAATGAAAATATAAGAAGACTTAATTTTTTCATATTACCTCTAATTAATTTTAATTTATCATAATATTTTATTTTTTCCAAATAAAAAACAAAATATTTTAATATAATTAAAAAATTAACAAAAAATAGGCTAAAAATGTAGCCTATTTCGATTTTGTCTGGTTATTTTCTTAATAAGTGCGTCTTTATATTTTTGCACCTCATTTCTAGGTTCTTTATAATTATTTTCAGGGCAAGACATGATAAAATAGCGAAGTTCATCCATAGCGTGATCATCTTTTTTCACCACACTTTCTTCATCTTTCCAGCTGTAACCTTTAATTTCCCTAATCATATTAACACAGCTACGGAAAATAAAAAGCCGCCTCTTCCCGTCCCCGCTTTTAAGGTAACTTTTCACTCTATTTATCCCACTGAAAACATCCTTGTTTACTCTACTATCGGTTAAAATACCATTTTCGTAAAATAACTCGCTTACACTTTTAGCCGAGGCAAGCGTTCTCTGATTTGCGGCGCTATCGATAAGCGCTTCATACATACCATTTCTATTTTTCCAGTTTAACTTTTGGCAAATTTCCTTGATTCGTGCCGCGTGCCACTCCACAGTCTGCCCCCTTTCGTAATGCTCAGCAACTACATAGATATTTCCGTCATAGTCCACCGCATACCAATGCACTGAGGTGTAATTATTAAGTCCCGGGTCAATGGATAATCTTGCCTGCCACTGAGGCGGAATAGGAAAGGGATCTATAACATTTTCATCTTCACAAAACTCAGGATACACGAGCCCACCCATCTGACCAAACTTGCCATAACGGCGAGTTTCAAGCTCCTGCTCACTCATGGAGATTGTCATCGCCTCCACCTCTTTTTTGCTTAAATATGGATTGTCCGCCCACTCCATTTCCTCGCACCATACCTCGGGATCGGAGTTCTCATTTAAATATATTTCGTGATATACCCAGCTAAGTCCTTTAAGTGGCGTCATAGTCCCAAAAACATGGCCGCAGCGATCTAATACTCTCATGCGACACTCCTGATAAATATCATAGGGCGGCTCCTCATCAAACCATACAAAATCAAGCGATGTACCCTGAAACTTTTCTCTGCCTTGGTCGCAGCTTTTAAACCCAATTCGACTCACCCCGCCAAACGCGTTTTTAACAAGAATAAAATCTATAACCCCACTTTCTGCACTGCCCGCCTTTCCACTCGTCATTACTATATCTAATATTTTGTCAGGCGGAAGATAATATAAAATCTTGCTTTGTGCAACGTCACGCTGCACCTGCCGCGTAAGACTAACTACCCAGCAGGAAATGTTTTTCTTGTTTTCTCGATACGGATGAATACCCAGCGCAAGCCATACAGTTTCCACTGCACCGCACTGAGTTTTTCCACTTCTATTGCCACCGAACACCCAACGATTTTTTAAAAGACATTTGTGAAATTTCATCTGCTTTTTATGAACAATCTTTCCGCTATTATATTTTCCTAAATTATCTTCATTTTTTCGTCTCAAAAGTTCGCTGTTAATCAAATTTAACTTTATCAAATCTTCCTTCATATTCGCTCCGTCAAAAATAATCTAAAAACTATCGAATTTGACATTTTATTTCTTTGAAACAAATCTTTCAAATTCTAAACTTAAAGCATGAAACTGATAGCATTCATTTTTCTGTTTTGTTCAATCATTTTCCCCTATCCACAGGCCGAGTGCCATGCGGCATCCTTCTACTATGCCAGAGTGGAAGAAGAAAATGTAGGCTTTTATAGTTCAAAACGCGACGCCTCACCTCTTTTTTATATGGAACAAAGTTATTTCGTCCAAATCTATGGCGATGAGGATTTATACTATAAGGCCAAATTTAAAGATATTGATGGTTATGTAAAAAAAGAGGAGGTTAAAGTAGTGGAAGGCACTCCAAAACTTTCCTATCCTCAGCCGTCTATGTCGGTTTATGCCTTAGATGGACTTGGCTTGTATAAAAGCCCCACCCTAAAATCGTCCGCACTAATCGAAACCGTTCCATATCTCAACACTAATTTAACTTATTATGGCAAGATTGAAGGCGAAAACGTGCCGGGCAAAACTACCTTATGGTATTATTGTAAATTTTCATCACTGACCTCTTCGCAAGAAGGATATCTTTATTCCCTCTTTTGCGACTGCGACACTATCGCTCCTAACACCGAGGTTTTAAATTATCTTACCACCCCACCTATTTTTTCACCACAAGGTCAAGATGGAAGTGGACTTTCAGCCACCGCAAAGACATTTATAATTCTTAGTGTATCACTTCCTTGCGCTTACGTTCTATATCTTCTAATTAAGCCAACAAGGGAAGCCTTGAAAACCAAAGCTAGACGTCCAAGGCATCGTAGACGCGACTATTTCGAATTTGACGAAAACGATTTATAACTCGGCAGCTTTCTCCACTTCTCGCTTTGACAGTTCCCCTTCCCCCGATTTATCTAACCGCTCATACATAGAAATAAGCCAACTTTCACCTTTAATCATTTCTAAGAGACGGCTCTCGCTGTAACCCTTTGCTCTAAGCTGAGTCATAAAGTCCTCCTCAGCCTTACTTAAATGTCTAAAATATGTCCTTAGCGGAAGATTGTATGCTGCTGCCATGTCAGAAGCTTGCTCACCGTCAAAATATTTCAAAACTAACATTTGAGACTTAGACTTGTCCATTCCGCTCAACGCCTCTTCTATCATAAGTTTAAGGTTTATAAGCGTAACTTTTCGTTGTGAAAGATTGATAATTTTATTGGCAACATTTGTTACGTTGCCGGAAGCAAAATTATTCCCCGCTACATAAAAAGAGTTTACCGCAGTCCTTTCAACAAGAGTATCAATAGCGTCGCTTATACGCTCTAAATAACGATACGCTTTAAGAAGTGTTTTAGCCCAAATATTGTTTTTCATGAGTTTCCTCCCCTAAATCTACCTAAATTATAAATTTTGTAAACTCAATTAGTCAATATTTACTGCCACAAAATTTTAATTTTTTAACATTTTTTTACAAAAATCGACTTTTTGACACCATTTTTTCGTCATAATGTAGTCAAAAAGGCTAAAAATGAGTATTTTTCGACACAAAAATTAAATATATTTTTTACAAAAATAATAGAGATGGAAATACACGCATAAAAAAATAACAAAAAACTCCAAAAAGTATTTGCGTTTTCAAGGCAAGTATGGTAAGATAAGCATAGTCTATAATCACATCCCGAAGTGGCGAAAGCGGGGTTCCCCAAAATTACTTTGGAATTTTGGGGTGCAGTATCTCAATAGAGATTATTCGTAAGTCCAACTTTCAGCAATCGATGCGCCGAGGCTCTACGCCTCGTCTAGTGCAGACGCCGCGTCTGCCATCCCGCATCAGCAAAATTTAATAATCACATCCCGAAGTGGCGGAATGGCAGACGCGACGGACTCAAAATCCGTTGAGGGCAACTTCATGTGGGTTCGACTCCCACAGATCGGAAGAGCGTCGTGTAGGGAAAGAGTGTAGATCTCGGTGG
>CAJULT010000028.1 GCA_910587225.1 uncultured Christensenellaceae bacterium
TTACGTCGTCAAACATAGCCTCAGCAATTGCTTTACATAATTCGGTTTTACCTACAGCAGTCTGCCCCATGAATAAGAAAGAGCCTATTGGGCGTTTGCTATCTTGAAGCCCGACACGCGAACGCCTTATAGCCTTAGCAACAGCCTCTACCGCTTCATTCTGCCCAACAACCCTCTTGTGTAATATCTTTTCAAGGTGAACAAGTTTTTGTTTCTCCCCCTCTGTAATACGAGTAACAGGTATACCAGTCCACTTTGATACAACCGCTGCAATCTCATTTGCACCTATCGACTGAATGGCCTCTTTCGGTTTAATATTAAGTTTGTTACTTTTCTCATCAAGTTCATTTTCAAGATTGATTATCTGCGATTGAAGCTTAGCAGCTTTTTCATAGTTTCTTTGAAGTGAGGCTTCATCCCTGCTTGCAGAAAGAGCTTTAATTTTATCTTCAATTTCACGAATAGGGGCTGGCTTAACTGTAAAGTTAACCTTAGCCTTACTGCTTGCCTCGTCAATAAGGTCGATAGCCTTATCAGGAAGGCTTCTATCCATAATGTATCGGTCACTTAGCGTTGCCGCCGCCTCAATTGCATCATCGGTAATAGTAATTTTATGGAACGCCTCATAACTATCTCTTAGTCCCTTCAAAATTTCAATAGTCTGTTCGACAGTTGGTGGATTAACCATTATTGGTTGAAATCTACGTTCAAGCGCCTTATCCTTTTCGATAAACTTGCGGTACTCATCAGTAGTGGTCGCACCTATTGTTTGAAGTTCCCCGCGCGCAAGATATGGCTTTAACATGTCAGCCGGCGAGGTTTCCCCCTTTTCACTTCCCGCCTGCGCGAGCGTGTGAATCTCATCAATGAATACGATAATATTTTGACTCGATATAATAGTTTCAATCGCGTCTTTAAGCTTTTCTTCCATTGCACCACGATACTTCGTGCCAGCCATAAGCCCGCCTATTTCGAGCGAATAAATAACCTTATCTTTTAAGATTTCAGGCACATTGCCACTTACTATTGCCTGAGCCAAACCTTCAACAACCGCCGTTTTACCAACACCTGCCTCACCGATTAAGACTGGGTTGTTTTTAGTCTTACGACAGAGAATTTCAACTAGGCGTTCAATCTCCTCCTCTCTTCCGATTACTGGGTCAAGTTTATGTTCCCTAGCTTTTAAGGTTATATCTGTCCCCATATCTAAAAGCTTTTCAGGAAGAGTACTTCCTATCTGACGCTTTTCTTCACCTTGTTCGCTTTGACTATGAGAAGTCAGCGCGCTTACAAGTTTATCTTTCATTTTATCTATATCTGCGCCGAACTGACCGAGCATAATTTTAAATGCTACACTTCCCGGGTTTGAAAGCAATGCTAAAAGAAGATGCTCAGCACCCAAGAATGAGTGGTTTAATTGAATAGCAATTTGCTGTGCCGCTCTAAATAAGTCTTTAGTGCGAGGCGTCAATTCTACCTCGTCAACGTATAGTCGTTCTTCTGGCGCGTTCTCTTCAAAGAATGCAAATAAAGCAGGTTCGGTCACACCTTCCTCTGCCAAAATTTGACTTGCAAGACAATCTCTCACCGATGCAAGTCCATACAAAATATGTTCTGTTCCTACAAGATTGCTTCCAAAACGAAGGGCAAACTTGCTAGCATTTTTTATAACTTTCTCAATACTATCCGAAAAAGCTGCACTTTGATAATTCATTTTATTACCTCCTTCGCACAAGGCTTAATACCTTATTTGAAATATACTCAGCTCTTACAATGTTTTCCTTTTTTTCGCCCGAAAAACCAAAAATTTCTTTTAAATTTGCGCTTCCGCCCTCATGGTATAACTTTTGAAACTTTTCTTCGTCCAAAATTTCGAGAAAGCCCAAACTTGCACCAAAATACACTTGGCTTAAAAGGGTCATCATTTCCTCTTCTTCTAGCTGGTAGCAGTTTGTTAAAAGCCCATACGCTCGCAGAGCCTCATCATGAATTGCCGCTCTATCGGAAAGCATATACTCGCTACGCAATTTTGCTTCCTCTTTGCAAATCTCGTATATTTGCTCGCTAACTTCGTCAATAATCTCCTCTTCACTTTTGCCAAGCGAGTTTTGATTGGATATTTGATAATAACTTCCTATCGCCCTACTTCCCTCGCCATATATTCCGCGTATAGTAAGTCCAAGCCTTCCCATTTCATCAAAAAGGTTATTAATCTTCCCCGCTCGCTCCATTGCTGGCAAGAAAAGCATAACGCTCGCTCTCATACCACTACCAAGATTTGATGGGCTTGCTGTAATAAACCCCCAACGCTCGTCAAAAGCAATATCCAAATTTTTGATAATATCCTCATCAATTTTTTTAAGACGCTTGTATGGTTTTAATAGGTTGAAACCCTTTTCAATACACTGCTCACGAATATGGTCTTCCTCATTCATCATGATGATTACATTGCCATCTTCACTGATAGCAACCGAGGAAATATCTTTATTCGCAATTACCTCACGGCTTATTAGATGCTGCTCAAAAAGTGCATGACATTCATTAAGAGAAAGATTTCTAAGACGCATAAAGTTAAACAAATCAAACCTTTCAAGAACCCCTTTAACCTGAATGATAATCTCTTCCGCACTGTCACTATCAAGCTTTGCAAAAAACTTGATTCCTCGCACATTTCGGGCAAGACGGATACGCGAAGAAATGGCTATATGGTCAAATATTTCCATAGTCGCCTCCCAATGTTTTCCCCTTGCGCCCTCTATGCTTTTTATCGCCATATAGGCGCGACAAAGCATCTTTGAGTCCGTCTAGCTCAAAATAACACCTCTCACAGCCTACAAACCCAGTCTGCAAGATTTCCTTATATGAAGTTTTGCAATAAGGACATTTTTGCTCCAATTTTACTCCTTTTCAATGCCTTTCATGGTAAGCGAAATACGCTTTTTATTTAGGTCAACTGAAAGCACCTTAACATCTACATGTTGTCCTACTTTCAGCACCTCTGAAGGATGTCTAATATAAGCATCACTAATTTGCGAAATGTGAACCAGACCGTCTTGATGAACCCCAATATCCACAAATGCACCAAAGTCGATTACGTTTCGTACTGTTCCGCTAAGCACCATGCCTTCTTTAAGGTCTTCCATAGAAAGTATATCACTTCTAAGTATAGGTTTTGGCATACTCTCACGAATGTCACGCCCTGGCTTTAAAAGCTCACCGATAATATCGTTCAAGGTAGGAACGCCGACCCCTATCTCCTTTGCAACTTTATCTTCTCCCTTAGCCGCCACAAGAGATGGAAGTGATGCAAGATTACCGTTTACAATATCTTCACTTGTTAAACTAAAACTTGATAAAAGCTTTCTTACAGCGTCATAACTTTCAGGATGCACTGCGGTATTATCAAGAATTTCTTCTCCGCCTACAACTCGAAGGAAACCCGCACACTGCTCATAAGCCTTTGGTCCAAGCTTGGTAACCTTCAAAAGCTGCTCGCGGTTTTTAATTCCTTTCTCTTTTGCACGGAAGGCTACAATGTTTTTAGCGATTGACATATTAAGCCCAGACACATAACTAAGTAGGCTTGGCGATGCAGTATTTAAGTCAACGCCAACGCTATTTACACAATCTTCAACCACACCAGTAAGCACCTCAGTAAGTCTATTTTGAGGCATATCATGCTGATATTGTCCCACGCCAATAGACTTAACATCAATTTTAATAAGCTCTGCAAGTGGGTCTTGAAGGCGGCGAGCAATTGATACTGCACTTCTAAGTGAAACATCGTAATCAGGGAACTCCTCCGCCCCAAGCTTAGACGCTGAATAAACAGACGCTCCGGCCTCACTTACTACTGCATAACTCACCTTGCGTGATACATGCTTTATAAGTTCAGCAACAAAAATTTCCGCCTCTTTTGACGCAGTTCCATTTCCGATAGAAACAATGTCTACATTGTGTTTTTCAATAAGCGTTTTAAGCTTAGCAATAGACTCTTCCGTCTTAGATTGTGGCGGAGTAGGATAAATTACAGTAGTGTCAAGCACATTCCCGTGTTTATCAATAACCGCAATTTTGCAGCCAGTTCTATAAGCTGGGTCAAGTCCTAAAATAATGTTATTTTTAAGTGGCGCTTCCATAAGAAGTGGCTTCAAGTTTACTTCAAACATCTTGATTGCCTGCTCATTAGCGCGATCTGTTAAATCATTACGCAGTTCCCTTTCAAGTGATGGGAATAAAAGCCTTTCGTAGCTATCTTCAATCGTCTGTTCGATAAGCTCATCGGTGTCAGGATTATTCTTTTTAAAATATGAGCGGATAATATTCTTGCATTTTTCTTCATCAATAGAGATTTCTACTTTAAGACACTTTTCGTTTTCACCACGGTTGATAGCAAGTATGCGGTGACTAGGAAGTAGTTTTACTTCCTGCTTAAAACCAGAATAGGTTTCATAGGTTGGACTGTTTTCGCCTTCTACTAGTACACATGAAATAACCGCTTTTTCAGCCAAAAGTGCGCGCAATTCTTTACGAAGATTTGCATCATCACTAATTCTTTCAGCTAAAATATCCTTAGCGCCAGCAATAGCGTCCTCTATGGAGGCAACCTCTTCAGTTATGTACTTTTCAGCCTCTTTCATAATCTCAAAGGATTTAGATTGCGCTTGCAGGATATCACAAAGCGGCTCAAGCCCCTTAGCAATTGCCACAGAGGCACGAGTTTTACGCTTAGGTTTGTAAGGACGATAAATGTCCTCCACTTCGGTCATGGTTTTAGCGTTTTCAAGGGCGGCGGCAAGTTCGTCTGTCCACTTCCCCTGCTCGGTAATCACTTTTTGAACCTTTTCCTTTTCCTCGTTAAGGTTTCTAAGGTATTTTAATCTATCCGCAAATTCACGCAAAGTTTGGTCATCACATGTGCCATGCATTTCTTTACGATAACGAGCGATAAACGGGATTGTGTTCCCCTCGTCAATAAGATTTATAATATTTTCACTGTATTGTCTTTTAAGTCCAAATTCACTAGCTAGAATGTCTATAATTTCCATAATTTCTCCTTTAACTGTTCCTCTAATATTTTTAGCCGAGCATCAAGCTCCTCATTTTTTACGCGATAGTTTCCAAAAAGCAAATCTCTGCGTGCATCATCACTTTGCAAACCGATAAGCCTTAGCGCCTCGTCATAAGATGGCACCTCTTTGCCACATAGGCTTCCGCTTTGCCCTCTTATTAACCTCGCCTCAGCCCTCATGTCTACAATCGGATAACTTCCGCTTGCAAGCCGCGATTCAACATCTTGACTTACAAATGGTGCAAGGCTTACAAGGCTTCTACTAAAAAGCAAATCTTCCTGCGGTGTAAGCACCGTCAAAGCTCCATAAGATGCAATCACGCTAAGGTCATCCTTCTCAAGATAGTTGCAACCGAGAAGCATGCAATCGCGATCCAAAAAGCCCATACTCTCAAGTAGCCGCACAGGCGACTGCCCGTAACGCCTGTCAAGCGTTCCCATTTCATACAGATCCCGCCCAAACGAAATCATTACTCGTAATTTCTTCTGTCCGCAAAGCATGGACAAATCGGCAAGCTCCCCTTCCTCAAAGTCTGAAAGAGAAGAAATATACAAAATAACTCTGTCAAAAGTTTTTAACTTGCTCGCTTCTCGTCCATCAATAATTGCACAACCCTTTAAGCCATATTTATCAAGCATCAAAGTGGCATTTTGAGGATAGCGACAACCAATGTTAACTTCCTCCACACCCGCAAGCAGATTTTTGATTACCATAGCTTCGCAGAGCATGCTATCAACATCCTTATCAATCTCACAAGGTGGAATATCGTCCCTCTCAAAAAATTGAAGAGCAAAACTTTGATAGGCGTCACAATAAAAATTAACAATCTGACCCTTTTGCATAAAACTCCCTTTATATACCAATTATACAAAATATGGAGTTTTAAATCAAATGAAAGAGCGAACAATTTTGCATTGCGACGTAAATAATTTCTTTGCATCGGTTGAATGCGCCACCCGTCCCGAACTTAATGACAAACCAGTCGCGGTCACGGGCAATCCAAAAAAAAGAACTGGCATAATACTAGCAAAAAATGAAATAGCAAAAAAGATGGGTGTCAAGACTGGTCAAGCCATTTGGGAAGCTAAACAAAGTTGTCCCGACCTTGTCACCCTCGCTCCTCATTATGATGTTTATGAAGATATAAGTGCGCAGCTGCAAGAACTTTATCTTGACTATACCGACTTTGTTGAGCCTCTCGGACTTGACGAATGCTGGCTAGATGTAACGGGCAGCCTAAATTATCTTAAAAAAACAGGCAAAGAAATTGCGGATGAGCTGCGGCAGCGCATAAAGGCGCAGTTCGGCTTTACGGTTTCGGTAGGCGTATCCTTTTCTAAGGTGTTTGCAAAGCTTGGCTCTGACATGAAAAAACCTGACGCCACAACCGAAATCCCACGTGAAAACTTTAAAGAAATCGTCTATCCACTTCCCCTTTCAAGCATAGTAGGAATAGGCCGCAGGCTTGATAAAAAGTTTGCCAAAATGAATGTTACAACCATCGGCGACTTTGTAGAGCTTCCGCCTAAGTATCTAGACGAAATCATCGGAATAACCGCTGTTCGACTGCGCGAAAGTCTGCGCGGCGAGCGAATTGAACCAGTACTCAACTATTATCACCTTCCACCGCCTAAAAGTGTGGGAAACGGAACAACAACCATTGTTGATATTATAAAAAGAAAAGATATTGAAGCTACAATAGCTTTCCTAGCTCAAAAGGTTTCCTCGCGGCTTGCAGCACACAAAATGCAATGCTCTTGCATTTCAGTAAGCCTAAAAACAGCAAACTTTGAGCGTCTACACAAAAGTCATAAAATTGCACCAACCAATGAGGCAATAGCTCTTGCCCATGAGGCAATGAGGCTTATAGACAGCTTTTATCGTTACGATAAACCCCTGCGCGCTATAAGACTTAAAGGCAGCATGCTGTCACCAGATAACGCAGT
>CAJULT010000029.1 GCA_910587225.1 uncultured Christensenellaceae bacterium
TTTGATGAGGAAGTTTCATATAAGATTCTTGGCTCAACCGAAAGCGATCCTGCAAATGGAATTATTAGTAATGTTTCACCTGTTGGAGCGGCACTGCTTGGACACAGGGAAGGGGACACCGTTACCGTAAATATGCCTCATGGCGCAATTAAATATAAAATATTGGAAATTCGCTTATAAAAAGTTGTTTTTTCTAGTTTGTTTATGTATAATAGGGTGTAGACAGATTGGAAATTAAAAATTATGATGTTTAAAAATTCAATAAAACTTTTGTGTGCGAATTTTGACAAGGTTTGGAAACTTCTTGTTTACCAAATTTTGAGTTGGGCTGTGGTGTTTGCTTTGCTTGCACCATTTTATCATGTAATTTCTACTGAAATTGTTAACGCTTGGAATAGCTATGAGATAGGCAAATATTTCACTTCTGGTACTTTCTACGGAATTAACATTTCAGCTGCACTTAGTGCGATTTGCTATGGAATAATTTCTTTTGTTACATCAATATTTAATGCTAATGTTTGGATTGGCATTTATATGATGATAATTATCTTTGTAGTGAAGCCTCTTTTTAGTAACGTGGGTAAATATGTTGTCTGCGAGATGACCTATGGCTATATGGCGGCAAGTAGTAAGCATAGCTTTACGGGGACTTTTCTTAGAACTTTAAATAAAAGCCTTCCATACGCAGCTATGAAAACTATGTACTCTTGGATTTTTGATGCCCTTGTCCTTTTAAGCATGTTCGGTCTTACAGCCATTACTAATCCTCTTTATGGCTACGCAATGCCTTTCCTTGTAGTTTTAGTGCCTTCAATACTTCTTGCTTTCAAGGAAACTTTTGTGGCTGGCTGGGCGCCTGCTATGGTTGTATTTGACGTCAACGTATTTAAAGCTTTCCCAAAAGGAATGGCAGCAAGCCTTAGAAGAGGGCTTAGAGTATTTTCTAATGCTTTCATCATATACCTTCTTGCTTTTGTACTTTCAGCAGTACTTGGCGTTTATGCTCTTATCATAATTCTTCCTATCATCTTCCCACTATTTGATATTTTTGAAATGGTAATGTTCTTCTCAAGTCAGGGGATGAGATTCTATGTCGACAATGATACAATTTTGACGCCTAAAAAGCTTGAAGAAGTTGATAAAATTGACGACGCAAAATTTCTGTTATAACTTTTAAAATACGTTGCATTAGCAACTTATTATTTTCACAAAAGTAGCTGCTGGACGAGTTCAGCTTAATTTTATGTTTTAAAAAAGGAGTAAAAAATTGAATAATAAAGTTAAAGTCACCTTTCTAGGCGGGGTAGGTGAGATAGGTAAAAATATGACCGCCATTGAGTATGAAAATGAGATTGTAATAATTGACTGTGGTCTAACCTTCCCAGACGACGATTTGCCGGGGGTTGATATTGTTATACCTGACATTTCATATCTTACTGCGAACAAGGATAAAGTAAAGGCTATTCTTTTAACACATGGACACGAAGACCATATCGGCGCTTTGCCATTTGTGCTTAGTGAGCTTAACGTTCCTGTCTATGGCAGCAGGCTTACTTTGGCGCTTGTTGAAAACAAGATGAAGGAGCATCCAAAAGTAAAATATAAGGCTGTTTCTGTTAAACCAAGAAATGTTTTGAAACTTGGCTCTTTTACAGTTGAGTTTATTAAGGTAAGTCACTCTATTGCGGGCTCACTTGCTCTTTGCATTACCACTCCTGCTGGAAATATTTTGCACACTGGCGACTTCAAAGTGGATTATGAGCCAATTGATGGCGAGATGATTGATCTTCCACGACTTGGGGAACTTGGCAAGCGTGGCGTTAACCTTATGCTTTGTGAAAGTACTAATGTTTGCCGTAAAGGTTACTCTATGAGTGAGAGAAGCGTTGGGCGTACTTTGGATGAAATTATTAAA
This sequence comes from uncultured Christensenellaceae bacterium, assembly GCA_910587225.1. Taxonomy (GTDB): domain Bacteria; phylum Bacillota; class Clostridia; order Christensenellales; family UBA1242; genus Caccovivens. The sequence goes on from CAJULT010000029.1 coordinate 1,916, forward strand.
AGCCATGCAAACAATCGTATTATCGTTGCGACTTTCGCATCTAACATTCATAGGCTTCAACAGATTATGAATATTGCTGAAAAGTACAAACGCAAGGTTGCCTTTACTGGCAGAAGTATGATTAATGTAAGCGAGGTTGCTTACAAGATTGGCGAACTTAAATATGACCGCAATAACATCATTGACATTGAAAAAGTAGATAAATGTGATGATAAGGAAGTGCTTATAATCACTACTGGCAGCCAAGGCGAGCCTATGAGCGCGCTTACAAGAATGGCAGCGGGTGAGTTTAAGCAAATCAAACTTAAAGAAAATGACCTTATTATTCTTTCAGCATCTCCAATTCCAGGCAATGAAAAGAATGTGTACAATGTCATCAACGCGCTTTATAAACTTGGCACAGACGTTATTTATGACGAACTTGCTGATGTTCACGCATCAGGGCACGCCTGTGCTGAGGAACTTAAACTTATGCACAGCCTTGTAAAACCTAAATTCTTTATACCAGTGCATGGTGAATATCGTCACCTCAAAGTGCATAAAGAGCTTGCTATGTCACTTGGACAGGAAGAGCGCAATATCGTAATACCAAGCCTTGGTATGCAGGTGGAGCTTACACCTAACTCTATTAAATCGGCTGGTTATGTTACCGCAGGGCAAAGACTTGTGGACGGAATTGGTATTGGTGATATGGATTCTAACGTGCTTCGCGAGCGTAAGCAACTTGCCGAAGAAGGTATTTGCGTTGTATGCGTCAATATTAATAATATTTCTGGCTGCGTTTCAAGCGACCCATTTATTATCACTCGCGGTGTGGTTTATGCGGACGAGCAGGAAAGTTTTGTTGCTGACGCTAAGGCTGCAATTATTGCATCACTTAAAGAGCAAGATTTGCGCGGAGTTGAGCCTGCGGTTATTAAGCAGTCTATTCGCCGTAACATTTCTAACTTTATTTTCAAACGCACAAAACGCAGACCTATGATTTTAACAATCGTAACACTTGACTAATGCTCGACCAGCTTAAAGATTTTGCAAAAGAAAATAATGTCCCGATTTTAAGAGATAGAAGCTGTGAAATGCTTTGCATGGTCTGCCAAAAGCTTTCACCTAAGCGTATACTTGAAATCGGAACTGCAATCGGGTATTCAGGATGCCAAATGCTTGCCGCGTGCGGTGGAATGCTTACCACTATCGAAAAGGATGAAGAGAGGCACAAACAAGCTCTTGTGACATTTCAAGAGGCGGGTTATAGCAATAGGGTGGAGGCGATACTTGGCGATGCTGCTAAGGTACTTCCCTCGCTTACTGGGAAATTTGACCTAATATTTTTGGACGGTCCAAAAGGTCAATACATAAACTATTTGCCAATTTTGAAGTCACTTTTAAATAAGGGCGGAGTGCTGTTTGCTGATAATGTATACTTTCATGGAATGGTTAAATTGGAGGGCAAAATTCCGCATAAAAATCGAACTATGATTGTTAATTTAAAACGATTTATTGAGGCTGTGCAGACTGATAAGGATTTTGAAACCACGCTTTATGATATTGAAGATGGAATAGCGATAAGTAAACTAAAATGAGAGGCGTTGCCTCTTTTTTATTGTAAATTTAATTGACACATAAAGCCAAAATTAATTGGCGGAGCTACTACGGGGCAACGCCTCTTTTTTTGTCAAAAATTCATTAATATTAAATTATGTTGTTTTTTTTGTGATTTTTTGGTACAATAAACCTATGACATTTGAAGCAAACCTTATTTTATTTTTACAAAGCGGGATGAGTGAGTTTTGGATTTACTTTTTTAGAATAGTCACCTTGTTTGGAAGCTGGCTAGGTTTTGCGCTTGCGCTTATTCCTATTTACTTTAAGAAAAAATCGTTAAGTTATGGCTTTGTTTGCACCTACGGGGCAGGCGTTGGACTTAACACGATTTTGAAGGCGTGCATTGGAAGGCCAAGACCTTATGTGTCTTATCCCGACATTTTAAATTTGGGCGGCTCGACAGGGTTTAGCTTGCCAAGCGGGCATACAAACTCAGCTGTTATGATTGCAATCTTTTTGTCTTATACGGCTATAAAATATGGTAAAAATCGCTGGACAAAAATATGCGTGCCAATTATAATGGGACTATATCTAATGCTTATTGCGCTTTCGCGTTTAGCGCTTGGTCAGCATTATCTTACCGACGTGATTGCTGGCGGCGTTGAAGGCGTGGTTATTGCAACTGTGGGAATTATAATATTTAACTTAATAGTTAAGAGGTTAAACAATGGAAAAAAGAGAAATGAGGGCAAAGCTGAAAGTGGTAGTAAATAGCGAAGCAGAAACTATTGCGTTTGCATCATCACTATCAAAAGTGTTTTTAAAAGGGACAATTATTACATTAAAGGGCGACCTAGGCGCTGGCAAAACACACTTTGTAAAAGGCGCGGCAATGGGACTTGGCTCGTCCGATATGGTTACTAGTCCGACATTTACAATTTTAAATGTATATGAGGGCGGAAAGATGCCTATATATCACTTTGACATGTATAGATTAGGCTCAGCTGCTGAAGCGGAAGAGCTTGGCTTTAATGAGTATTTTGACGCAAGCACACTTGACGGCGTAACCATAGTTGAGTGGCCAGAAAATGTAAAAGGACTACTGCGAGGGGAGCATCTTTCCATAGAGATAGAAAAGGGAGAAAGTGCAAACCAAAGAATTATTTATGTGGGGAAAGAAATATGATTGCTATTTCAACAGCATTTAAAAATGCACTTATAGCTTTTGATATAAATGGGGAATGTAAAACTATTGAAATGGACTCCTCAGCCAAGCATAGCGAGGCAACACTAGCCGCTCTTGATAAAGCTTTAGATGAAGAGGGCGTTTCAATAAAAGACAACGATTGCTACGCTGTTGTAATTGGACCTGGCTCATTTACTGGGCTTAGAATAGGGCTTTCCCTTGTAAAAGGCCTATGCAGCGGCAGAGCGGCAAAGGTTGTGCCTATATCATCTACGGAGCTTATTGCATACTCTTACGCTAAACATAATAAAATAAA
>CAJULT010000030.1 GCA_910587225.1 uncultured Christensenellaceae bacterium
CGTGATCCGTATTTCAACGGACTAGATGTAATATCATGCCCGACACACATAAAAAGCTAGATTTGCTTAATCAAATCTAGCTCTTTTATCTTCTATTTCATCCATGGAAAAATGTGCTTTAAAACTTTATGATCTTGCTCATTTTGTCCATCTACTTGTGTAGATTCTTTCTTAGGATTTGTCTCCGCTTTATTTTCTTCTTTAGCGTCTACTTTTTTAATTTTTTCTACTGCTACTGTAAATGTAGCAACTGTTTTTTGGTCTTTTTCAAAGTACTTAGTTGCGCCTTTTGGATCAAAGCCATTGTAGACCACTTCATAACCAGCCTGTTCCAGCTCTTTAATTTGTTTAGCTGTACTGTATAAATCAGTTATCTTATCGCCCACATTTCCGCTTAAGACATTAGAAGATGCAATTTGAACAGCATTATTACTTAAATCAACAAAAGTAACGATTGCTTTTCTTTTATTGTCATTACCTGGAAGCGAGACTACATTTGTTAAAGTTGACTTTCCATCAACAGATTCAATCTTAGTCTTTAACTTTTTATCTGAGATTAATTCTTTTATTTCATCAAAGGTATAATAGATAACCTTTGTATCACGACTTGGATCTTTGACAACAACTGATGAATTTTTAGGCATATAGTCTAAGATTCTTGGAGCTGGTTGTTCCATTAAAACTTTCGTTGCATCAGTTGGATCGGTTACATATACCGGTTGATCCGCATGGTCAATTTTTTCACCTTTAGAGTTTACTGGGATAATCTGACCATTTTTGTGGTATTTTACCACCATATCAACATTTTCACGCTCTACCTTATATTCTTTAACTTGATATTGATCTGCATGATATCCATCAACTACTGGCGTTACAACTGCGCTATATTCCTTTTTATCAACAGTCCAAGCAGTAGTATATTTACCATCCTTAATTACTTTTCCATTATTATCATTTACAGTTAAAGATCTATTCCAGCGTGCACCTTGAATTCGATCTGCTGGTGTTTTATCACTCGCTCCTTCATAACGAACCGTCTCTTTAACCGGAATACTGTAATTATGAGGTTTAACTGTTTGATATGGATGATCGCTATTAACTTGAACATAACGTGGCTTTAGAATGTATTTAACTTTAATATCTGCTACTGGATCTTTAATTAAAACAGTCTCTTGAGTGCGGCGATATCCTTCTATTTCAGGCACTTCTTCCGTTGCCAACACTCTAGTTGGATCAGTTAAATCATTAAGAAATGGAACTGGTTTAGCTTCAGAAATTTCCTGTCCCTCTTCATCAACGGGAATAATCGCACCATTCTTTTTGTAAGTTACTGTCGCAAAAAGATCGCTTTGCGTTACATCATGCTTAGCAACAACCCCAATATCAGCCGTAAAACCGGATATTACTGGTGTATCTACTGCTTCAAAGTACTCTTTATCTGCTTTCCACTCAGTAGTATATTTTCCATTTTCTAAGATTTCTTTTGTTACCTCATCATAAGTGATATCTCTATTCCATTGAACTGTTTGGATCGCATCATTAGGATTCTTAACACCAGCTCCGTCATAACGAACTAAAGCTGTAGCAGTCCGGCGATACGCACCAGGATTAACATCAAAATGAGAATTATCTTTATTTACGGCCACATATTTATGCCTTAAAACATACTTAACTTCTATGTCTTTTGCTGGATCAATTTTTGCAAAATCAACAGATTCTGGCTCGTATTCCTCATCTTTTAGATTATTTTTAGGCAAAGATACTAGAGTGGGATCATTTTTATCTGAAACAAAACGTAATTTAGGGAGAATATCAATCTTTTGTCCGCTCTCATCAACAGGAATGACATAGCCATTTTTTACATATCTAATTTTTTCAGTTACGTTAGCAAGTCTTACCTTTTCCTCAGGCATTTCTTTTATATAAGTATGATATCCGCTTACTGCTGGTACAGAAATTGCTGAATATGTTTTTTGCTCTGGCTTCCATTCAGTTGTGTATTTTCCATCAGAAATAATTCGCTTAGTTGCAGCATCAACTGTAAGATCTCTACTCCAGTTTACTTGCTGTACCACTTCTTCTGGTGTCTGATCATCAGCACCACTATAAGCTATAACTCGTTTACTTATCTTGTGATATTCTGCGTCATTAATACCATCAAGGGGATTTTCTTCGTTAACCAATACTTGCTTATGTCTTAAGGTGACAATAAAGGTTTGAACATAGTCGTCACTTGTATCAAAGAATTGAATATCACCATTAGCATCAAAGCCATTACTTACTACTTCATAGCCCTTTGTGTCTAACTCTTTCAATTGATCAATTGTACTATAGTCAATTTTTGTATTTGGAGCCCCAGTTAAAATTTTAGATTCAACAATTTCTTCATTATTGCTATCAATATCAAGATATTTAACTTCTGCCTTCTGTTCTTTGTTTGAAATATGTTCATTAACTTGATAGGTAATAGTATATTCACGATTTGGTTCATCAGCAGTAACTGTTTTTCCACCAACTAAAACTTGATCGGGAACATAACCTAAAATACTTGGTGCCGCAACTACTGGAAAAGACTGCTCAACTTTTTCCCAGCCCTTACTACCAATCTTTTTGCCAGTCACACGATCATAGACTAAAATCCGATTAAAAGTAATTGTTGATACTTCATCCCTAGGAGTTCGACTACCCGCGCCAACATAATGAACAGTTTGAGTACCTTTTACTTGAAGATCTTCAAGCTTGCAGCCATATTTTAGATTATCAACTGTAACTTGCTCTCTCCCATGCTTAAAGGTAACCATGTAACTGTCTTGATCTTCACTAAACACCGGTTCTTTTCCTTTACTATCAAAGGGATCATTAACTAATACATATCCTTGATTAGTTAAATTTTTTATTTCATCTGCTGTGCTGTAATTAATTTTATCGCCAATATTTCCTGTCAAGTTTTCAGAAGTAGAAAGTTCAACCAGATTATTATCTAAATCCGTATATTTTACAGCTACTGATGCAACTTTCTCACTTAAATTATCCATATATTTCATGCCCCCTTGTTAACGTGAATTGCTCTATATAATTGTACGTCTTTTCTTATCTATAGATGCATTATTTACAAATATAATGTATTAAAAAAAGGCGCTGAGAATCAAGTCTCAACGCCCCTTTATTAGCTAAATTTGAAAAAAGATATTTAATTCAAAAATTATTTATCATCTTTCTTGCGTCTCTTTGCGCCAATCAAGCTTGTCATACCAATTGCTGTTGCTGCAGCACCTAAAATAGTAGCAGCTTCATTACTTTCAGCACCTGTTTGCGGTAAGACTTCCTTATTATCGTTAGTCTTCTTCTCTACAGGTTTTTCTGGAGTAGGGGTAGCAACATTTTGCTTAACTGGTTGTTCAGGTCTAGTTACCTTTTCTACAGGAGTTTCTGGATCCTTTGCAGGTTCTGCAGGAACTTCTGGATCAGGAAGAACTGGATCTGGCGTCTTAGATTTTTCTTTCAGTTTCAAAGCAATAGTGAATTGTTGTACAGTATTGTCATCATTGTCAAAGTACTTAGTTACTCCATCGCCATCAAACGCATTATAAACAACTTCGTAACCTGCATCCTCTAATTGCTTAATGAATTCAGCAGATGAGTACAACTTATTAATGTCTTCTCCTGGGCGACCACTTAAAATACCTGAGGTCTTGATAACTTTTCCAGTATTAACATCAATAAAGTTAACCACAGCTTTTTGTGTATTTGGAGTAGTTGGAACTTTATTATCCTTGTAAACAACAGGGGTATCCTTAGTTGGATCAACTGGAGTTATTGTTGTCTTATCTGGTGTCTTTCCAGGAATAGCTGGAACTGGTTCATTTGGCACTACCTTAGTTGGATCCGTTGGATCATTAGTATAGTTTGGTGTTGGTACATTTGGAATTGGATTTCCATTTGGATCAACTGGAACTATCTTACCAATCTTATGGTAGACAACTGTTACTTCTGCAAGCGGATTATCTGGAGTTACAGTCTTTCCACCAGCAGACTTAATTTCTGCAACATATCCTGGGATTACCGGTACATTAACTAGCGTAAAGGTATGGCTAGATTCGTTTGGTACACCATTTGTAATCTTGAATTCATGAGTTTGAATATCGGAATCCTTAAGTGGAGTGTTATTGTCACCATCTACAAAGTGAATAATTTGTTTACCTTCTACTGTAGTTACCTTATCAGGATGCTTAACTGGATTATATGGTACTGGGGTATCCTTACCTGGATCTTC
>CAJULT010000031.1:0-1511 GCA_910587225.1 uncultured Christensenellaceae bacterium
GCCGCTTTAATACTTGCCCCAAGACCCGTTACAGCCGCCTTTAATGAAAATGTACTTGCTGTTGCTGCCCCGTTTGCTGCAGTTTGTTCATTGGTTGTCTGTGTTAAACCCATTTGTGCAAGTTTTGCCTGTGCCTGCGCTTTAGTAAGACCTTGATATCTTAAAATTTTAACACGTTCCGTATTACTTAAAGCCTTATTAGATAGTACCTGTTTTAACTGCGCGCTTGTAAGATTAGCACATGATACTTTTAATGTATTCATAGACTTTGCATATTTTTGAGTATTTCGCACTGTATCTAATTGATTTACAGTACTTAATGCCACACCATAATTACTGACCTGCACTGCACTATTTTTAAATGCTACTGTAAGCGTGGTGATTCCTTTTAACAGCCCTAAAGCCAGAAATCCTTTAATCGTTCCCTCAACAATACCAAAACTGTTCGCAAAGTTCAAAACAGCAGTGCCAGCATCCGCTAATGACTTAATTGTTTCACCGTTAAGAATATTGTTGTATGTCTCTGTCATTGCGACACCGAACCTTTCCGTTGCCGCCTCCGCGCTGTCCAAATAAATTTGATATTCATCACTTGCAGTCCCTGCCGCATTTAATGACCTGTCTAAAAGTTCATTCGCCTCTGACATATTGTTCAAAATTGCCGAGATCTGGTTGCTTCTATTTTTACCAGCGATAAGATCAAGCAACGCGCTGGCATCTTTATCAGACATTTTATCATAGACTTTTGCGATATCATTGTAAATATCGTAAATGGAACGAAATGTCTCCTCGTCCGCTTCAAGAATATTTACACCGCCACTACCATCTATATTCGTTAATGCCTTGATTTTTGCCGCTAATGTTGATGTGGATTCAATCACATTATCTGTCTCTTCTCCCATTTCCTGTAGCTCTACAGTACATCCACGAATCCTAAGCGCCGATGTACGAATTGCCAATGCTACTTTATTAGAATCCTGTACCGCCCTGTTTCCAGCACCAAGTAAGCTAATAAATTCATCAACAGAAGTATTTGCGTCATTCATTACAGAACCAACCGCCTGAATACCACTAGCGACTTCCTTTTGGGTAATTGACGCAGTATTGCCGATAATATCAATCTTATCATTGAGTGCCTGTGCCTTTTCCGCAAGCTGCTCTATTCCATAACCATCAATTTCAGTATATCCTTGCAGACCTGCTAAAAGTGCTTTTGATGCTGATTCAGAATCCATATCTCCAACTTTCTCAAGCTGCATTGCCATATCTGCTAATGTTTCTGAATCAGCCAAGTTATAACCAGCTCTTGAAAATGTAGTCACTGCATCGATGTAATCTTTTGTAGCAACTGATAACTCTTTAGTCTTGTTAATAACCTTGTCAAGATAATTGGGAAAATCATTTCTTGAAATTTCTCCATTTACACGTGATAAATCCGTAAGCGCTGAATCCAGTTCCTTTGCTTCTTTCCATGCATTTCTCAATTGCCTTGTAAACTGCATAACGATATT
>CAJULT010000031.1:1611-2682 GCA_910587225.1 uncultured Christensenellaceae bacterium
GAGAAATTTATTTCAATTGGTTTTGCTTTTGTATTTTTCTGTGCCTGCTGGGTTGCCTGCTGCACAGATTTAACCACACCATTTTTATCAACTTTTCCTGTTATCTTCACTGTTCCATTTAATGAAGCCAGATCCTGCTTAATCTGCTGTTTTGTCTGCCTTTTATTTAAAGTTCCAATCAAGGGAATTTTGATTTTTCCAAGATTTTTAGCATCTGTCTGCACCTGTTTTTTACTCGCCGATTTATTGAGGCGTGCAATTAATTCAATTATAAAGTTGTTTTCTGCCAAATTAAGTCCTCCTTTTTGTGCAATCAAAAAGACAGTCCTTGTTATAAATTTGAACTGTCCTATTTCTAAATACAATCTATTCTTTTATAAAATTACTGTTCTTAAATATTCATATTAGATATTCACTAACTTTTTTAATTGTTCATCAGCATCTCTACTCTGGTCTAAAATATCTCGCCATTCCTGATCTGCAACTTCATATTTCTGGCTACATGTCAATATTTCAAACGGCTCTTTCCCCTTAAATCTTAATCTGATTATCAATTCTGCAAACTCCACCGTTTCCGATACTGTTTCTGAATCAGCGGCTCCCACAACAGCACCAGTAACACCAAATAATATAGCCCCTTTCAACGCTTTATTTTTATTGCTTATGGTATACGTTTTATTATTTGAGTTTATAACCATCTCATAATCAGCCAGATCAGAACAGTCAAGCTCATACGCTTTGAATCCAAATCTAATTACAAGTACCTTTTTTTGAGCATAATCCAAGTATAAATGTGCATCCGCAATCATAAAATCAACATCTGCATCCATACCTTGATATTCATACCAGCAATGATATATACCATCTTCCTTTTTGAACAAACCTACTCTTTTTGGTTCCTTAATTACCTCACATTTAAAGTCATCTTTACTAAATCCAGTATAATTACTGGCAAAAATCAACGCATCATTTTTACTAGAAGCTGGCATCTTATCATATTCATGTAATCTGATCATTGTATATGTACCTATAGTCTTTCTGAATATTTATTTTATCCCAATTATATCACGC
>CAJULT010000032.1 GCA_910587225.1 uncultured Christensenellaceae bacterium
TAAATTTACCTCCTGTTTTGATAGGACATCCGCCCTTCATTACATAAGGAGTGGCGGCGGAAAAATTTCGGGCGTCACTGCAAAATTTCTTTTATTTTTTTTATCCTCTGAAAAAGGACATAAAAAAACCTCTTATGCATTGCTAGTGCATAAGAGGTAAATTAGTTTTTATTTCATTTTAGTTCGCAAAAATTTGCGAGAATTTTTTAAGGAAGAGTCCACTCTACTTTTTCTATTGCGTTAAGCTGTGCATTCCACGCATCTAGCCCCTGGTCATAGTATTCACGGATAAGAAAGTCATATGCTCCATCCATCTCGGTTGACAAATTAAGTCGCTTACCTGCAACTTCCAGGAGTTTGTGCGTTACGATAGGATGCAAATGCATTGCAGCGCAGATTGCCAACACCTCGCCTTTGGTGGGTTCCTTTTCACCAGACAGAAATTGTGCGATTTTATGGTCATTGATGTAACTTTCACTGTACAAACTATTATTGCTGAAACCATTTTCTTTCATTAAAAAAGCCAAAGACTCTGCAAATGAACCGTTCATATTTCTGACAAGATTGTTTGCTTCCTGTATTTCAAAAATCTCATCGCTTAATTCCGCTAATTGCGATGCACTTTCTAGTATTGCAGAGTTATGTTCATCCGCTGAATTTACATTGGAATTGAACTCCTTCCCCCTACTTCTAGCAAGGAAGCACATCGAATAATATCGGTCATTGAAGCTGTTTTGATTTTTTCTCTCATGGTTAAAGACAAGACAGCACTCATCCATATGTTCGAGCGCATAATCTGTCAGTTCTTGCTTGCCAGTCTCTTTGTCTTTATAGGTGTACTTTTTATTGTTTATGACAAAGAAACCGCTAGCATAAACAATCGTCCGCTTTTCGAGGCAATCCCGAAGTTGCTTGTTAATCGTTCCGTTTGCCACGGCATCATAGAAACTTGCCGAGAAGGATTGTTCAGGTTTAATCTTTGATGCGTTATAAAGATATGATTTCGTATGGCTATTGTCTATGTAATCGTGAATGCCCTTTAAATAATCATATCCCAATTCGAGCAACCGAATTTTGACGGAAGTTATTGTAACATCGAAAAATGTAGCTAGCCTATTTATAGTTTGCTCGTAAACTTTAACGAGATTGGTTTCGCCACTTGATATCACCTCTGCCTTTATTTGCTCGAATTTCAGCTTGGTCATATCGGCGGGCATAAGGATGCGCGGTGCGAGAGCATTTGCTTGCCACTCCATCCACTTGTATTCTTCCATCAAACTATCGTCTATGTTTTTTATTTCTTCACCCAAGACTGTACAAGAAATATTTGACAGCGAAGAATTAAGTAAATGCAGTAAAGCAAAGAATTTCCTATGCAGTTCCCAATGAACACACTCGTGTACAATGGTATTATTTAAAGACCCAACTCCATAATAAAAGAATGCATTGTTGTCACAAACAATAGTTCCGCGTTTAATCGTTACGGGTTTTCCATCTTTGTCCTTTGCATTTTTATCTATGAAATAACACTTACCGAACACCCCACCTTTAAGGTGTCCTGTTAGCACCTTTACCCCCATTGCCTTTACTAGTTTTGCAAGGGGTAACGCCATAGGCACTTCCAGAGCTTTGGGATAGTATTTTTTCAAAATTTGCGTTGCGTGATATTCTAAATCTTTCTCTTGAATATACGGAACGAAATTCTTTGTGGAAGCGGCTTGAATTCTAAAACTTTCTCTGTCCTCAAGCAATCGAACATCGACAACTTCCATATCCTGGAACTGGTCTATGAACCTTGCTTTCAACTTCATACTCAACCAAAGTAAAGCTGTGTCTTGGTCGATGTCTCCTTTGCGTTTACCATATGCATAACCAGTTATAATAACAGAAACCGATACCGCACAATGAATATAAACATAGTCATCTTTCAATGCTTCCGTATAAAGGCTAGTAATAGTACAAGAATCTAACTCCGGTTCTTCTGTTGTGAAAGGAATATAGTTGGTTTTGAAATCTAACTTGTGTTGCGCAATATAACCCGAGGCGGATTCTGCCAACAAGTCGTAAAAATTATCAGTGAGATATTCAGCTAAAGTCCTATATTTCGTCTTCGCCACTTTCCCTTCGCTCCTTTTGATTTATTATATCAAAATTGGAGCATAAAAGCAACCTTTCTACATATGCCCTTGTTATTGCAGAATATCTTTTAATTTTTTCAAAATTCTCTGCAACCGTTCTGTGAACGAGCTGTTGGCAATGCCGAGCGACTTGGCAACTTCACTTTTCTTTTCGCCGTTGAAATATACTCGGCGGATGATTTCTTGTTGTTCTGCCGTAAGTTGCGAAATAGCCTTGCGCAATTCCGCCTTTTCCTCGTCTTCTTCCAAAGTGTCTGGGGCGGCAAACTGTACACCTTGCGCTTCCATTGCTTCGAGCGAACAGTTGTGTTTTCTATTCCTCCAGTCTTGTCTCCACTGCTCACGCTTGCTCTCCGCTTCAATCTCCAAGTACGCCGAAGCAAAGCTCTCCTCTACTTCAATCTCCGTTACCTTACCGTTGATTTCACATTTGATAGTTGTCATAAA
>CAJULT010000033.1 GCA_910587225.1 uncultured Christensenellaceae bacterium
ACGAGATCCTGTCATGTGACTGGAGTTCAGACGTGTGCTCTTCCGATCTACCTGAAACAAAATTTAAAAGCTGCTCTTTTGGATAGAGTGTATATTTCGCTTCGCTGGTCTTTGGATAGCATAACTGAACAAACTTTATAGGATTAAGTTTTTTAAATGCATCCTCAGCAATAAAACTTCCTCCGTCAAAATCGACAACCGAACCTTTTACAAGGCGGGGTCTAAGCTCAAAAATAAAACTCTTTTGACGCGAAAAATTTATCTTATTAATATTGTCTAGATAGTTAAAATATTGCATCTCAAAACTATCACCAAGCAAAATATTTGCATGCTGATATGCATATCTCATAGGTGTTAATTTAAGTGACGGAGTTGTAATTTTAAATTTCGGTCTAGGGTTGCCACAGCCAAATGGTTCAAGCATGCTAAGCTGCTTTACAAACTCTGGCGTAAGCTCTTCCAGTGAAATCTCTTGGTCATAATATCTGATTGGAATAAATACCTCATCATTGACATTTTGAAGGGCAAAAGCGTTTATCTTCTGCACAAACTCTTCATAATTTTTGCGTTTAAGACTAAGCCCTGCTGCCATGCTATGCCCGCCAAAAGTGTCCAATATTTCGCTAAGCGATGATAAAAGCTGATGAATATTTATGTCATCAATGCTGCGTCCCGAACCGCAAAGCTCATCCCCGTCTTGCGCAAAAAGAAAGGTAGGCTTGTGATATTTGTCTACTAGGCGAGAGCAAACTATTCCGAGTACCCCCTTGTCCCAAACTTTTGATGCAAGGCAGATTACCCTTTGCATTCGCATATCCTGTTTTGCGAGCGCCTTCTCGCAATCGTCGTAAATTTTGTTGCAAAGTTCTTGACGCTTAATGTTGTGATTTTTAATTTTTTCAATTAGTTTCTTGGCTTTTGTCGGGTCAGTTTCAAGATACAGTTTTAAACTGTCTGCCGCGTCCCCCATACGCCCAGACGCGTTAAGCTTTGGCGTAACTTTAAAGGAAATATCTACCGCATTTGGTTTGAGAGTGCTAATCTCATATTCCTTAAACATCATTTTAAGCCCAATAGGAAGATACTTATCGCATAGTTTAAGCCCGCGGCTTACAATCGCGCGGTTTTCATTTAATAGAGGAACAATGTCGGCAATAGTAGCAATGGCAGCAATTGGCAAAAACTGTTCCGCCTTTTCCACGCCAAGCAGCGCCTGAGCAAATTTGAATGCAACTCCAGTTCCGCAGATTTCACGGTCAGGAAAAGCCTGCCCCTCAATTTTTGCATTGACAACAATTGTTTCTGGCAAAACTTCAGGTATCTCGTGGTGGTCGGTAACACAAATTTCCACTCCCTTAGTCTTTGCATACTCTACTTCGTCGTGGCAGCTTATTCCACAGTCAACAGTTATAATAAGGTTCGGGTCATATAAATTTACTACCTTATCAATTACGTCGTTAGTCAGCCCATAACCATCTACAAAGCGGTTTGGAAGATAGTAATTTGCTTTTATTCCAAACATTTCAAGAGCTTTAAGCATAATTGCGGTTGCACTAATCCCGTCAACATCATAGTCACCAAAAATCAGGACGCGGTCCTTCATTTCCCTCGCCAGCGTAACCCTATCAACAAGCTCCCTCATCCCCTTTAAAAGAAAAGGATCAGCAAACTTTTTCGGATTTAAAAACTCCTCAATTTCAGCCTCAGTAGAAATACCGCGCGACAAAATAAGCTCCATAATGCGTGGAGGTAAATTAAAAACTTTTGAAAGCGACTCCGCTTTACCAATATCCTTATTAAAAAACTTCTTAAAAATCATAATAAAACCATTCTTTGATTTCATTATAGCATATAGCTTTGAAAAGTAAAAAACGTTTTTGCAAAATATGTAAAACCTATTTTTAATATTTTCCCCACGAAAAAAGACACTCAATCTGAGTGTCTTTATTCTAATTGATTTAATACAAGTACCTTTAGTTATTGGTCAAGATCTTGTTTGACTTCATGTCTTCTCCACTTAGCTAGTAAGTGTCGAAGACACCTCGACTGTC
>CAJULT010000034.1 GCA_910587225.1 uncultured Christensenellaceae bacterium
GCCTCTGGATTACAATATATGAAAACGACGATGAAGCAGGTGAAATCTGGCAAAAGGCGGGTGTACCCAAAGAAAGAATTTTAAAAAAAGGTAAAAAAGATAATTTCTGGGGACCCGTTGGAATTTCAGGCTCCTGCGGACCTTGCAGCGAAATTCACTACGATTTGGGCGAGCATTTAAAATGTTCTGACGACTGTTCAATTGCAACCTGCGAATGCAACAGGTGGGTTGAAATCTGGAACCTTGTATTTACAGAGCTTTTCCAGGATGAAAAAGGAAACTTGCAGCCTCTTGAAAAGAAAAATGTAGACACAGGAATGGGCTTAGAGCGTATCGCAATGGTATGTCAGGACGTTGCTTCCACCTTTGAAACCGACCTTTTGAGGCAAATTCTGGATGAAGTTTGTAAACTTTCAGGTAAAAAATACGGGGAAGACGAAAAAACAGATATTTCATTAAGAATTATTACAGACCACACAAGGTGCGTAAGCTTTTTAATTGCAGACGGTGTTACTCCCTCAAATGAAGGCAGGGGCTATGTTTTAAGGATGATTTTAAGACGCGCTTTGCGCCATGGATATATGCTGAATCTTGAACTGCCATTCTTAAAGCCAATCGTAGAGAAGGTTATAGCTATTTATAAAGATGCATACCCTGAGCTTGCTGAAAAAGCAGAAAAAATCCAAAAAGTTATTCTGCAGGAAGAAGAGAGGTTTAAACTCACACTACAGCGTGGTTACAACCTTATGGAAGAAATTTTAAAAACCGCAAAAGCAAGCGAGGAAAAACTTATTTCAGGTGAAAATTGTTTCAAACTCTATGATACATACGGTTTCCCGCTTGAACTTACCAAAGAAATCGCAGCAGAAAACTTTATGGATGTGGATGAAGAAGCGTTCAAAACCCTTATGGCAGAACAGAAAGAGCGTGCCCGCGCTTCTATGCAAAAAGTAGTTTTAGCAGATGATAAAAATTATACAGTCCATCCTGCTACAAATTTTGTAGGATATACTCAAAATGAAGCTCCTGCAACGGTTTTAGCCATAATTAAAAACGGCGAAGAAGTTGAAACGACAAATGAAGATGATATAGTGGATGTAATCCTTGATACCACACCGTTTTACGCTGAATCAGGCGGTCAAATCGGGGATAGCGGCATATTAGAACTTGAAAACGGTACCGAAGCAGAGGTTTTAAAGACATTTAAGGTTCAAAACGTTTTTGCTCACAGGGTTAAAGGCGAAATTACAAAAGGCGCAAAAGTTAGAGCAAAAATTGATGTTAAAAAACGCGCCGAGATTGAAAAACACCACTCGCTTGCCCACCTTTTGCAGGCTGCACTCATTGCAACACTAGGTAAAGAAGTTCATCAGGCAGGCTCCCAGGTTGAAGAAAGCAGAACCAGATACGATTTTTCATTTGACCGTGCTATGACCAAGGATGAAATCGCGAAAACTGAAGCCCTGATTAACTCTTGGATAAATGAAGGCTTAGTTGGCAAAACAGAAATTATGGATATTGAAGAAGCCAAAAATTCAGGTGCAATGGCGCTTTTTGGTGAAAAATACAGTGATAAAGTACGCGTAGTAAGCTTTATTGATAATAAAAACGGCGAAAACTGCTGCTCTAAAGAACTTTGCGGCGGCTGCCACGTTACAAACGCAAAAGAATTAAGACTTGCAAAAATTATTTCAGAAGGCGCAAGCTCAGCAGGGGTA
>CAJULT010000035.1 GCA_910587225.1 uncultured Christensenellaceae bacterium
AAAGAAAGTTTTACTGCGTTTGATGAATTTTTTATACATTGGATGCAGGATTTGACGCTCTACTTTAACAGTAACTGTCTTCTGCATTTTATCGCTTACGACTATGCCGCGGCGAACTTTCCTACGCCCTCTACTTTCCATTTGCAACCTCTTGCTTACGACGCTCAGCTAGTATTGTTTTAATACGAGCAATATCCTTGCGAGTTTGTTTAATTTTAGATGTATCTTCAAGCTCGCCTGTAGAAAGTTTAAAACGGAGACGGAAAGAATCTTCTCTCAGTTCCGCTTCTTTTTTCATTAATTCTTCTGTGCTTAATTCACGAATTTCAGCTGCTTTCACTATTTCACCTCTTCTGATGCTGCTTTTGCAATAACTTTGCATCTAACAGGCAGTTTATGAGCTGCACGGCGGAAAGCTTCTCTAGCTAATGCTTCATCTACTCCACCAATTTCATATAAAACTGTTCCCTCTTTAATAGGAGCAACATACCCTTCCAGAGGACCTTTACCTTTACCCATACGAACTTCAGCTGGTCGTTTAGTAATAGGTTTGTGTGGAAATATTCTAATTACTACATCACCACCACGCTTTAAGTAACGGTTAATGGCGATACGAGCCGCTTCAATTTGACGGCTTGTTATTTTTGCTTTATCTTCGCTTACTAAACCGAAATCACCATATACAACAGTATTACCTTTTTGAGCTTTACCTTTAATACGGCCTTTAAACATTTTGCGGTATTTGGTTTTCTTTGGCATTAACATAATTATTCTGCCCCCTTGCCGCTTCTGTCTTCAAGGATTTCACCAGTGAATATCCATACTTTTACACCTATAATACCATAGGCTGTAAGAGCTTCTGCTGTGCCATAATCAATAGCTGCACGAAGAGTTTGAAGAGGAACGCGTCCTTTAATATACCATTCGCTGCGTGCAATATCTGCACCTGCAAGCCTTCCGCCACACATTACTTTGATGCCTAATGCACCAGATTTAAGTGTCTGTAAAACAGCTTTTTTCATAGCTCTTCTAAAAGCTACACGGCGAATAAGCTGCTGAGCAATAGAATCTGCAACTAATGTTGCATCAAGCTCAGGTTTTTTCACTTCACGGATAACAAGTAATATTTCTGCTGAAGTGAATTTTTTAAGCTCACTTTTGAGCTTTTCAATTTCCGCACCTTTTTTACCAATAACAATACCCGGACGGCTAGTATTGAGAGTCACTCTGATTTTAGAACTCATACGCTCAATGCCAATTTGTGCAATGCCTGCCTGATTTAAGCGTCCCCTTAAATACTTACGAATTCTGATGTCTTCAATTAAGTTTTGGCTGTATTCTTTTTTATTAGAATACCATACAGAATTCCAGCTTTTGTTTACACCGAGTCTGAAACCATTAGGATTAACCTTCTGTCCCACTATTTCACCTCCGTTTCTTCTTGTAAAACTACTTTGATATGAGTAGTCGGTTTACGGATAAGAGATGCCCTACCATATGCACGAGGAGTAAACCTCTTCATAGGTGGCCCCATTTCAATTCTAAGTACGCCTACTTTTAAGCGGGTCACATCACGAATACCGTGGTTTTCTTCAGCATTTGCCATAGCTGATTTAA
>CAJULT010000036.1 GCA_910587225.1 uncultured Christensenellaceae bacterium
AAAAGTCCATGTTTTTGTCTTAAACCAATTGAACCATCAGCACATTCCACTATTACTTGAGACCCGTCAACTTTAACAATGATACCTTCACTAATTTCTTGTGACAGTTTCCCTTTTGGACCTTCTACCTTAACAAGAAAGCCCTCAACATTTACTTTTACCCCCGCCGGAATAGTAATTGGTGTTTTACCAATACGAGATACTTTAACTTTCGGCTTTTGGGCTGTTTGACTATTTTGTGCCATAATAATACTCCAATTACCAAACTTGACAGAGATATTCGCCGCCTACTTTTTCATTAAGGCATTGTTTCACTGTTTTAATACCAGCAGATGTAGATATAATACCATTACCTAAGCCGCCTAATACAAGAGTTAAGTTTTTAGTATTTACATAAACTCTTCTACCCGGTTTAGATATACGCTTTAATCCACGGATAACAGACTCATTCATATCGTTATATTTTAAATAAACTATAATGTCTTTTTTATTGCCGTTTGTAACAACTCTGTAATTTTTTATATAACCTTCATCTCTAAAGATAGCTGCAATGCTTTCTTTTATTTTTGAATAAGGTATTGTAACTTCTGAATGCTTAACCATTAATGCATTACGCATACGCGCAAGCATATCAGCAATAGGGTCAGTCAATCTCATTATACTGCTCCTCCAATCCTACCAGCTTGACTTGCGAACACCTGGTATATCACCATTTAACGCAAGTTTACGGAAACACATACGGCACATATTAAACCGTCTAATAAAAGCACGCGGACGACCACAAAGTGGGCATCTATTATTTTTACGCACTTGAAATTTTTTCTTTTCAAAAGCACTGTTATATTTCGCAGTAGTAGCCATTCATATCCTCCTACTTAAGCGAAAGGCATACCAAGAGCTTTAAGCAGTTCCCTGCCTTCCTCATCGGTTTTAGCCGTCGTAGTAATAATTACATCTAATCCGCGTACTTTATCTATTTTATCGTAATCAATTTCCGGGAAGATAATTTGTTCCTTAACACCCACAGCATAGTTGCCACGGCCATCAAATGATTTTGGACTTACACCTTTAAAGTCACGAACGCGTGCAAGTGCTATATTGAAAAATCTTTGTAAAAATTCATACATAACATTGTGACGCAAAGTAACTTTACAACCAATAGCCTGACCT